>NZ_CP035951.1:3842731-4165346 GCF_013376875.1 Acidovorax sp. JMULE5
GCGCCACAGCGCATGTGTGCCAACACGGAGAAAAGTAAAAAACCGCCAGGACCGGATCGCGGCGCTGGCGGTTTTGAAAGTGACTTGCCGCCTGGATGGGCGTGGCCTTTGCGGGGCGCGCAGCCCCCACACCAGTGCACCCGTGGAACTGGCTCCGCCAGGCCACCGGGTGCGTCCCCCTCGGGGGAAGCGGCGCAGCCGCTCAGGGGGCTTACGGATACAGTCCGCGCATTTCGCGCGCATGCAGGATGCGCTGGCAGGCCACGATGAAGGTGGCGGTGCGCAGGCTCACCTTGTGCTCTTGCGCCACTTGCCAGATGCCCGCAAAAGCCTCTTGCATGATGCGCACCAGGCGGGCGTTGATCTCGTCTTCGCTCCAGAAGAAGCTGGAGAAATCCTGCACCCATTCAAAGTAGCTCACCGTCACACCGCCGGCGTTGGCGATCACGTCGGGCAGCACCAGCACGCCCTTGTCGTGCAGGATGTCATCGGCCTCGGTGGTCGTGGGGCCGTTGGCGCCTTCGATCACGAGCTTGGCCTTGATCTGGCCAGCGTTGTCCTTGGTGATCTGGCCTTCGAGGGCGGCAGGGATCAGGATCTCGCAATCCACGCCCCAGAACTCCTCGGCCTTCATCACATCGGCGCCGGCAAAGCCGCCCACGCCGCCACGGGTCTTCACATGCGCCAGCAGCGCGGGCACATCGAGGCCCTTGCTGTTGAAGATGGTGCCGGTGTGATCTTGCACAGCCACCACCTTGGCGCCTGCTTCGGCGAACAGCTTGGCCGCAATGCCGCCCACGTTGCCAAAGCCTTGGACTGCGATGCGGGCACCTTCCAGCGCCAGGCCGGTCAGCTTGGCGGCTTCCACGCCCACGGTGTACACGCCGCGGCCGGTGGCTTCGACGCGGCCCAGCGAGCCGCCCAGGTCCACGGGCTTGCCGGTCACCACGCCGGTGGCGGTGGCGCCGGTGTTCATCGAATACGTGTCCATCATCCAGGCCATGATCTGGCCGTTGGTGTTCACGTCGGGTGCGGGGATGTCCTTGGAGGGGCCGATCAACAGGCCGATCTCGCTGGTGTAGCGGCGCGTCAGGCGCTCCAGTTCACCCATCGAGAGCTTCTTGGGGTCCACGCGGATACCGCCCTTGGCGCCGCCGTAGGGCACGTTCACCGCAGCGTTCTTCACCGACATCCAGGCCGACAGGGCCATCACTTCCGACAGCGTCACGTCCTGGTGAAAACGCACGCCGCCCTTGCCGGGGCCCCGGCTCAGGTTGTGCTGCACGCGATAGCCTTCGTAGTGGGCGATGGTGCCGTTGTCCAGCTCGATCGGCACGTCCACGATCAGGATGCGCTTGGGACGCTTGAGGGTTTCCACCCAACGCGCCAGGCTGCCCAGGTAGGGGGTGACGCGGTCTACCTGCTGCAGGTAGTTGCCCCAGGGGCCGAGGTGGTCGGCCTGCAGGTACGAGGGCAGGGGGTGGGATTGTGCGGCAGGGGCGCCGACGGGTTGCGACATGGTGAATTCCTTGTGGGATCAGTTCAGGCTGCGAAGCTTATGCCTGCCGCTGCACGCTGTCTAAGGCCGTAGTGTTTTGGTGCTATGCAATTAATGCATAACCACGGGAAAACACCGCCCAATGCGGCACTGCAGCAAAAATGTGGCCAGTGAAAACGCCGAGAAGGCAGCGTGCTGCACTGCCGCACGAGCGGTCATTTCACCGTGAAGCCGGCCAGCGCGGGGTCGCCAGCCGGGTAGCGCAAGTCCAGCTTCTGCAGCACCTCGCGCAGCACCGTGGCGATCATCAGGTTGCGGTGCGTCTTGGAGTTGGCGGGCACGATGGTCCAGGGCGCCCAGGGCGTGTGGGTGGCAGCCAGCAGGGTGCCATAGGCATCTTGGTACTGCGCCCACTGCTTGCGCACTTCGATGTCGCCCATGCTGAACTTCCAGTGCTTGGCCGGGTCGTCCAGACGCTCTTGCAGCCGCTCGCGCTGCTCGTCAAACCCGATGTGCAGCAGAAACTTGAGCACGATGGTGCCCGTTTCGCTGAGCATGCGTTCAAAGTCGTTGATGTGCGCCAGACGCTGCTGGTGCTGCTCGGGCGTGATCCAGCCGTTGACCACGGGCACCAGCACGTCCTCGTAGTGGCTGCGGTTGAACACGGTGATGTCGCCCGCCTGCGGCACCTGCTGGTGGATGCGCCAGAGGTAGTCGTGTGCGCGCTCGGTTTCGGTGGGGGCCTTCCAGCCCACGGCGTGTACGCCCAGGGCGCTCATGCGGCCAAACACGCCACGGATCGTGCCGTCCTTGCCCGAGGTGTCGGTACCTTGCAGCACCACGAGCAGCTTGTAGCGCTTGTCGGCATAGAACAGGTTCTGCAGCCCGTCCAGTTCCACCGCCAGGTCTTCGACGGCTGCCTTGTCCCGGGTCTTGTCGCCCAGCGAGAAGGGTTTGGCGCCGGGGTCGAAGTCCTTCAGCGCCGCATTTTTGCCACCGGGCTGCCACGGGCGCAGGCGTTGCAGGAGGGGCGACGGGTTGTTGTCAAAAGGCGAGGGCATGGCGGCGCTCCGGGCAGTGCGGCGCGATGCGCCGAGAATTTCAGCAGGCCCTCAAAGATACTCGCTGTGCGCCGGTGCCTGCTGCCACTGGTCGTGCAGCCCGTCCACCCGCACGATGGCCAGGCGCGCAAGGTCTTCGTCGGTCAGGCCATTGATGCAGCCCACATTCACGCCGTACATCTCGCCCATCGGAGTGTCGGTGCCGTGGCCGAACACGCGCACGCCGCAGTGGCGGCAGAAGTAGTGGTGGTTCTTGTGGGTGCCGAAGGTGTACCGCGTGAGGTCGCCTTCGCCCCGGGTGATGCGAAAGCCCCCGGGCAGTGCCACGGCAGGCCAGAAGCGCGTGCGGCGGCAGATGCCGCAGTTGCAGCGGTAGGTGGGCTGGGTCAGGTCCAGCGTGGCCTCGATTTGAACGGCGCCGCAGTGGCAACTGGCGGTGTGGTTGGGAGCGGTCATGGCGTTCGTCCTGTCGCGGTGCTGCAAGTTGGGGGGGAGGGGCGGGTGCATGATCTCAAACTTTGCGCTCGGCGGCATCCTCTTTGTGAACGATGCCGCGCCCGGTTTTTTCGCCGGCCGACCGCTGCACCTTCACCCGTGCGCCATGCGGTAGGCCAGCGGCGTCTGCCCCGTCGCCTGCTGAAAAGCGCGGTGCAGGCCCGCCTCGCTGGCAAAGCCCAGGTCTTCGGCAATGCGCTTGAGCGGCAGGGGCGTGTCGCACAGGGCCTCGCTCACCTGCCGCAGCTTGATGCGGCGCATCCAGAGCGCGGCCGAAAGACCCGTGTGCGCTTGCACCCGCCTTGCCAGCGTGCGGGGCGACAGGCCGAGCGCCTCGGCCAGTGCGGGCAGGCGCAGCGTGCTGGCGGGGCAACGCTGCACCCACAGCATCGCGCGCCGCAGTTGGGCGTCAGCCATCGCCATGAGGTCGTGCCCGGCAAACGCCGGGTGGGTGGTGCGCGGGCGGGGCAGCATCAGCAGCGACTGCAGATCTGCCAGGGCTTCAGCGTCCAGCCGCGCTGCCAGCGCGTGCAGCATCAAGGGCAAGTAGCCGTTGGCGCCTGCCGCGGTGGTGATGGGGCCGTCTTCCACCAAAGGTTCGTCAAAGCGCCAGTGCACCGCGCCAAACTGCTGTTGCAGCGGGGCCCGCAGCCACCAGGTGGCCGTGGCGCCGCGCCCGCGCATCCTGCCGCTGGCCGCAGCCAGCGCTACGCCCGCGCAATAGCTCCACACCTGGGTGCGGCGGGGCAGGGCGCGCAGTGCCGCGATGGCGGGCGCGATGTGCTGTTGCTGCTGCGGCGCCTGCAGTCCGTCGGGCGAAGACAGCCACAGGCCTGGCACCAGCACCGCGTCCACCTCGGCCTGCGCCAGGGCCACGCTGGGCGTGAGAGCGGGGCCTTGCCAGGTGGGCACAGGCTGCAGGTCCGCGCCGGCCCAGCAGGTGGTGATCACCGGGCGCTGGGCGCGCAGGTTGGCGGCGCGGGCCATGTCGGCGGTGGCGAAGAGGCCTGCGGGCATGCAACCGGTGTACAGCAACAGTGCCAGGCGCAAGGGTGGTGCAGGTGGTGCGGTGGTGCGGCGCATGGTGGCGGGGTAGTTTGGCTAGAAATGGAAAGAAATTGTCAAACCAGGCCATTCTCGCCGGGTGCCCGATTCTCAACAATCCACTGCATACCCACTGGCTTCGGAGCCCACACCATGCAGATCACCCAATTGCGCAACGCCACCGTGCTTCTTGAATTCGAATCCCAGGGCCGCCCTGTGGGCCTGCTGGTGGACCCCATGCTCGCCCCCCGGGGCAGCCTGCCCGCGCTGCGGTATCTGGGCACGGGGCGCCAGCGCAATCCCATTGTGGAGCTGCCAGGGGGCACCGATGCGCTGCTGGAGCGTGTGACCCACGCCCTCATCACGCACTGCCAACGCGGCCACTTCGACCACCTGGACCGCGCTGGCAAGCGCTTTCTGCGCGAGCGGCAGATACCGGTGATCTGCATGCCACGCGATGCCGACTACCTGGCGCAGCGCGGCCTGCTGGTGTGGCCGCTGGCGGGGCCAGGGCGCCAGCCGTGGGCGCTGGGCGGCCATGTCACGCCGATCCCGTGTGTGCACGGCACCGGCTGGGTGGGCCGCTTCATGGAGCACGGCCACGGCTACCTGCTGGAGCTGCCGGGCGAGCCCAGCGTTTACCTGGCGGGCGACACCATGCTCACGCCCACGGTGCGCGACTGCCTGGCGCGCCTTCAGCCTGCGGTGTCGGTGTTGCCTGCGGGCGGGGCCCGGTTCGATGTGGGGGCAGAAATCCTCATGGACGCCGCCGACATGGCCGAAGCCGCGCAGCTGGCCCACGGCACGCTGGTGGTGAACCACCTGCAGGCGCTGGACCACTGCCCCACCACGCGCGCAGCGGTGCGCCAAATGGCGGTGGACGGCGGCTGGGCAGACCGCCTCTGGGTGCCGGAGGACGGTGAAAGCAGAGGTTTTCCTTGTCGTGCAGCAGTTGATTGCTATTAAATGTATAGCTGTTAACGCTTGATATAAATGCGCTAGAGCCCAATTTGGCTCAGAAAACCACCTGCACCCCCGCCACCACCTGGCGCCCCAGGCCCGGGATCACGGTGAGTGCGCCCCACGAGGCCGTGTAGTACGCCTTGTCGAACAGGTTGTGGACGTCCAGCGTCAGGCGCGTGCGCTTGTCGATCTGCCAGTAGCCTGTGATGCGCGCTGTGGTGTAGGCGGGCAGGCGGTAAGTGTCGGTGGCGGTGCCCGTGCGCTCGCCCACATGCACCAGTCCGCCGCCGATGCCGTAGCGGCCGCCCCAGGGCGCCTGGTCTTCGCGGATGGCGAACAGGCCGGCGCTCACGCGGGGCACGTTCAGCAGGCGCTTGCCCAGCAGGGCGGGGTTGTTGTCGCGGGTCACCTCGGTGTCGGTGTAGGCCATGTTGGCCGTCATGCGCCAGTGGGTGTCGATCTGCCCGGCCACATCCAGCTCCATGCCCCGACTTTGCACCTCGCCCGCCGCAATGCTGAAGTTGGCGTTGGTGGGGCTGCGCGTGAGCACATAGGTCTTGCGGATATCGAACAGCGCCACGCTGGCGTTCAGGCGCTGGTCGGCCGACTGCCACTTGGCGCCCAGTTCCAGGGCTTGGCCCTTTTGCGGGTCGAACGCCTTGCCGCTTTCATCGGTGCCTGCGTTGGGGCGGAACGAGCGCCCGGCCGATGCGTAGACCGAGGTGTTGGGGTTGACCAGGTAGGTGAGCCCGATGCGCGGCGTGGCGGCCGAATGCTCCTGCTCTTGGCGGGTGGCGGCCAGGCGGTTTTCGCTGTCCTGGTGAAAGCGGTCAAAGCGCACGCCGGCCAGCAGTTTCCACTTCGCGCTCAGGTCGATCTGGTCCTGCACAAATACGCCCGTGGCGCGGGTGCGGTCCACCAGGTCAAAACCCGGCGTGAGGTTGCCCACGGGCTGGTTGTAGACCGGGTTGTAGATGTCGATGGCAAAGGGCTGGCTGGCCAGGCTGGAGTAGCGGATGTCCTGCGCCGCAGTGAGCCGCCAGGTCTCCACACCTGCCAGCACGGTGTGGCTGAAGCCGCCCGCTTGCAGCTTGCCCTCGACCTCGGCCTGCAGCGATGCATCGCGCGCTGGCAGGCTGCGCCAGCTGTCGCGGCGCGTCAGGGTGCGGCCGTCGGCGGCGAGGGTGCCGGTCAGGTCCACGGCCGCGCCGTAAAGATCCGTCTCGCGGTACGACGCACCCACGCGGGTTCGCCAGCCCTGGCCCAGGTCGTGGTCCAGCGTCAGCTGGTGCGTGTCGCCGTTGACATGCAGGTTCTCGCGGCTGGGGTCGCCCAGATACCGGTCGGACGGCAGCGCGCCCACGTTGCCCCGCACCTGCACGATGCCCCGGTCCAACGGGGTGCGGATGCGGATGAACTCCGCCTCGTAGTTCAGCACCGTGTTGGCGCCCAGGTTCCAGGTGAGGGACGGGGCCACCACCATCTTGCGGTTGTCCACCAGCGCGGTACGGCTCGCGCCGTCCTCGGCCGCCACGTTCAGGCGGTAGGCAACGTCCGTGCCCAGCGGGCCGGTGGTGTCGAGCGTGGCACGGCGGTAGCCATGCCCGCCCACCTGCACACCCGCCTTGTGCGCGGGAGTGAACTGCGGTTTTTTGGTGACGACGTTGAGCGTGCCGCCCGGCTCGCTGCTGCCATACAACGCGGCCGCCGGGCCTTTGAGAAATTCAATGCGCTCGACCGAGCTCACGTCGCGCTGTGGGCCATAGCCCCGGTTGGAGGCAAAGCCGTTGAGCAGCTGGCCGCCGTCGGTGTTGCTGAAGCCACGGATCGCATAGTTGTCCCAGGTGCCGCCAAAGTCGTTCAGGCGGGTGATGCCGCTCACATAGTCCACGGTGTCGGCCAGGCGCGTGGCGCCCAGGTCTTCCATCAGCTGCTGGGGCACCACGCGCACGGACTGCGGGGTTTCGATCAGCGGCGTGTCGGTGCGTGTGGCTGCGGTGTTGCGCTGCGCGCCCTGGTAGCCGGTGGTGGCGCTGCTGTCACGCACCTGCACTTCCGACAGGGCGGGGCTGGTGGTGACGGTGTCGGTCGGTGGAGCCGATGAAACAGGGGGTGCCGTCTGGGCCATGGCGGCGCTGGCGGTAAAGGCGCACAGCGCCAGGGTGGCGCGGGCCGTAGCAGTCTGCCGGGCGGGCCGGGGAATCGAGGGATGCATGGTGCAGATCGGTAGAGAGAAAACGGCGGGGCTTGCTCCCGCGCGCCGTGCAAACCGCCGCACGGGAGAGAGGTCGTGTTGAACGGGGCACGGGCGGGGTGCAAATGAAAGGCCGCCATTATCCATGCAAATGCAAACAATTCGCATTTGCTTTTGCGGCAACGCTCCCTTGCCTTCTGGGTGCGCATGGGGGCGGGCAGCGCCTGCCTTGCAGGAGCGCTCAGCGGGGTGCTGCCTTGGCCGCCGTGGCCATCAGCGCCACAAACCGCGCCGCGCCCAGGCCCAGCGGCCGCTCCTTCGACCACACCACATCCACCCACAGGGCGGTGCCGTTGCTCAGGTTCTCAAACGGCATCTCCACCAGCCGCCCGGCCTCGATGCGCGGCTGCACCAGCGCCCGGGGCTGCCAGCCCCAGCCCAGGCCTGCTTCGATCATGCCCAGCGCGGCCAGGTGGTTGTCGGTGCGCCAGTGGTGACGGGCAAATACAAAACGTGGGTCGGTTTGCCCCAGGTCACGGCTGGCCACCACGATCTGGCGCGTGGTGGTCAGGTGTTCTTCGCGCAGCATGGCGCGCTCGGGCGGCTCGCCCCGGGCCAGGGCCGAGGCGCGCGCGCCCTGCAATACCGCATGGTCCGGCGCCATCACCGCCACCAGGGTTTCGGTGCCCACCTCCTGAAAACCCTCGCGCCCGTCGATGCTGGGCCGCTCGAACACCAGCGCCAGCTGTGCGCGGCCGCTGTGCAGCAGCGCCAGCGCATCCACCTGCGGGGCGGTCAGCACCTCCACCTGCAGCAGCGGGTATTCCGATGCCAGCGTGGCCAGGGGGCCTGTCCAGCGGGCGGCCAGCAGCTCGGGCGCGATGGCCAGCGTCAGCCGCTCTTCCAGCCCCTGCGTCAGCGCCAGCGCCTGGGCGTTGAGCTGCTGCAGCTGCCCGGCGAGCAACCGGGCCTGCGGTTCCAGCGCGCGGGCGGCGGCGGTGGGCCGGGGCTCGCGACCGCTGCGGTCAAACAGCTGCACATCCAGCTCGGCTTCCAGGTGGGCAATGGTCATGCTCACGGCCGACGGCACCCGCGACAGCGCCCGCGCCGCCGCCGAAAAAGAGCCGTGGTCCAGCGCTGCCAGGAACACCTGCACGCTGTCTGAAGAGAAGGCCATGGGTGTGATCTATCAAATAAACTGAAACAAGCTGACTTTATATATCAGCTGCAGGCACATAAAGTCACCCCCATGGACAAGCAACCCACCCTTTTCGGCCTGCAGGGCCTCAAGCGCCGACTGATCTATGTGAGCCTGTACGAGCTGATCGCCATCGCGGCGGCCACGGCCGGGCTGGCCCTGCTCTCGGGCCAGGGTGCAGGCCATTCGAGCGTGGTGGCCGTGGCAGCCTCGGTGATTGCCATCGTCTGGAACATCGTCTTCAACTGGGCGTTTGAGCGCTGGGAGGCTCGCCAGCCCGTGCGCGGTCGCAGCGTTGCGCGGCGCGTGGCGCATGCCATCGGTTTTGAAGGCGGGCTGGTCTTCACCCTCGTGCCGCTGTTTGCCTGGTGGTTTGACATCACCCTGTGGCACGCGTTTGTGATGGACCTGGGGCTGATCGTGTTCTTCCTTTGCTACACCTTTGTTTTCAACTGGGTGTTCGACCACCTGTTCGGCCTGCCGGCGTCGGCCATGGCCACCACCTGAGGGCAGGGGCCCCAGATCTTCAAACAGTGTCAACAGGCCGTGAGAGGCCCACACTGCGCCCGATAATCGGCCCCCATGCGTGGGCCGTTCCTTTCTCTCCTGTGGATGTCATCGTGTGCACTGCTGTGCACCGTGCTCGCAGGCTGCGCGGCGAATGCGCCCACGCCACGCGGCGAGGTCAAGGGGGCCGCCACAACGCCCGCCGAGCTGGCCCAGTCCGACATGAACCGCGTGGCCACGCTGGCCATGCACGAGAACCTGGAGGGCTTGTTCCGCCTCATGGACAAGCTCTACCGCCGCAACCCCGCCGAATGGCGCAAAACCAGCGCCACCAGCCGCGAGCACGCCGCCGAGCTGGTGCGCACAGCCATCCTGCAGCGCCAGCCTTGGGCACCGCTGCAGGGGCGGCGCGACATTGCCGCGATGGGCTTCGCGTTGGCGCCGGAGTTCACAGGGGACCGCGTGGCAGCCTTCATCCATGCCACGGCCGACATGATCATCACGGCCCATGGCGGAAAGACAGAGTTCTTCTTGCTCGACGGCATGGATGCCCAGCACCTCTACAACGCCGCCCGCAATGTAGAAAGCGCCGTGTGGCTGCTGGCCCAGCGCCGCAACGCCCAGGGCCAGCCACTGCTGCTGGCTGACGAGATCGGCCCCCAGGGCCGTAACCTGAGCTTTGAGCGCGAGTTTGGCAAGATCATCGCGCGCCTCGACCTGCTGGCTGTCCTGACCACCGAAAAGTACCGCCGCGCCGCTATCAGCTATGTGCAGGGGATTGTGGGGGGCACCTTCCTGCAGTTTCTGCCTGTGCGCTGACCCGGTAAAATCCAACGCTTGCCCAAGGAGCGTTGCAGCGGCTTCACCACGATGGTGAAGCCGTCAGGCTTGGGCGCACAAGAATCGGTCTCCGGCCCCACCCGCAACGACGCTCACCTGTTTTCTCGCTGTTCCTGCCATACAGGTGAGTCTTATGTCCGCGTCCGCCCCGTCCCTGCCCCCCATGAAGCTGTCCGGCCTGGAGCCCGTCTCCATTGGCGAGGGCACCTTGTTCGTCAACATCGGCGAGCGCACCAACGTCACCGGCTCCAAGGCGTTTGCACGCATGATCCTGAATGGCCAGTACGAAGAGGCCCTGGCCGTGGCGCGCCAGCAGGTGGAAAACGGTGCCCAGGTCATCGACATCAACATGGACGAGGCCATGCTCGACAGCAAGGCCGCCATGGTGCGCTTTCTGCAGCTCATCGCGTCCGAGCCCGACATCGCGCGCGTGCCCATCATGGTGGACAGCTCCAAGTGGGAGGTGATCGAGGCCGGTCTGCGCTGCGTGCAGGGCAAGGGCATCGTCAACTCCATATCCATGAAGGAGGGCGTGGACAAGTTCAAGCACGAGGCGCGCCTGGTGCGCCGCTACGGCGCCGCTGCCGTGGTCATGGCGTTTGACGAAAAAGGCCAGGCCGACACCTACGAGCGCAAGGTCGAAATCTGCGAACGCGCCTACCGCATCCTGGTCGATGAAGTGGGCTTCCCGCCCGAGGACATCATCTTCGACCCCAACATCTTTGCCGTAGCCACCGGCATTGAAGAGCACAACAACTACGCCGTCGATTTCATCGAGGCCACGCGCTGGATCAAGCAGAACCTGCCCGGCGCCAAGGTGTCGGGTGGGGTATCGAACGTGTCGTTCAGCTTCCGCGGCAACGACCCGGTGCGCGAAGCCATCCACACCGTGTTTCTGTACCACGCCATCAAGGCCGGCATGGACATGGGCATCGTCAACGCGGGCATGGTGGGCGTGTACGACGACCTGGAGCCCGTGCTGCGCGAGCGCGTGGAAGACGTGGTGCTCAACCGCCGCCCGGATGCTGGTGAGCGCCTGGTCGAGATCGCCGAAACCGCCAAGAGCGGCGCCAAGGACGAAAGCAAGAAGCTCGAATGGCGCGGAACGCCCGAGCACCCCAAGACCGTGGGCGAACGCCTGTCGCACGCGCTGGTGCATGGCATCACCGACTTCATCACCGAAGACACCGAAGAGGCATACCGCGAGATCCTGGCCAAGGGCGGCCGCCCGCTGCACGTGATCGAAGGCCCGCTCATGGACGGCATGAACGTGGTGGGCGATCTGTTTGGTGCGGGCAAGATGTTTTTGCCCCAGGTGGTGAAAAGCGCACGCGTGATGAAGCAGGCCGTGGCCCATCTCATCCCCTACATCGAGGAAGAAAAGCGCCAGGACGAACTGGCCGGGCGCGACGTGCGCAGCAAGGGCAAGATCGTCATCGCCACCGTGAAGGGCGACGTGCACGACATCGGCAAGAACATCGTCACCGTCGTGCTCCAGTGCAACAATTTCGAGGTGGTGAACATGGGCGTTATGGTGCCCTGCCATGAAATTTTGGCCAAGGCCAAGGTGGAGGGCGCAGACATCATCGGCCTGTCCGGCCTCATCACCCCCAGCCTTGAAGAAATGCAGTACGTGGCGGGCGAGATGCAGAAGGACGACTACTTCCGCATGAAGAAAATCCCGCTGCTCATCGGCGGTGCCACCACCAGCCGCGTGCACACGGCCGTAAAAATCGCGCCGCACTACGAAGGCCCCGTGGTCTATGTGCCCGACGCCTCGCGCAGCGTGAGCGTCGCCCAAAGCCTGCTGGGCGACGGCGTTGACAGCTACGTGGCCGAGATGAACGCCGACTACGACAAAGTCCGCACCCAGCACGCCAACAAAAAGGCCACGCCCCTGTGGTCCCTGGCCAAAATCCGCGCCAACAAGACGCCAATCGACTGGTCCGCCTACCAGAGCGCCGTGCCGCGCGCGCTGGGCCGCCGCGTGTTCAAGAACTTCGACCTGGCCGAGCTGGCCAAGTACATCGACTGGGGCCCGTTCTTCCAGACCTGGGACCTGGCCGGCCCGTACCCCGCCATCCTCACCGACGAAATCGTGGGCGTAGAAGCCACACGCGTGTTTGCCGATGGCCAGGCCATGCTCAAGAAAATCGTCGAAGGCCGCTGGCTTACCGCCAGCGGAGTGATGGCGCTGCTGCCCGCCAACAGCGTGGGCGACGACATCGAGTTCTACACCGACGACACCCGCACCGAGGTCGCCATGACCTGGTACGGCCTGCGCCAGCAGGCCGAAAAGCACACGATTGACGGCGTGACGCGCCCCAGCCGCTGCCTGGCTGACTTTGTGGCGCCCAAAGAGAGCGGCATTGCCGACTACGCGGGCCTGTTCGCCGTCACCGCCGGTCTGGGCATCGAGAAAAAAGAAAAAGCCTTCATCGACGCGCTGGACGACTACTCGGCCATCATGTTCAAGAGCCTGGCCGACCGCCTGGCCGAAGCCTTTGCTGAGTGCCTGCACCACCGCGTGCGCACCGACCTGTGGGGCTACGCAGCGGGCGAGCAGTTGAGCAACGACGACATGATTGCCGAGAAGTACCACGGCATCCGCCCCGCGCCCGGCTACCCCGCCTGCCCCGACCACAGCGCCAAGACCGACCTGTTCCGCGTGCTCAACGCCGAAGAGATCGGCATGGGCCTGACCGAAAGCCTGGCCATGACGCCTGCGGCCAGCGTGAGCGGCTTCTACATCGGCCACCCCGACGCGGTGTACTTCAACGTCGGCAAGATCGGTGAAGACCAGCTGCACGACATGGCCCAGCGCCGGGGCATGGACGAGAAGGTGCTGGAGCGGTTGCTGGCGCCGAACCTTTGATGCTATTGAATTAATAGCTTTTTGCGCTTGATGGATAAGCGCTAGAGGCTGTTTTCTCTCAGATATTCAGAGCCCCTGCATGCAGGGGCTTTTCTTTGGGTTCTGTCGGTTTCCGTGCCGGCTTTTTTGCGTGGTATTTGCCGGTAGCGCCTTTCCCGGCCCATGGATACCCCACTTCCGTAGGGATCGGGGGATCTGTGGCGGCCTCGCATCACGGGGATTCCAGCATGTAAGGAGTGCCGCATCCCTCTGCATAATGCCGCTGGGAGCAAATGGTTACAAATGGGGGCAAATACCGATGCTGCATTTTCTGGGACTCTCGGAGCATCGTCTCCGCCATTTCGCCACCCGCATGGGCGCCTGTCTGGTGCTGGCTTTGGTGAGTTTTTGGCCACTGCAGGGCGTTGCACAGCACACCTCGACGTTGTGTCCGGCCCAGACGGCAACCGTCACCGGGGGAGGCTTCCTGGACTACAGACACAACGGTGCCACTGGCATGGGTGGACCGATGTCTTGGAGTTCAGCGACGGCGCCATGAGCGGCATCGGCAACATCCAGTTCACTATCCACATCAACCGTCGGCCTCGCCCATCACGATGACTCCGGGCACGTTGCCCGCATTCACATTCAGGGGGAACATCCTCATGCTCATGACTTCGAATCATCGTCCGGGCCGCCGTCGTGTGGGCATGCTCGCGTTTCTCTTGCTCGCAGTCGGCATGTTCATGCCCATGCTGGCCTCGGCAGTCGGTATGCCCTCAACCTATCCCGGCTGCGCCAATCGCACCGCGACGGTTGCCTGGGGTGGCACGGTCAACGTCAATCTGACGACCTGCCATTTCTTCGGTCTGGGTGTCGTCTCCACCGCGCCGACCCACGGCACTGCGACGCCGGGCGACCCAGCGCCCATCGACACCTACAACTACAACCACAACGGGTCCTCGCCCGCTGGTGGCGGCACCGATACCTTCGTGGTGCTCGACGACAACAGCGATTTCATTACCGTCACCGTCACGATCCAGGCGCCGACCTCGCCGATCGCGGTGGATCCGGCCAGCCTGTCGGCGATGAGTGCCGGCACGCCGTTCTCGCAGACCCTGTCCTCGGCCGGAGGTCTCGCGCCCTACACCTACACCCTGCAGAGCGGTACTTTGCCGATCGGCCTGACCCTGAGCGGCGGCGGCGTCATCAGCGGCACCCCCACCCAGCGCGGCGGCTACGGCTTCACCGTCCGCTCGACCGACGCGACCGTGCCGACCGCGCAGTTCACCGATAAGGGTTATAGCGGCACGGTCGACCCTGCGCCGCTGTCGATCACCCCAGCCTCCGCGACCGCGGCCCAGAGTGCCCCGTTCTCTCAGACGCTGACCATCTCCGGCGGTGTTGCGCCGCACAGCTGTTTGCTGGAATCCGGCAGCTTTCCCGCCGGCATCAGCATCTCCAGCGGTTGCGTGATCAGCGGTACCACGACCGACGCGCCGGGCAACTACCCGGTCACGATCCGTGTGACTGACAGCAGCACCGGCGTCGGCAGCCATTTCGAGCTCGAAAGCTTCACCTTCACCGTCAGCGCACTGCCCAATCTCACCATCAACGATGTCACGCTCAGCGAAGGCAACGCGGGCATCACCAATTTCAGCTTCACCGTCAGCCTCAGCGCACCGGCGGGCCCGGGGGGCGTCACGTTCGACATCGCCACGGCCAACGGCACGGCCACGGCGGGCGTCGACTACGTTGCCAGCAGCTTTACCAGCCAGACGATCCCTGCGGGAAGCAGCACATATTTCTTTACCGTGATGGGCAATGGCGATCTGCTCAACGAGCCGACCGAGACCTTCTTCGTCAACGTCACCAACGTGGTGAACGCCACCGTGGTGGATGGCCAGGGCGTGGGCACGATCACGAACGACGACCCGCTGCCCAGCCTGTCGATTGACGACGTGTCCGTGGTGGAGGGCAATGCCGGCACCGTCAATGCTGTGTTCACCGTGACCCTGAACGCCGCGAGCGGCCAGACCGTCAGCGTCAACTACGCCACCGCCGACGGCACCGCCACCCAGCCCGCCGACTACACCAGTACCAGCGGCACCCTGACCTTCACCCCAGGCCAGACCACCCGCACCATCACTGTCCCGGTGATTGGCGAGACCGTGCCCGAGGCGAATGAAACCTTCTTCGTCAACCTCAGCGGCGCCACCAATGCCACCATTTCCGACAACCAGGGCCAGGGCACCATCACCAACGATGATGTACCGGTGTCGGTCAGCCCCCCCAGCGGCAGCCTGACGGGCGGCACGGTGGCTGCAGCCTACAGCCAGACCTTCACGGGCAGCGGCGGCACAGGCCCTTACACCTTTGCGGTCACGGCGGGCACGCTGCCTGTCAACATGCTGCTGTCTGCGGGCGGGGTGCTCAGTGGCACGCCTACGGGGGGCGGCTCGTTCAACTTTACGATCACGGCGACCGACAGCAGTGCCTCGCCAGGGCCCTATGCTGGCTCGCAAAGCTATACCCTGGTGATTGCCAGCCCCACGCTCGTGCTGGCCCCCAGTACGCTGCCTGACGGCACGCGCACCGTGGCCTACAGCGATGTGCTCACGGCATCGGGCGGTACGGCTCCGTACAGCTACGCGGTCACGGCCGGTGCGCTGCCGGGCGGGCTGACGCTCACCACAGGCGGCGTGCTGTCGGGTACGCCCACAGCCACGGGGACCTTCAATTTCAGCGTGACCGCCACCGACAGCAGTACCGGGACTGGCCCGTACTCCGTCACACGCAACTACACGATGGTGGTAGCCGACGCGGCGCCCGTGGCCAGCAACTCGGTGCATACCGTGGCCTATGGCTCGGCCAACAACACCGTGCCGCTCAGCCTCTCTGGCGGCCCGGTTGCATCCCTGGCCATCACCACGCCCGCAGCGCACGGCACGGCGGTGGTGAGCGGCACCACTATCCAGTACACGCCCACGGCGGGCTATGCGGGCGGCGACAGTTTTGCCTACACCGCCACCAACCCCTCTGGCACATCGTCACCCGCCACCGTCACGTTGACCGTGAGCCCGCCCACCCTCGTGGTCAGCCCCAGCACTGCGCAGACTGCCACGGTGGGCACTGCCTACAGCCGCACGTTCACCTGGAGCGGCGGCACTGCGCCCTACACCAGCCTGCAGGTGCAGAACCTGCCTGCGGGCCTGTCGGTCACGGCCACCACGTCCACCACCGTCACGGTGTCGGGCACGCCCACGGTGGCCGGTACGGCCAGCCTGAACCTGACAGCGACCGATAGCAGCACGGGCACCGGCCCCTTCAACGGCACGCAGACCGTGTCGCTCACGGTGGGTGCGCCCACCGTTACCCTCGCGCCCACCTCGCTGCCCGATGCCAGTGCCTATAGCGCCTACAACCAGAGCATCACAGCAGCCGGTGGGCTGACCCCGCACACGTACGCCGTCACTGCAGGCTCCTTGCCTCCGGGCCTGACGCTGAGCACGGCCGGCGTGCTCTCTGGCACCGCAGGTGCGCCTGGCACGTACAACTTCACCGTCACGGCCACCGACGCCAGCGGAGCTGCCTACACCGGCAACCAGGCTTACACGCTGCAGGTGGTGATGGCGCAAACGTACAGCGGTCCCTCGCCCACAGGCTCGGGCACCATCACCGCCACCTTCAGCGGCGGTGGTGCCACCTGCGTGTTTGCCAGCGCGCGGTTCATCCCGCTGACGGGTGATGCCGCCAGCCCACCGGCCAACAGCGCGCCACCGGGCGTGCAGTTCCCCCATGGCCTGTTTGACTTTGCCACCACCGGCTGCACACCGGGCAGCACGCTGCAGTTCACCATCACCTATCCCGGTGCGCTGCCGAACGGCGCCCAGTACTGGAAGTACGGCCCCACGCCAGCCAGCCAGCCCGGCCCCTCGCCACGCTGGTACACCCTGCCTGCTGCGGTGGCGGGCACGGTCGTGACCTTCTCCATCACCGACGGCGCGCTGGGGGACGATGACCTGACCGCCAACGGCGCCGTCGTGGATGCAGGCGGCCCCGGATTCGGCCAGGCGACGGCGGTGCCTGTGGGCGATGGGCTGCTCTGGTGGCTGGCCCTGGGCATGCTGGCCGTGGCCGCATGGCAACGCCGCCGTGGTGCAGCGTGATCTGCGGTTGATATAAAAATCATAGCTACCAGCGCTTGTTGGACAAGCGCTGGGGCTTGATTTGAGGCTCTTCTAGCGAATGCTAGTGACGTCTTGATTCCCCATGGCCGCACCCAGCACCAGGGCGGGCCGCAGCCCCGTGGGGCCTGATCGGTCCAACAACCTGAACCACCCCAGGTACGAATCAAGGTATTTCGTTGCAACGCCCTTGAAGTGCTGCATCCAGCCGCGCAGCCTGCTGACATAAGCATTGACGTTCTGCACATGCCAGGGGCCGCTCACCCGCTGGCCCCGGCTCATGTTCACTGCCTGGTGCTGCACACCCAAGAGCCGCGCTGCACTGGCCAGAGTGACGCTGCCATCGGTGCACAGGATGGTGTCCAGTGGCAACAAGGGCTTGAGTGCGGCTTGCACACTGACGGCCTTGTTCGTCTCCAGGACGAGGTTGACCGTTGCTCCCGCACGGTCTCGCGCCATCAGTACGGGTGTGTACTCCGAACCCTTGCAGCCAGCCAGCGCTTTACCTCCCCGGCGACGGGCCTTGCGCAGCAACCCTCTTTGGCCTTTGCAGGAGACCAGGAAGTAGGACTCATCGGCTTCGGCAATGCCCACAAGCTGGCGAGCCTGCTGGTTGCTTGGGCAGGCCAGGAAGCGGTGGCGCCAGCGAAAGGCGGTGCTTTGCGCCACGCCAAGGCGCTGGGCCACCTGATTGAGCGAGAGGCCTTCGCCCAGAGCTTGTGCCTGGCCCATCCACTTGTCCCGCAGATGCAAACGCGCCAGCGGTGTGCCAGTCAAGGCGTTGAAGGTGCGCGCGCAATGGCGGCACTTGAAACGTTGAAGCCCATTGGCCGAGCCGTTCTTGACGAGCAGGGAGCTGTTGCAATGCGGGCAAGCCCGGGAACCGCCGCTGTGCGCTTCTACAACGGCGATGGCTTGGCTGTGATCGAGCAGCGCCTGCAGGGAGCTTGCCAGTTGCTGGTGCTGGTGGTGCGTCAGCTGGGGCAAGCTGTGGATCAAGCGCGTCATCTGTTGCTGTCGCATGGCCTTCTCCTGAGGCAGACGCAAGGGCGTCGTACCTTAAACATGAGGGCCATGGGGCGCGATTAAAGGGTCGTCACTAGCATTCGCTAGAAGAGCCTGATTTGATTTTCCGTTACAAGGTTCAAACCACCGGCTTTGAGCCGGTGAGCTTTAGCTGCAAGATGTGGACAGCTGGAGCGCAAGCATGGACTCCAAATACGGAAGCCACACGGTGTACCAGATCGAGTATCACTTTGTATGGGCGACGAAGTACCGATAGAAGGTGCTGACGGGAGAGGTAGCGCTGAGAGTGAGAGAGTTGGTTTGGCAGACGTGCGAAGCGTTTGAGATCAGGATACCCAAAGTGCAGTGAGTGGGGATCACATCCACATGCTGGTGAGTGCGCCGCCGGAGCTGGCGCCCAGCGAGATCATGGGGCGGCTGAAGGGATGTTCGGCGAGCAAATTGTTCGAGGAGTACCCGCACTTGAAGAAGAGGAGGTCCTGGGGGCGTCATCTGTGGGCATGCGGGTATTTCTGCGCGACTTTGGGTCAGATGACGGAAGAGATGATCAAGCGGTACTTGGAGCATCACTTTGAGCGGAACCCGAACGACAACTTCAGGGCAGAGTCGCCTGGGCATAACGCGTTGTGAAGCCGACGCGTGGGCGGTGGTTATTGAGTTTGAGGACCTCGTGACCACGTGTCGCACCCGTTGTCCTCGTCCTTTGTCCCGCCCGTTTCCCCCCACCCGTTCGGGCTGGACCTGTCCAAGCCAGGGCGCTTCCGCTGAACAGCCCCTCGACACGCAGGGCGAAAGCTCGGGCTGCCCGATCAAGGCTCCTGGCCAGACTTTCCGCTAGATCGAACGCAGGCTCTGCCCTGAGCCCTTGGTGTGGCCGGGCGGTTCTTCTCTCTGTGGGTAGGTGTTCTTCCCAGCTAGGGAGATTCCTAGCTAGGAATCGCCTGTATAGCTATACGAAGGTAAAACCGGTTCAATCACGTTCATCCCTCATGGCTGCATCCAGTGGCAGATGCCCCAAGGGATGGCCCGAGGCCCAGTGCCCATCGTGCCCAGGGATGGATCAATACCGACAGCTCTTCACCATGCAAATCACTACGAACACCAGTACTTGGGCACTTTCCGGCAGTGGCGCGGCTGCAGCGTCTACGGACTCCAGCTTGTCTCAGGAGACGGGCTTTGCCAACGCAAATGCCTCGGCGGCGGTGCAATCCGGCTTGATGCTGGCGCAGGCCGATACCCTCAACCCCACCGCCAGCAGCAACACCGCGCAAAGCGCCAACTCCTCGCCGTTCTGGGGGGCTGGCACCGTGCCTGCGCCCAATGCCCTGACCGCGTTGCGGAATGCCGAGCGCGACCGGACCGATCCATTGCGCCTGGGCGTGAACGAGATTTACCGCGACGCCATTACCCTGGCTGCGGATCGCACGGGCTACCCACGCGCCACGATTGCGGCCGTGATATCTGCGGAAGCGGGCCCGCTGCGCGGCAAGCGCCTGGACGACGCCACCAACCAGCGCTTCTTTGGCGAGTTGCATCCGCAACTGGACCCCAAAGCCAAGCTGGACAAGGCGGGGGCCGCCGAGTGGAAGGCCCTGCGCCGTGAACTCTCGGCCACCTGGGACCCGCAGAGCTACAACACCACCAGCAAGGCTGGGGGCTTGACGCAATTTCTGGAAAGCACCTGGATCGAATCGGCCACCAAGCCGGGCAGCTACGTCAATGAACAGGCCAAGTCCCTGGGGCAGGTGAACGATGCCAACCAGGTGGTGGACCGGGCTGCGCTGCTGGACTTGCGCTTTGACGCCACCACCTCCATCGTGGCTGCGGCTGAGCTGGACAAGGGTTACTTCACCCAACTGAGCGCCCGCACCAACGACGACGGCACCCCCCTGGTGCCTGCCGATCTGCCCGCAGACAAGAAAGCGCAGTACATCTATCTGGTCCACCACGAGGGGGCGAATGGTGCCGCGCAAATCCTCAAAGGCACGCTGACCGATGCGCGCGCTGAAGGCCTGCTGAAAAACCACGTGGCTGATGCCGACAAGCGCCAGGCGATGATCAACGCCCACGAAGGCAGCGCAGCCAAGGCTTACACGGCGTACCTGTGGCAGTACATTGAGCTGCGCATAGTGCCCGCCAACTTCCGTTGAAACGCCAGACCCCTGCCATGACTTGTACCGTGTCTGCCCGACTTCGCTCCCTTGTACGTTGTGGTGCCGTGGCGCGCAGCGTGGCGTGTGCTGGAGCACGAAAAGCGCTGTGGGCCGCGCTGGCACTGGCCCAGCCCGTCTGCTGGGCCCAGGCCCAGGCGCCTGCTCTTGCCGCCAGTTCGACCTTGCCAGCCAGCCGCCTGGCGGCGCGGTGGGAAGGCCCGGCCTTGGTGGGGCAGTTGCAGTTACGACTCATCGTGTTGGATGCTGAACGCGGCGCGGTGGCGGCAGCGCTCACGGTCGGGTCGTCGCAGTGCAGCGGCGGTCTGGACAGCCTGGGGCAGTGGCAACGAGGCACCCTGGTGCTCAAGCCCTACCGGCCCGAACCCGACGCTGCCGCTTGCGAGGTCCAGGTGCGGGTGGATGCCGACGGGCGCCGGGCCTGGGTGTCCGAGACGGGTTGCGGTGCCTATCGGGGCGCTGCCTGTGTGTTTGAGGGGCAGTTGCAGGCGCGGTAGGGGGGCTGCTTGCTGCTGCAGGGGTCATGAAAATGACGGCTAGCGCTTGCCAGTAAAGCGCAAGAAGCTATCGATTCAATAGCAAATGATTCAAGGGCGGTCGGCGTGCGGCGTGCCCGCAGAGGTTGGGGCATCGGACGCGCCGTGCGGCACTTGCGCCCCCTGTGCCCCCGCCGCCATCTCCAGCTGCATCATGATCATGTTGACCAGCGTGTGCACCGTGGGGCGGCCGGTTTCGATGACGTAGTGGGCGGTTTCGCGATACAGGGCGTCGCGCTGGACATACAGGTCGCGCAGCTTGTCCATGGGGTTGCCGCCTTGCAGCAGGGGGCGGGTCCGGTCGTGTTTGACGCGCCGGTAGATTTCTTCGGGCGAGGCGCGCAGGTACAGCACGTTGCCAAACTGACGCAGGGTTTCGCGGTTTTCGGGGCGCAGCACGGCGCCGCCGCCGGTGGACAGGACCATGCCACCAGCTTGCCCGGCCACGTCGGCCAGGGCCTGCGACTCCAGGTCGCGAAAGCGGGCTTCGCCCTCGGCCTCAAAGAAGCTGCGGATGGTGGTGCCGATGGTCTGTTCCAGCCGGTGGTCCAGGTCGATGAAGGGCACCCCCGCCCGGTGGGCCAGCTGGCGGCCGATGGTGGATTTGCCGGAGCCGGGCATGCCGACCAGTGCGCAGCGGATCTGCATAGATAGGAAAAAGGATCTGGTTGACGGGCCTGCGAGTGGGGCGCTGGGCCTGCTGCATGTTTCCCGAGACTGGACGCCGAGTGTAAGCGCGCGGGCGCCCGCGGGCCTTCGGCGCAGGGCGCCACCAGCAGCCGTTGCGACTGGCGCGGCCCAAGCCAGTGGATGCCGAGCAAGGGCCGCCCTGCTGCGAGGGCATCGTCCCCCCGCCCGCCCGCGCGCAGGGCGAGAGCAGTGGGAAGCGGCGAAGCCGCTCAGGGAGGCCTCTCTCTCACAGTGCAGCGTACACCAGCGCCGGATACAGCTCGCACAGGGTGCGCAGTTGGCCCGGCGCCTGGGTGAGCAGGATGGCGAACAGGTCTTCGGCGGGGTCTACCAAAAAGAAGGTGCCGCCCAGTCCGCTCCAGCTGTAGGTGCCTGCCGAACCGGGGCTGGATGCCAGGCCGGTGGCCTTGCGCACGGCCACGCCCAGGCCAAAGCCGTAGCCTGCGGGCAGGATGTCGCCCACCGGGGGGATGTTGCCCAGGTGGTCGGCGGTCATGAAACCGACGGTGGCGCGGCTGGCCAGGCGAATGGCGTGGCCGTCCGGGCCTTGTACGGTGCCCTGGCCCAGCATCAGCTGCAAAAAGCGTGCGTAGTCGCTGGCGGTGGACACCAGCCCGCCGCCAGCGGATTCAAACGCGGGCGGGGCCGAGACATCGATCAACGCCACCTCGGCCCCGGTCTGCGGGTCGCGCGCGAACGGCTCGGCCAGGTCGGCCAAGCGGTGGGGCAGTACCGAAAACCCGGTGTCGTGCATGCCCAGGGGTTCCAGAATACGGCG
This sequence comes from Acidovorax sp. JMULE5, assembly GCF_013376875.1. Classification (GTDB taxonomy): domain Bacteria; phylum Pseudomonadota; class Gammaproteobacteria; order Burkholderiales; family Burkholderiaceae_C; genus Acidovorax; species Acidovorax facilis. Next base: position 3,864,774 of record NZ_CP035951.1, read on the forward strand.
TTTCAGGAGGGTGCCAAGGCTCTCGCCTTCGACCACCTCCAGTACCGCACCCAGCACATCGGTGGCGCGGCTGTATTCCCAGCGGCTGCCAGGCTGGTGCACCAGCGGCAGCGGGCCGAGCGCGGCCACCAGCTCGGCATTGCTGTGGCGCCGCGAGCCGACGCGGGCCGCCCGGTATTGGTCGGGCACCGTGCCGGCCTCCCACGCATAGCTCAGCCCTGCGGTGTGGCGCAGCAGGTCGTGCACCGTGGCCTCGCGCGCTGCGGGGCTGGTGGTGCCGGTGGCTTCGTCGTACACCCGCTGGCCCGCAAACGCAGGCAGGTAGTGCGAGACGGGGTGCGACAGCAGCAGGCGGCCTTCTTCCATGAGCATCAGCGCTGCCAGCGAGGCGATGGGTTTGGTCATGGAGTAGATGCGGAACACGGTGTCGGGCGCCATGGCGGGCGCGCCTGCCCCGGGCCGCTGGGCGCCTACGGCTGCGTGCAGCACCGTGCGCCCTTGGTGGTGCACCAGGGCCACTGCGCCGGGCAGCAGACCCTGGTCGACGTGGGTCTGGAGTGCGGCGCGCAGGTGGGCAAAGGCGTGGGGGTGCATGGGGCGGTGTCTCCGGGTGGATGGGTGTCGGCCCTGAGAATAATATCCGCGCGCGTGGGGGTTGGCGGGTCACCTGGGCAACAGGCAGGGCCACTGTTGCAAGGGGCTATGGGATCGATGTGGGATCGGGCCTACCGCAGTTGCAGCGAAACGCGGGTGGACGCGCGGTGGCTGCCGCCGTAGGCTAGCCGCATATGGCAGCACCCTCCCTGAAGCGCCGCGCACTGCGCCTTGTCAAACCCGTGTGGACCCTGCTCCAGCCTTTCTGGCGCGCCACCACGCTCTGGCTGGACGCCGACGGGCTGCGCATGAGCGCCGCCATGTCGTTCTACGGCATGCTCAGCCTGGCGCCCCTGTTGCTGTTGCTGGTGGGGGTGCTGGGCTGGTGGATGGACCGCAGCTATCTGGAAAGCAATCTCATCGCGCAGGTGCAGGCTGTGATTGGGCAGCAGGTGGCCGACGTGGTGCGGCAAGCGATGGCCAGTGCACAGGCGCCGGCCGAGGGGCGGCTGGCATCGCTGGTGGGGTTTGTGGTGCTGGTCTCAGGCGCCACCGGGGTGTTTGTCGAGTTGCAGTCGGCACTGGAGCACCTGTGGCGCGGCGAAGGCCCCCTGCCGCAGCGGGCCGCCTGGTGGCGCATGGCGTCGCTGCGCCTGCGGGGGCTGGCCTATGTGCTGGCGCTGGGTTTTTTGCTGCTGGTGTCGCTGGCGCTGTCCACGCTGATCCACCTGCTGGCGGGCTGGGCGGGCTCGCGCCTGGCGCTGGCGCCGCTGGCACCGGCCATGCAGCTGGTTAATGAAGTGGTGGCCTTTGGATTTGCCGTGGCACTGTTTGTGGGCCTGATGCGCATTGGCGCCGGGGCCAAGCCGCCGCCGCGCTGCATCATGGCCGGGGCCGTGGTGGGCGCCACGCTGTTCACGGTGGGCAAGCAGCTGCTGGCCTGGTACCTGGCCACGGCGGCAGTGGTGTCGGCCTATGGCGCAGCGGGGTCGCTGGTGGTGCTGCTGATGTGGATCTATTTCTCGTCGGCGGTGCTGTTGTTTTCAGCCAGCTGCGCCCGGGCTTTTCAGGAGCTGGGTGCGCTGCCTGCAGCGCGGGGGCGTCTGCATGTGCCGCAACAGGTTGATTCTTAAACAGGTTCTTACGTCCTTTACAGACGCTACGCCCGGATTTCCGGGCTGGCTGGTTACGCTGGCGGCCATTCATCCAGAGCTTTCTGGATCTTCCGGAGAAAAATCATGAGTCTTATCGTTTCGCCTTCCACCCACACTTCCGCCGTTCCTGTGGCACAGGCTGGCGCCCTTGGCGGCGCGGCCAGCCCTTCCCTCAAGTGGCTGTGGGTCGCTATCGGCGTGCTGGGCGTGAGTGTGGTGGCGCTGGGCACGACCCTGGTGGTGCAGAACGCGGGCAAGTCCGCCGCCGACGCGCAACCATTGGCCATGACGGCGCAGCCTGCGTCAGGAGCGCCAAGAGCTGAGAATTTGCAACAAAAACCGGCGCCAGCGCTTGTTGATAATAGAAATAATGCTACTAATAGTGTAGCAAATCAACCGCCCGCAGCTTCGCAAGGTTATGCCGGGCAACCCCCGCAGCAATACCAGCCACAGCAGCAGCCACCGCTGCGCACTGCCGCGCAGGCCCCGCTGTGTGCCAGCTGTGGCCGCGTCGAGTCGGTGCAAGCCGTGCAGCAGGCGGCCCCGGCCACGGGCGTGGGGGCGGTGGCGGGCGGTGTGCTGGGGGCTGTGGTGGGCAACCAGGTGGGCAAGGGCTCGGGCCGCACGGCCGCCACTGTGCTGGGCGCCGTGGGCGGCGGCTACGTGGGCCACAAGGTGGAAGAGCGCACGCGCACGCAGACGGTCTATCAGATCGCGGTGCGCATGGAAGACGGCTCAGTGCGCCGCTTCACGCGTGCACACCCCACCGCCGTGGGCACGCCCGTCGTGCTGCAGGGCAAGGGCTTCCGCGTGGACGATGGCGCCGCCATGCGCGCTGAAGAACCTTACCCGCGTGCACAGCCCGGCGCGGTGCGTGTGGCGGACACGTATTGATTCGACCGCACCTCCCCCCAACAGAAAGCCCGCTGATTGCGGGCTTTTTTGTGGGCTGAGCGTGGGCTACAGCACTACGGGGATCTCGGTCGCGGGTGGTGTGTTGCGGCTGCGGCCGCAGCGCACCAGGCCGTCGATCATCACCATGCCAATGCCCGGGATGTCGCCCAGCTGCACGCTCTCCAGCAGCGTGGCGCCAGCCGTGTGCTGGGCGCGGTCCATGAACACAAAGTCCGCCGCGCGGCCTACCTCGATCAGGCCGCAGTTCAAGTTGCGGATGCGCGCCGTGTTGCCCGTGGCAAAGCAGAAAACCAGCTCGGCAGGGATGTCGGCAAAGCTCGATATCAGCGCAATCATGCGCAGCATGCCCAGGGGCTGCACGCCCGATCCGGCCGGGCCGTCGGTGCCCAAAATCACGCGGTGCGGGCACTTGAGTTCGATGGCCGCGCGTGCCGCCTGGATGGCGATCTTCTCGTTGCCGTTGTGCACCAGCTCGATGGCGCGGGACGACTTCTCGCACAGCTCGCACACATGCTTCCAGGGCAGCGCGGTGTGGCCGCCGTTGATGTGGCCGATCACGTCGGCATCGGCCTCCAGCACCACGTCCTTGTCGATCAGGCCCGAGCCTGGGATGGACGGCCCGCCCGTGTGGATGGTGCTCTGGATGCCGTGCTTGCGCGCCCAGGCCACCATCTGCTTGGCCTCGTAGCCCGCCTTGACGGAGCCCAGGCCCACCTCGCCCAGCAGCGTTACGCCCGCATCGGCCAGGTCCTTGAAGTCCTGCTCGGTCATGCCTTTCTCGATGACTGGAGCACCTGCAATCACCTTCACGCCACCGGGGCGGAAGTTGTCGAACGAGCGCTGCGCGGTGATGGCCAGGGCCTTGAGTCCCACGATGTCCTTGGGCCGGCCGGGCAGGTGCACCTCACCGGCCGAGACCATGGTGGTCACGCCGCCGTTCATGGTGGAGTCGATCCAGCCGATCTGGTTCTGGCGCGGCGTCCAGTCTCCGAACACAGGGTGTACATGGCTGTCGATCAGGCCCGGCGCCACGCAGGTCTGGCGTGCGTCGATCACGGTGTTGGCGTGGTCGGTGTCGCAGTCCTTGTAGCGGCCCACGGCCACAATGAGGCCGTCATTCACCACGATGGTGTCGGCGTCGAGGATGGGGCGGTCCAGGTCGCCCGACAACAAAAGACCGATGTTCTGGATGACGACCTTGCCCGATTTGCCGCCTGCTGCTGCTTCTGCCATGGATTCTCCTCGTGGGGTGGTGGGCGGGGCACCACGCGGCACCCCGCAGGGAAAAATCTCTAGTTGATTCAGGCCGCTGCGACCCTGCCCTTGGGCAGGCTGGGGCCGGGCGCCACGGTGCGCAGCACGCTGTCGATGACAAACGATTCCCAGTGCGCCAGCGCCTCGGCCGTCTCAAGGTCTTCGCCCAGAAAGGCCGACAGCGTGTGCCGGTTGGACATGTAGAAGTAGCCCGTGGCGGCGATCAGCAGGTACACATCGCGCGCCGACACGTCCTTGCGAAACAGCCCCTGCGCCTGGCCGCTTTCGAGCACGCGGCGGATCACCTCGATGGCGGGTGACGAGTATTCGCGGGCGCGCATCGACTTGGAGATGTGCTTGCCCTTGTGCAGGTTCTCGGTGTTGAGCAGCGTGATGAACTCGGGGTTCTTGCGGTAGTAGCCCACCACAAAGCGGATCACGGCCTGCAGGGCCTCCACCGGCTTGGCGGTGTCCAGGTCCAGTTTGGATTCCGCATCGTTCATGCGCCGGTAGGTTTCCTCCAGCACCTCAATGAACAGGCCTTCTTTGCTGCCGAAGTAGTAGTAAATCATCCGGTCGAAGGACTTGGCCGCCTTGGAGATCTTCTCCACGCTGCCGCCTTCGTAGCCGTAGCGGGCGAACACCTTGGTCGCCGCCTTCAGGATGTTGTCGCGCGTGGTCTGTGCGGCCTGTTCGCGCACGCCCGTCTTGCGGGCGGATGCGGCGCGGGGGGACGCGGTCCGGGTCTTGGTGGGAGTGGCAGACATGGCGGGTCCAGGTGGATGAGGCGGGCCCCCGGTGCGGGGGCCGCCGGGGGATCACTGCTCTGCGAACGCGCGTTCGATCACGAAGTCGCCAGGCTTCGTGGTGTTGCCTTCCTTGAAGCCACGCTCTTCCATCATGTGCTTGAGGTCGCGCAGCATTTCGGGGCTGCCGCAGATCATCACGCGGTCTTCCACGGGGTTGAGCGCGGGCAGGCCCAGGTCGCGGGCCATCTGGCCGTTTTCGATCACGGTGGTCACACGGCCCTGGTGCTTGAAGGGCTCGCGCGTCACGGTGGGGTAGTACTTGAGCTGCTTGGTGACCATCTCGCCCAGGAACTCGTGCTGCGGCAGCTCCTGCGTGATGTAGTCGTGGTAGGCCAGCTCCTTCACCTCGCGCACGCCGTGCACCAGGATGACTTCCTCGAATTTCTCATAAGTCTCCGGGTCGCGGATCAGGCTCAGGAACGGGGCCACGCCCGTGCCGGTGGACAGCATGTACAGGCGCTTGGCGGGCAGCAGGTAGTCGATCAGCAGGGTGCCCGTGGGCTTTTTGCCGACCACGATGGTGTCGCCCACCTTGATGTGCTGCAGGCGCGAGGTCAGCGGGCCGTCGGGCACCTTGATGGAGAGGAACTCCAGGTGCTCTTCGTAGTTGGGGCTCACGATGCTGTAGGCGCGCAGCAGGGGTTTGCCGTTTTCGCCACGCAGGCCAATCATCGTGAAATGCCCGTTGGAAAAGCGCAGCGCGGTGTCGCGCGTGGTGGTGAAGGAGAAAAGGCGGTCCGTCCAGTGGTGGACCGTCAGGACGCGTTCGTCAAGAAAGGCGCTCATGGTGCGTTAGATGGAAAAGTTGGAAACAAATAAGAAATCTGGCTGAAGCTGGCTCAGATTCAGGGCCCCAAGCGCTCTACAGCGCAATGTTCAGGCCTGAAAGCTTGTGGCTCACAACCCTCCATTGTTCCGCATCTGGCAAAGCCGCTTTTCTTTTGGTGATTGTGGGCAGCGTGGGCGCCAGCTTTTTGTTGAACTGCAGGAAGATTTCCATGCCCTCGGGCAGGTCGTCTTCGGCATAGATGGCGTTGGCCGGGCACTCCGGAATGCACACCGCGCAGTCGATGCATTCGTCCGGGTCAATGACGAGGTATTCCGGCCCTTCCTTGAAGCAATCCACGGGGCACACATCAACGCAGTCGGTGTACTTGCACCGAATGCATGCGTCCGTCACAACGTGCGTCATTTTGGGGCTCCTCGTGCACCGTTTTTGGGGGTGCGAAAACACCATTGCAGAGTCTGGTTGATTCCGCTACATTGACATCAAATGTAGTGTTCACAACATTTAAGTTAAGTGAATGCTACACAAAATGCAAAGCGCATACAAGCACTTGCAACAAAGCAATGAATGGGTTGCCACGATGACTGAACACACCAAGACCGATGGGCTGCCGGGCATGGATGCGCCAGATCTGCCGCAGGTGCTCGAGCGCGCCCGGCCCCGCAACGAGCGCATGAACGCTGCCAAGGTCGAGTGCAATGCGTGCCCGGTGCTGTGCCAGATTTCCGAAGGCCGCGCAGGTGCTTGCGACCGTTACGCCAACCAGGCGGGTGTGCTCGTGCGGCTTGATCCGGTGGTGTTGCTGCGCAAGACGCTGGAAACGGGCGAGGCCACACTGGTGCCGTTTGCGGGCCGCGCCCCGGCTGCAGAAGACGCTGAGACCGCAGTGGCTCCAGCACCCACATGGAACGGCGATCTGCTGCTGTCTGAAGAGGTGTTCGTGACGGGCGTGGGCTCATCCACCACCTACCCCGACTACAAGCCGGCGCCCTTCATCGTGGGTTCCCAGACCGATGGCGTGGACATGGTCACCGTGGTCACTGAGGGCATCTTCAGCTACTGCAGCTTCAAGGTGAAGATCGACACCGATCGCTTCCTCGGCTCCGAGCAGGCCAACGTGCGTTGCAAGGGCGAGGTGGTGGGCCACGTGACCACGGCGGAATACGGCTCACAGATGCTGTCGCTCGGCGGCGTGCACCACCTCACGGGTGGCACCAAGAAGGAAGGCCGCATCACCGCTGAGATGATGCAGGCGCTGGGCAACAAGCAGGCCGTGGAGTTCACCATCGACGGCGGCTCGCAGCTCGTGATCCAGGCCGGGCGCGCACCCATCGTCAACGGTGTGGCCGAGCAGCGCATGCGCGTGGGCTGCGGTTCGGCAGCGATTGGCATCTTTGCGCGCCAGTTCTTCGGCCATGCCGACGAGGTGGTGGTGGTGGACGACCACATTACGGGCGTGCTCACCGAGCATCAGGCGGGTCGCTGTCTGGACATGAAGCCCTCGGGCATCCAGATGCGCGGGCGCAAGTCCACGCCGGGCCGCTATTTTCAGGTGGCGAACCCGGGCACCGGCTGGGGTGGCACCGACATTGCCGACCCGCTGTCCATCATTGAGGGCTGGGACGAATCCGTCGCCTGGCCGGGGTTGCGCCTCTTGATGACCTCCACCACGGGAGAGCATGCATCCTGGTACGTGCTGGATGAGCAACTGAATCCGGTGGAAGCCGAGATGCCCGTCGAGGTGCGCCGCATCGTGGACCGCATCGGCGAAAACTGCGAGCCCTCGCTGGCGTCTGTGCTGTTCCTCGGTGGTGCAGGCGGCAGCCTGCGCGCGGGGGTCACCGAAAACCCGGTGCTGCTCACGCGCTCCATCAAGAACGCGCTCGTCAATGTGACCTGTGGCGGTGCCCCCGCCTATGTGTGGCCGGGCGGCGGTATCACCGTGATGGCCGACGTGCTGCGCATGCCGGACAACAGCTTTGGCACTGTGCCCACGCCCGCCATCGTGGCACCCATCGAGTTCAGCATGCGCCGTGCGGACTACGAAGCGCTGGGCGGGCACACCGAACAAATTCGCAGCCTGCGCGAAGTGCTTGAGCGCGGTGCGTGGCACAACGACGGTGCACCGCAGGCGCGCGTGTGGCAGACCTTGCCCGCGGCCAATCCGTGGCCGCTGGGCCGCCCACCCCTGCTAGGCTGAGTGAGCCGCGCTGTGAACGCTTGCCGCAAACTCCTTTCCGACGGCCGCTGGCACTTGCAGCATGGCCCGATGGACCTCATCCTTCAGGCCGAAGGGGCGCGCGACGCCGTTACCCACGCGCACGAGCGCGCCTGGCAACGTTTTGAAGGGCTGCTGCAGGAGCTGGTGAGTGAACTCCCCGGCCTGCGGGCGCCGGTGGGTGCGCACTGCACGTTGCAGGGCGTGGTGGCGCGCCGCATGTGGGCCGCCTGCAGTCCCTACCGCGCAGGCTTCATCACGTCGATGGCTGCGGTGGCGGGTGCGGTGGCCCAGGAAATTCTGGCGTGCTACGACCAGCAGGGCATAGACCGCGCCTGGGTCAACAATGGGGGCGACATTGCGTTGCACCTGGCGCCGGGCCGGTCGGTCACGGTGGGGGTGTACGCTGATATCGCCGCACTGAATGCTGCACAGTTGCGCAACGGCTTGGTGCTGGATGGGCAGATCCGCATCGACAGCGCCATGCCGGTGCGCGGTGTGGCCACCAGTGGGTGGCGCGGGCGCAGCCAGTCGCTGGGCATTGCGGACAGCGTCACGGTGCTGGCGCGCACGGCCGCGCAGGCCGATGCGGCAGCGACCATTGTGGCCAATGCGGTCAATGTGCAGGACGCGCGCATTGGTCGCATGCCCGCGTGGCTGGTGCGGGACGACAGTGACCTGGGTGCCATTCCTGTCACCGTGGAGGTGCCTGACTTGCCCGAAGAGCAGGTTCGCCGGGCTTTGCAGCAGGGGTTGCAAAAAGCGCAAGAATTGCAGTCCAGCGGCCTGCTGTGGTTTGCGCTGCTGGCGTGCCAGGGGCAGTTTCTGGCGACCGCAGCACCGCAAGCCCTGGCCGGTGCTGTGTGGCCCCCACAAGCGGTGATGAAATCGGAAGTTGGTTCAGTATTTGCTTAACGAATTGCACAGGTCTCCAAAATGATCCAGATACGACGCGTTTTCACCCATCTTGAGGAAATCCGGCACGAATTCGGGCCGGTGGCTGAGGTGCCGCTGCTGCGTGGTGCCATCGGCGCGGTGCTGACCAACCCGTTTGCGGGCCGGTACGAACCCGACATCTTGCCCATGATGGATGCCCTGCAGGACGTGGGGCTGGACATGGCCCAGCGCCTGCTCAAGGCCATGGCTCTGCCCGCCGAGCGCATCGAGACTTACGGCAAGGGCGCCATCGTGGGGGCAGCTGGCGAGCTGGAGCACGGCGCGCTGTGGCATGTGCCCGGTGGTTATGCCATGCGCGAGCTGCTGGGCTGGAAGGGTGACCGCAACGCCTACGCCAAAGGCCTGGCCGAAGAGAAGACCGGGCAACCCGCCAATGCACTGTCTATCGTGCCTTCCACCAAGAAGGTGGGTGGCCCCGGCGCGGCGCTGGATGTGCCGCTCACCCACATCAACGCGAGCTACGTGCGCAGCCATTTCGATGCCATCGAAGTGCGGGTGCCCGGCGCACCCACATCGGATGAAATCGTCTTCATCCTGGCCATGTCCACCGGCGCTCGCATCCATGCACGCGTTGGAGGCCTCAAGGCCGCAGACATCAGCCAGTGGAACGGCCTGCGCTGATCCAAACCCAAGGAGATACCCACATGTCCGCCAAGATCCGCAAGATCATTGTTCAAACCGACGAAGTCCGCGTGGAGATGGGGCGCGACGTACAGCCGCCTGTGCGCAAGGCCCTGGCCATGGCCGTCATCGAGAACCCCTGCGCGGGCCGCTATGTCGAGAACCTCGACGAACTCGTGGCCATCGGTGAAGAGTTGGGCGCACTGCTGGGTGCCCGTTGCGTCGCAGCCCTGGGCATTGAACCTGGCCAGGCACAGAGCTACGGCAAGGCCGCCATCGTGGGCGAGGCGGGCGAGCTGGAACATGCCGCCGCCATCCTGCACCCCAAGCTGGGGGCGCCACTGCGTGTGGCGGTCGAGAAAGGCGCAGCCCTGGTGCCGTCCAGCAAGAAGATCGGCGGCCTGGGCACCGCCATCGACGTGCCCCTGGGTCACAAGGATGCCGCCTATGTGCGCAGCCACTTCGACGCCATGGAGGCCCGCGTGGCCGACGCCCCCCGCGCCAACGAAATCGTGGTCGCTATCGTCGTGACCGACAGCGGCCGTCCGCTGGCACGCATTGGCGGCCTTCAGGCCTCCGAAATCAAAGGCGAGGATGGACTGCGCTGATCTGAGCGCGCACTACCATCCCGAGCAGTCTCACCAGTTCCCCTTCCCCAACCCACCTTTCAGGAGTTTCCCCATGACGATGCGACGAAACCTCATGCGTGCCACGGCCGCAGCCGCGCTGGCATTCACGCTGGCCCCTGTGGTGCACGCCCAGGATGTCATCAAGATTGGCGAGATCAACAGCTACAAGGCGCAACCCGCCTTCCTGGAGCCCTACAAGAAAGGCATGGAGCTGGCGGTCGATGAGATCAACGCATCGGGTGGGGTGCTGGGCAAGAAGGTCCAGCTCATCATCCGCGACGACAACGCCAACCCTGGCGACGCCGTGCGCGCTGCCGAAGAACTGGTGTCGCGCGAAAAGGTCGATGTGCTCACGGGCTCGTTCCTCTCGCACATCGGGCTGGCGCTGACCGACTTTGCCAAGCAAAAGAAATTCTTCTTCCTGGCCGGTGAGCCACTGACCGACAAGATCGTCTGGCAAAACGGCAACCGCTATACCTACCGCCTGCGTCCCTCCACCTACATGCAGGTGTCGATGATGGTGCCCGAGGCAGCGGCCCTCAAGAAAAAGCGCTGGGCGCTGGTGTACCCCAACTACGAGTATGGCCAGTCGGCCGTGGCCACGTTCAAGCAGCTGCTCAAGGCGGCCCAGCCCGATGTGGAGTTTGTGGCCGAGCAGGCGCCCCCGTTGGGCAAGGTCGATTCGGGTAGCGTGGTGCAGGCCCTGGCCGACGCCAAGCCGGATGCGATCTTCAACGTGCTGTTCGGTGCCGACCTGTCCAAGTTTGTGCGCGAAGGCAACACGCGTGGCCTGTTCCAGGGCCGTGAAGTGGTCAGCCTGCTGACGGGCGAGCCCGAATACATGGACCCGCTCAAGGACGAAGCGCCGAACGGCTGGATCGTCACCGGCTACCCCTGGTACGGCATCCAGACGCCTGAGCACAAGGCCTTTCAGACTGCCTACCAGGCCAAGTTCAATGACTACCCGCGCCTGGGCTCCATCGTGGGCTACAGCGCCATCAAGTCGCTGGCCGAAGGCATGAAGAAGGCCGGCTCCACCGACACAGAAAAACTCGTGGCAGCGTTCAAGGGCTTGCAGGTGCCCACGCCGTTTGGCCGCATCACCTACCGCCCCGAGGACAACCAGTCCACGATGGGCGGCTATGTGGGCCGCACCAAGAACGAAGGCGGCAAGGGTGTGATGGTGGACTACCGCTATGTGGATGGCAGCAAAGTCCAGCCCTCGAACGACGAAGTCAAGAAAATGCGCCCCGCCGACTGACGGCCGCGCACGGCCGGGGAGGGCTCCCTCCCCGCCAAATGCCCCTGATCTCTGAACCATAGCGCAGGCGCCGACCTGCAGGGATGGACCTTGCCGTGACCCCGAAGGATGTGGAATGAGTTTTTCGAGTTTTATCGTTCAGCTGCTCAACGGACTGGCGGGGGCCTCCTCGCTGTTCCTGGTGGGCGCCGGGCTGTCGCTGATCTTCGGCGTCACGCGCATCGTCAACTTTGCGCATGGCTCGTTCTTCATGGTCGGCATCTATGTGGCCTATTCGCTGGTGGCCAAGCTGGGCACCGGCCTGGGCTTCTGGCCCGCGCTGCTGCTGGCGGCGCTGGTGGTGGGGGCGCTGGGCGCTTTGGTGGAGGTGGTGCTGCTGCGCCGCATCTACAAGGCGCCCGAGCTGTTCCAGCTGCTGGCCACCTTTGCGCTGGTGCTGGTCATCAAGGACGCTGCGCTGTGGTTCTGGGGGCCAGAAGAACTGCTGGGCCCGCGCGCGCCGGGGCTGTCGGGTTCGGTCAACATCCTGGGGCGGCAGTTCCCTTCGTATGACCTGTTTCTGATCGTCGTAGGCCCGGTGGTGCTGGGCCTGTTGTGGCTGCTGCTCACCCGCACACGCTGGGGCACTCTGGTGCGCGCTGCTACGCAAGACCGGGAAATGGTCAGTGCCCTGGGCGTGAACCAGGCCTGGCTGTTCACGGCGGTGTTTGCCCTGGGCGCGCTGCTGGCGGGCCTGGGCGGTGCGTTGCAGCTGCCGCGAGAACCCGCCACGCTGGAGATGGACCTCAACACCATCGGCGCAGCGTTTGTGGTGGTCGTGGTGGGGGGCATGGGCTCCATTCCGGGCGCCTATGTCGCGGCCCTGTTGATCGCCGAAATCAAGGCCATCTGCATCTGGCTGGGCGTGGTGGACATCTTCGGTTTCAGCGTGTCGTTCTCCAAGCTCACGCTGGTGGTGGAGTTTCTGGTGATGGCCGTGGTGCTGGTCTGGCGCCCCTGGGGCCTCATGGGCAAGCCGCAGGGCGTGAGCCGTAACACCGGCCTGCCCGAGGCGCCCCTGCGCCAGCCCGAGCGCTGGTTCAAGCTGGGTGGCGCGGCGTTGGTGGTTGCGCTGGTGCTGTTGCCGTTGCTGACGACGGGCTCGCCATACCTCACGGTGCTGATGATCGACCTGCTGATTGCCGCGCTGTTTGCGGCCAGCCTGCACTTCATCATGGGCCCGGCAGGCATGCATTCGTTCGGCCATGCCGCGTACTTTGGCCTGGGCGCCTATGCCGCAGCGCTGCTGGTGCGCTCGGCGGGTATCCCCATGGAGCTGGCGCTGGTGTTGGCGCCGCTGGCGGCGGCAGCGGGCGCGCTGCTCTACGGCTGGTTCTGCGTGCGCCTGTCGGGCGTCTACCTGGCCATGCTGACGCTGGCGTTTGCCCAGATCACCTGGGCCATCTGCTACCAGTGGGACGGCTTCACAGGCGGCAGCAACGGCCTCACGGGCGTGTGGCCGGCTGAGTGGCTTTCAGACAAGCGCAACTACTACTACCTCACGCTGGCCCTGGTGGTGGGTGGTGTGCTGCTGTTGCGCCGCGTATTGTTCTCGCCGTTTGGCTATGCGTTGCGGGCTGGGCGGGATTCCGTGCTCCGGGCCGATGCGATCGGCATTGACGTCAAGCGCATGCAGTGGACGGCTTTCGTGATCGCAGGGCTGTTTGCGGGCCTGGGCGGTGCGCTGTTCGCGTTCTCCAAAGGCAGCATCTCGCCCGAGACGCTGCATGTGGGCCGCTCGGTCGATGGCCTCGTCATGGTGCTGCTCGGCGGCATCCAGACGCTGGCGGGCCCTGTAGTGGGCGCGGTTACCTTCACCTGGCTGCACGACACCGTGGCGCGCAACACCGACTACTGGCGCGCCATGCTGGGCGCCATCATCCTGATCCTGGTGCTGCTGTTCCCGCAGGGTATTGCGGGGGCCATCAAGCAGATCTTCGACAACAAGCGCGAAGCCAAGAACATGAAGGAGGGCACGGCATGAGCCTGCTCAAAGTCTCTGGCCTGGGCAAGTCCTTTGGCGGCGTGAAGGCAGTGGATGGCATCCACTTCGAGCTGGCTGCCGGCGAGCTGCTGGCGCTGATCGGCCCCAACGGCGCGGGCAAGTCCACCACCTTCAACATGGTCAACGGCCAGCTGCCTGCCGATGCAGGCTCCATCCAGCTCAATGGCCAGGAGCTGGTGGGCCGCAAGCCGCGCGACATCTGGCGCATGGGTGTGGGTCGCACTTTTCAGATCGCTGAAACCTTTGCATCGCTCACGGTGGTGGAGAACGTGCAGATGGCACTGATCTCCAACGACAACCGCCTGTTTGCGATGTGGCGCAAGGCGGCAGACCACAAGCGCGACGAGGCCCTGGCGCTGCTGGACCAGGTGGGTATGAAGTCGCAGGCCGACCGCCCCTGCAGCGTGCTGGCCTATGGCGATGTGAAGCGCGTGGAGCTGGCCATCGCGATGGCCAACAGCCCCAAGCTGCTGCTCATGGACGAGCCCACCGCCGGCATGGCGCCCAAGGAGCGCAACGAACTCATGGCGCTCACCAAGCAACTGGTGATCGACCGCAACATGGCCGTGCTCTTCACCGAGCACAGCATGGACGTGGTGTTTGCCTATGCCGACCGCATGATCGTGCTGGCGCGCGGGCGCCTCATTGCCGAGGGCAAGCCGCTGGAGCTGCGTGACCACCCCAAGGTGCAGGAGGTGTACTTCGGCACCGGCAAGACCTTCGAGAAAAAAACGGCAGCCGCTGCTGCAGAGGCCGCATGAGCATGACGACCAACGAACCCAAAGAGCTGCTGCTGCAGGCCAAAGGGCTGCAGGCCTGGTATGGTGCGGCGCAAATCCTGTATGACGTGGACCTGGACGTGCGCCGGGGCGAAGTCGTGGCCCTGATGGGCCGCAACGGCGCAGGCAAGTCCACCACGCTCAAGACGCTGATGGGCATGCTGGCCAAACGCAAGGGCCAGATCCAGTTCATGGGCAAGGACATCTCCAAAAGCGACCCGCACGATGCCGCGCGCCTGGGCCTGGGCTTTGTGCCCGAAGACCGCCGCGTGTTCACCGACCTCACGGTGATGGAGAACCTGGAGGTAGGCCGCCAGCCCGCCCGCACCTGGCCCGATGGCACCGCTGCGCCTGTGTGGACGCCAGAGCGCCTGTTCAAGCTCTTCCCCAACCTGGGCGAGATGCCCCAGCGCCCCGGCGGCCGCATGAGCGGTGGCGAGCAGCAGATGCTCACCGTGGCGCGCACGCTCATGGGCAACCCCTACCTGGTGCTGCTGGACGAGCCGTCTGAAGGTGTGGCCCCTGTCATCGTGGAGCAGATGGCGCACATGATCCTGGAGCTGAAAGAGCAGGGCGTGAGCATCCTGTTGTCCGAGCAGAACATGCACTTTGCCGAGCTGGTGTCCGACCGCGCCTATGTGCTCGAAAAGGGCCAGATCCGCTACCAGGCCAGCATGGAAGAGCTGGCCGCCAACGAAGAGGTGCGGCGCGCTTACCTGAGCGTGTGATGCACCTGCGCAGCCGTGCGATGTGGTGCGCCGCACACGGGTGCTGTTGGTTACAAAAAACACCTCTTCAAACACTTGCGCGATGCGAGCACAAGCCCCGAAACTGGCGCCTTTGATGTAAGGAGCACTACATGAAGTGTCGAGGAGTGGAGGATGGATGCATCGACCGCCGGACTGCCATGGCGGGGCTGGTGGCAACAGCGGGATGGGCCTGGGCGGGGCCGGCCGCTGCCGAGACCGGAGTGACGGACACCCGCATCAAGGTGGGGCAGTCGGCCGTGTTCACCGGCCCTGCCAAGGATTTTGGGGTGGACTACAAGGCGGGCATTGCGCTCTACTTCGACAAGGTCAACAAGACCGGTGGAGTGTTGGGGCGCACGCTGGAGCTTGTCTCCCATGACGACGCCTACGACCCCAAGAAGACCGCAGAGAACACCACGCGCCTCATCGACGAAGACAAGGTGTTTGCTCTCATCGGCTATGTCGCCACGGGCAACCTGATTGCTGCCATGCCCATTGCCGAGAAGGCCGGTGTGCCCATGTTTGCCCCGCTGGTCGGCACCACATCGTTTCGCACCAACCACAACCGCTACCTGTTCCACGTGCGCGCCAGCTACGAGGCTGAACTGCGCAAGATCGTGGGGCACCTGGCCACGCTGGGCATCCACAACATTGCGGTCATCTACCAGAACAGCGCATTTGGCAAATCCAACCTCGACACCTGCCTGCAGATTGCACAGGGGCTCAAGGTCAAGGTGGTGGAGTCCGTGCCCATGGAGATCGCCGCCACCGACGCCAAGGCCCAGGTGGCCTCGCTCACCAAGGCGCAGCCTGGTGCGGTGGTGATGATCATGGCGGGCAAGATGGTGGAGGTGTTCCTGCGCGACTACCGTGCGGGGGGCGGCGCCTCGCCGCTGTACACGATATCGGTGGGCATCACCGATGCGCCGGGCTCCGCGCAGCGCTTGAACGGCGGCATCGAAGGGCTGGTCACGGCCAGCATCGTGCCCTCGCCGCAAGCCAGCCGCCTGCCCATCGTGGCGGACTACCGCAAGGACCGCGTTGACGCGGGCGAGAAGATCGACAGCTACACCATGCTGGAGGGCTACATTGCCGCCCGCGTGTTTGTGGAGGGTCTCAAGCGCGCGGGCAAAGCGCTCACGCGCGAAGGCTTCATCAAGGCCATGGAAGACATGGGCACCACCAAGATCGGTGACTTTCCG
Organism: Acidovorax sp. JMULE5; assembly: GCF_013376875.1. GTDB lineage: Bacteria > Pseudomonadota > Gammaproteobacteria > Burkholderiales > Burkholderiaceae_C > Acidovorax > Acidovorax facilis. The sequence goes on from NZ_CP035951.1 coordinate 3,880,747, forward strand.
CTGCAGTACGGCCCGGGCAACCACAATGGCTCCAACTTTGTGGATCTGGAGATGTACACGCGCACCGGCAGTCTGCGGCGCTGAGGGCACCCCAAAGAGACATGCACGCGCCCGCTTCGCTTCACACCATGGTCGTCAACGGCCAGCCTTGTGGCTTGCCAGCAAGTACCTCGACCCACGCCACGCTGCTGCATGTGCTGCGCAATGACCTGTCGCTCAACGGCCCCAAATACGGCTGTGGCCTGGGGCAGTGCGGCGCGTGCACGGTGCTGGTGGACGGGATTGCCGCGCGGGCTTGCGTGATCCCGGCGCAGGGCGTGGCGGGCCGCGAGGTGACCACGCTGGAGGGGCTGCCAGCGCGCTGCCGCAGTACCGAGGGGCTTCACCCGGTGCAGCAAGCCTTTGTGGATGAGCAGGCCGCGCAGTGCGGCTACTGCCTCAACGGCATGGTGATGATGGCCGTGGCCTTGCTGGAGCGCAACCCAGACCCCGACGAAGCCGCCGTGCGCCGCGAGCTGTCGGGCAACCTGTGCCGCTGCGGCACGCATGTCGAAATCATCCGCGCCGTGCTGCGTGCGGCGGTGCTGATGCGCGAGGCCCAGGCATGAGCGCCACACCTGACAACGCCGCACCCCTGCGCGCCCACAGCCCGCTCACCCGCGCCGACTTCCACGCTTCCCAGGGCGTGCTGCTGGTGGTGCGCAACCCACCGCCTGCGCCGCCGCCGGTCAAAGGTCAGCCCGCGCTGGTAGCGGGCAACCCGGCCGAGGGAGTAGAGATTTTGATTGCCGTGTGGGACGACGGCAGCGTGACCGCACTCAACGGCCATGTGGACCTGGGCACTGGCATCCGCACCGCGCTGGCGCAGATCGTGGCCGAAGAGCTGGATGTGCCGCTGGCGCAGGTGAACATGGTGCTGGGCGACACCACACGCGCGCCCAACCAGGGCGCCACCATCGCGAGCGCGTCCATCCAGATCCACGCCAAGCCTTTGCGCACCGCCGCCGCGCAGGCCCGCCATTGGCTGGTGGCGCAGGCCGCAGAGCGGCTGGGCGCGCCGGTGGAGGCACTGCAAGTGCGTGCGGGTGTGGTGCAGGTCACTGCAGACCCGTCGCGCCAACTGGCCTACGGCGCGCTGCTGGCGGGCGCGCACACCACGCTGGAGCTGGTGGATGCCACGCCCACCAAGGCCGCCGCCGACTACACCGTGGTCGGCCAGTCCGTGCCGCGCGTGGACATCCCCGCCAAGGTCAGCGGCGAGCTGGTGTTTGTGCACGACATGCGTGTGCCCGGCATGCTGCACGGCCGCGTGGTGCGCCCGCCGTATGCAGGTGCCGACCATGGCGACTTCATCGGGAACACGCTCGAATCGGTAGACCAGCAGTCCATCGCCCACATCCCCGGCATCCGCGCCGTGGTGGTGATCCGCGACTTTGTGGGCATCGTCGCCGAGCGCGAGGAACAGGCAGAGCAGGCCCTGCGCGAGCTGAAAGTGCGCTGGAAGGACTGGCCCGGCTTCCCGCGCCAGGACAGCACCGAAGCGCTGGAACAAGCCATCCGCGCCAACCCCGCCACGCAGCGCCGCCTGGTGGACGAGGGCGATGTGGAGGGCGCCCTGGCCGCGCTGTCTGCCAACGGCCAGCCCATGCCGCGCACCTATGTGTGGCCGTACCAGATGCACGGCTCCATCGGCCCATCGTGCGCGGTGGCCGAATGGCGCAGCGATGACAGCACGGTCCGCCCGCGCATGACGGTGTGGGCTGGCACGCAGAACCCCCATGTGCTGCGCGCCGACCTGGCCCGCCTGATGGGGCTGGCCGATGTGGACATCGACCTCATCCGCATGGAGGCCGCAGGCTGCTATGGCCGCAACGGTGCCGACGATGTAGCGGCCGATGCCGCACTGCTCTCGCGCGCCGTGGGCGCCCCGGTGCGCGTGCAGCTCACGCGCGAGCAGGAGCATTTGTGGGAGCCCAAGGGCACGGCCCAGCTCATGCAGGTGCGCGGCGGGCTCAAGGCCGATGGCACCGTGGCGGCGTATGACTTCGAAACGTCCTACCCCTCCAACGGCGCGCCCACGCTGGCCCTGCTGCTCACCCGCACCATTGAGCCCGTGGCCCAGGCCTACGAGATGGGCGACCGCACGGCGCGCCCGCCCTACCATTACGACAACCTGCGCGTGGCCGTCAACGACATGCCGCCCATCGTGCGCGCATCGTGGTTGCGGGGCGTGTCGGCCCTGCCCAACTCGTTTGCGCACGAGTCGTATGTGGACGAACTGGCTACTGCTGCGGGTGTGGACCCGGTGCAGTTTCGCCTACAGTTGCTGAACGATCCGCGCGCCGCCGAGCTGGTGCAGGCCACGGCTGAAAAGGCGGGCTGGATTCGCCGTACCGGCCCCCAGCAGCGCGAGCTGGATGGTGACTGGGTGCAAGGCCAGGGCTTTGCCTATGCCCGCTACATCCACAGCAAGTGGCCCGGCTTTGGCGCCGCCTGGGCCGCCTGGGTGGCCGATGTAGAGGTCAACAAAAGGACCGGCGAGGTGCATGTGCGCCGCGTGGTCGTGGGGCACGACGCGGGCCTGATGGTGAACCCCGCCGGTGTGGAGCAGCAGGTGCACGGCAACGTGCTGCAGACCACCAGCCGCGCGCTCAAGGAGCAGGTGACGTTCGAGCCCGTCAAGCAGGCCGTGGACAACCGCGAATGGGGCAGCTACCCCATCCTGAGCTTCCGCGAGGTGCCGGTCATCGAGGTGATGCACATGCCCCGGCAGGACGAGGCGCCGCTGGGCTCGGGTGAGTCGTCCTCGGTGCCGGGCACGGCGGCGATTGCCAACGCGATCTTTGACGCCACGGGTGTGCGCTTTCGCGCACCGCCCTTCACGCCCGAGGTGGTGCGTGCCGGGCTCAACCCCTTGCCCGGCGGTGCAGGTCAAGCGGCTGCGGGCAGCACCCCATCTCCCGAGCAAGCCGAGGTGCTGCCCACGCTGGAACTTCCTGCACCCGCCGTACCAGCCAGCGCCACGTGGCCCGCAAAACGCAGCCCCTGGGCGCGTGCCCTTGCACTGGCCGCTGGTGGCATCGCCATGGGCGCAGCACTGCTGGGCTGGCGCCCCTCCATCGCGCCCGTGGTGCAGACGGCGGGTGCCTCGGTCTACAACGCCGCCACCATCGAGCGGGGCCGCCTGCTGGCCGCTGCGGGTGACTGCGTGGTGTGCCACACCGCCCCTGGCGGCACGCCCAACACGGGTGGCCGCGCCATGGACACGCCCTTCGGCAAGGTCTACACCACCAACCTCACGCCCGACGCACAAACCGGCATCGGCCAGTGGTCCTTCAGCGCCTTCCAGCGCGCCATGCGCGAAGGCATCTCGCGCGATGGCAAACACCTGTACCCCGCGTTCCCCTACACCTCGTTCGCCAAGATGAGCGACGACGACCTGACCGCGCTGTACGCCTACCTGATGGCACAGCCTGCGGTGCGGGCCGAAGTGCCCAAGACCGAGTTGACCTTCCCCTTCAGCGTGCGCCCCCTCATGGCGGGCTGGAACGCGCTGTTCCACGACGCCGCGCCGTTCAAGCCCGACCCGACCCGACCGCCCGAATGGAATCGGGGCGCCTACCTGGTGCAGGGCGTGGGCCACTGCGGCGCCTGCCACACGCCGCGCAACGCGCTGGGGGCCGAACTGGGCGGAGCCGCGTTCCTGTCTGGCGCCATGGTCGATGGCTGGGAGGCGCCTGCGCTCACCGGCCTGTCGAAGGCGCCCGTGCCCTGGACGGCCGATGCGCTGTATGGCTACCTGCGCCACGGCCACAGCCCCCAGCACGGCAGTGCCTCCGGCCCCATGGCACCCGTGGTGCGCGAGCTGGCGCATTTGCCCGACGACGACATCCGCGCCATGGCAGGCTACCTCGCCTCGTTCACCGCCGCTGAGCCAGCGGCCGACCCGCAGCAGCGCGCCCAAACCGCCGTGGCCCAGGCCGCCGCGCTGGCCCCGCAACCCGGCCAGGCCCAGCGCCTGTTCGACGGCGCCTGCGCAGCCTGCCACCACGACGGCGACGGCCCGAAGCTGCTGGGCGTGAACGTGCCCCTGGCGCTCAACAGCAACCTGCACAGCGACCGGCCCGACAACCTGCTGCAGGTCATCGTGCACGGCATCCGCGAGCCCGCCGCGCGCGACATCGGCTTCATGCCCGGCTTCGGCCATGCGCTCAGCGACGCGCAGATCACCGAGCTGGCGGGCTACATGCGCCAGCGCTACGCCCCCGGACGCCCGGCGTGGCGCGATGTGCCCGAGGCGCTGGCGCGTGTGCGGGCAGGGCCTGCGCATCCTTGATTTTTAGTGTTTTTGGCCGCTAGCGCTTGATGGATAAGCGCTGATAGCTATAAAAAAAGGAATGATTGAAGCTGAAGGTGGCCTGGCACTGCCGCGCCTGTGGGCCATCGATGGCCCCGTGGGACATGAACAGCGCCGCCATTTCCCCTCACATCACCGCATTGCCCCCGTGCCACGTTGGCACAGTGGCATGGGGCCTGGTCCATGGTGGGGCAGGCCAGGGTGCTGGTGGGTCTGCGGGCCTGCAACATGCACCGTGATCCCTCGGCCCGCCTGCTCGGTGGCCGAAGAAGACTTCCTCCAAGGAGAACACCATGCTCAATGCCGAAATGGAAATCCACGTGATCGTGCTGCGCATGATGCGCGAAGGCTATGCCGCACTGAGCGCGGCCCAACGAAGGGTTGTGGATGCGTTGATGGCCGTGTGTTGAGGGGCTGCGTCGGCAGCTGCCAGCCCCACGTCGCACCTTCTGGAGGGCGGTCAGTGTTTGCCGTCCGTTGGCGTGCCGCTATGCCCAATGCAGCAAGGCAGCATCTGCCTCCATCGCTTGTGCAATGAGGCGCATGTCGCGGTCGCTCACGGCAAACAACCCAAAGCGGAACTTGCTGCCCCAGCGCTGGCGGTCGTCCACAAACTCCAGCGCGTCCAGCAGCGGCGCAATCGCCGCCTCACGTGCAGGCACATAGGCCACGTCCCGCCGCGACGGCACAAACCCGTCGCCCATGTCAAACGCATACGGTGCGCCCGGCAACACGATGCCGATGGAGACAAACGCTTGCAGCCGGTCCTTGCCGCCCATGGTCACCGTGGGCGCGTAGTACGCCACGCGGTCGCCGGGCCGTATGCGCTGCAGCGGCGCCACCTTGCCATGGCACACCTGCATGTAGCCCGCGCCAGGCGTGGCGCAGCCCCGGCGGGCGTGCTGGGCGCAGGCCACGGCAATCCAGTTGCGGCGCGCGGTGGCCGCAGAGGTAGCTGCCGACACAGGCATGTCGCTGCGCGCAGGCTCGGCATCCGGCCAGAGAGGGTGTTGCAGCACGGCGTCGGTCATGAGAAAAGCCCCGGGTCAAAGAAGCCACCGATGGTGCGGGCGCGCTGCTGACACCGCAGTGTCAGTACCTTTGCAGCATCCCTGTGCGCAACGCAAAGCCTCAGACCCACTGCGCCCACTGCCACAACGCAAACCCGCCCAGCAGCAGGGCCGACGCCCGGTTGATGCGCTGGCGCCAGGCGGGCGTAAAGCGCTGCCGCTGGTAGGCAATCGCGCCGGTCAGCAGCAGCCACCAGGCGGCAGAGCCCACCAGCACGCCCGCCACCATCCACAGCGGCGACGGCAGGCTGGGCCGGCCGCCGCCCAGCGAGCCAAACACCGCAATGAACGACACGATGGTGGCCGGGTTGGCCAGCGTCAGCGCAAACGTGCCGGCCGCCAGGCCCAGCAGCCCCCGCGCATCGCGGGCCGGGGCGGCGGTGTGGGCCACGGGCGCGTGCCAAGTGCGCCAGGCCAGCACCAGCAGCAGTGCGCCGCCCCCCAGCGCCAGCGGCGTCTTGGCCTGGGTCAGCCCGTCGATCAGCCAGCGCACGCTGAAGGCGCCCACGGCGCCATACACCGCATCGGCCGCAGCGGCGCCCAGGCCCGTGGCCAGCCCGGCCGCCAGGCCCCGCTCCAGGGTGCGTTGCATGGTCAAAAGGCCAATGGGGCCCACAGGGGCCGCGATGAGCACGCCGATGACGGCGGCTTGCAGAAACACGGTGAGTGAGGTGAAGTCCATGCACCAATGCTAGGGCGGCGGCTGGCGGTGGAGAATGCAGAAAATTCGGCGAATCCAGAATTGGGTTTCGTTTTTTTCTGTGACCATCGATAAAGGCTTTTATGGAAGTCGATGACAAAGCCTGGCGCCTGATCAGCGCGCTGCAGGCCGATGGCCGCGCCTCGCTCAAGGAACTGGCCGAGGCCGTGGGCCTGTCGGTGCCCGCCACGCTCGAGCGCCTGCGCCGCCTGCAAGAGGCGGGCGTGGTGCGCGGCGTGCATGCCGACATCGACCCCGCCAAGGTCGGCTACGGCGTGCGCGCCGTGGTGGGCATCAACGTGCCGCAGCCCGGCAAGAAGGCGCTGATCGACAAGCTGCGCCAGTCGCCCCAGGTGCTCGAATGCCACCATGTCAGCGGCAACGACTCGTACGTGATGCAGGTCGTGGCGCGCGACCTGCCCGATCTGGAGCGCTTTCTGGGCGACATCAACGGCTATGGCGAAACACGCACGTCCATCGTGTTCTCCACGCCCATCCCGCTGCGCGGCCTGGCCCGCCCGGAGGCGGGCTGATCCACCCCTCAGAACGTGATCTTCACTGACGCCGCACTGCGCTGCGCGTCGCCATGGAACACCGCCTCGATGTTGTTGCCATCCGGGTCCAGCACAAAGGCGGCGTAGTAGCCGGGGTGGTAGGGGCGTTCGCCCGGTGCGCCGTTGTCGGTGCCGCCGTGGGCCAGCGCGGCTTGGTAGAAGGCATCCACCATTGCCCGGTCCTGCGCCTGAAAGGCCAGGTGCGTGCGGCCGGTGAGGTGGCCTTGCGCGGCAGGGCTGTCGGCTGACGACACAAACAGCTCGTCCGCCCAGAAATAGCCCTCGTCCGCGCCACCCATCGGCACCTTCAGCGCCCCCAGCGCGGCTGTGTAAAACGCCTGGCTGGCCGCCAGATCGCGCACAACGAGCTGGATGTGGTCAATCAGCCGGCCCCGGTGCAGTTCCTGTGTTTCCATGCGGTTGTCCCTTCTTCAAGAAAGTGCGTGCAAACCCACGCGGTTGCCATCCAGGTCATGGATGTGCGCAAAGAACCCCATGCCCGGTGGCAATGCCTGGCGGGGCAGGGCGACCTGGCCGCCCTGGGCTACGGCGCGCTCCAGTGCGGCGTCGAGCGAGGGCGAAGCGTCCAGGTACACCAGTGTGCCGCTGCCTGATACCTGCGGGGCAGTCGGGCCCATCATCAACGCGCCGCCCACGCCGTCTGCTGCGCCGTCGTAGGCAAACACGGCGCCTTCGCTGGGCCCCATGTTCTCGCGGCGCAGGGGCTGGCCCAGCACGGCTTCGTAAAAGGCTTGGGCGCGGTCGAGTTGGGTGGTGGGGATTTCAAACCAGGCGATGGCGTTTTTCATGCAAAGGCTCCTTGTGCGTGCAAACTCAAAAAAGAAGCCTTGATGGTCGCGGCGGCCTGCTGACAGCGCAGTGTCAGCAGCGTGTCACCGGGCTCACGTGATGCGGCCCGGGCTCGATGCTGCAACCTGCGCGCGAAAGCTGCGCGGCGACAAGCCTGCATCGCGCGTGAAGGCGCGGGTGAAGTACGCCGGGTCGGCATAGCCCAGCGTGTAGGCAATGGTGGCCACGCCCAGGTGGGTGTAGGCCAGGTTGCGCCGAGCCTCGCGCATCAGGCGCGCCTCGATCAGCCGCTGGGCCGACACGCCCGTGGTGGCCCGCGCCACGCGGCTCAGGTGCGTGGGCGACACGGCCAGCGCGCGCGCGTAGTCCGCCACCTGCCAGTGCTCCAGAAAATGCGCCTCGATCAGCGCCTCCAGCCGCTGCACAAGGCTGGACTCTGGAGCAGCAGTGTCGTCGGGGCTGTGGTCTTCGATGGCCCGCGCCACCCAGCCCAGCAGCGTGGCGCTCAGGCCCCGCAGCACCAGCGCACGCGCTTTGGCGCGGCCCGAGAACTCCTGCCAGATCTGCCCCATGGCCTGGCTGATGGGTGGGTTGGCGGTGACCACGGCGGGCCGCGCCAGGTCGCGCCGCACATCGCCCACGCGCACAAAAATCTCGTCCATCAATTCATCGGCCAGCGTGGCCACCCAGCCCTGTGTGTGCTGTGTGAACCGAAACGCATGCACATGGCCCGGCGGCACGTTGATGAGCGCACCGGCGGCCAGCGCGTGCTGCTCGCCATCCAGATGCGCCACGCCGCCGCCCGATTCGATCAGCAGCACCTGGTGCAGCCGCGTGTGCCGGTGCGGCGCCAGCTCCCAGTCGTGCAGCACCGAGCGCTCGGCAATCGTCTCGCAGTGCAGCACGTCGGGCAGGTGCTGCGACTCGCCAAACAGGCTGTACGACTGGATGCTGCTGTGGTTCTCGGCCATGTTCGAAAAGTGCATGTTCTGGCTCCATCCGTCCATTCAACGCGGCGACTGTGCCACGTATCTTTAGGGGGTCGTTTTGACCCATGTCATCAACCCAACAGAGCGGCTCACACAACTCAGCGAAGCGGCCCTGGCTAGGCGTCCTGCCGCAGACAGTACAACTAGTACGGCAAGGCAGGACAACAACGCCAGGGGAGTTTTGTGAGCCGCTCGCCACAAAGGAGACAACCATGAAAACCCAGGTTTGCATCATCGGCGGCGGCCCCTCGGGCCTCATGCTCTCGCAGCTCTTGCACCTCAAGGGCATCGACACCATCGTGCTGGAGCGCCAAAGCCGCGAATACGTGCTCGGCCGCATCCGCGCCGGCGTGCTGGAGCACGGCTTTGCCGCGCTGATGCGCGAGGCCCAGTGCGGCGAGCGCATGGACAAGGAAGGCGAGATCCACGACGGCTTCATCATCGCCCACGACGGCAAGATGGACCGGGTCGATTTGCACAAGTACAGCGGCGGCAGCTCGGTGGTCGTCTACGGCCAGACCGAGCTGACGCGCGACCTGTACGAAGCGCGTGACCGCATGAAGGGCATCGTCATCCACAACGCCGAAGACGTGCAGCCCCACGACCTGAAAAGCGCCAACCCGTACGTCACCTACCGCAGTGGCGACGAAGTGGTGCGCATCGACTGCGACTTCGTCATCGGCGCCGACGGCTTCCACGGCGTGAGCCGCAAGTCCATCCCCCGCGATGTGCTCAAGGAGTACGAAAAGGTCTACCCCTTCGGCTGGCTGGGCGTGCTCTCGCGCACCAAACCCGTCTCGCCCGAGCTGATCTACGCCAAGCACGAGCGCGGCTTTGCGCTGTGTTCGCTGCGCTCGCAGGTGCTCAGCCGCTACTACATCCAGGTGCCGCTGACCGACACCGTGGAAGACTGGTCCGACGAAGCCTTCTGGGCCGAGCTGAAACGCCGCCTGCCCGCCGAGGTGGCCGCACAGCTCATCACCGGCGCATCCATCGAAAAGTCCATCGCGCCCCTGCGCTCCTTCGTGGCCGAGCCGATGCGCTACGGCAACCTGTTCCTGGCCGGCGACGCCGCCCACATCGTGCCGCCAACCGGCGCCCGTGGCCTGAACAGCGCGGCATCGGACATCTACTACCTGTACCACGCGATGGTGGCCCACTACCAAAACGGCGACAGCACGGGCCTCGACAAATACTCCGAGAAGGCCCTGGCCCGCGTGTGGAAGGCCCAGCGCTTCTCATGGTGGATGACGACCATGCTGCACACCTTCCCGGATTCCATCGCGTACGACCAGAAGCTGCAGGACACGGACCTGGCGTATCTGTTCTCGTCGGAGAAGGCGCAGGGGTCGCTGGCGGAGAACTATGTGGGGTTGCCGTTCTGAGCACCCTGCGGTAGCACTGCTACCCAGTCAAAGGCTTGCATGGGGTTTCCTCCTGCAAGCCTTTTTTGCGCCCAGATCGGCGCTCAGTGCAGGCAGTCGCGTTGGGCAGCGGTCTCCATCTGCTACGCAAAATTTAGGCGGAACTGATGCTTACGCCCGCACAGCAGGCCCGATAGCATCGCACCAAGTTTTCAGATCATTTGCCCAGTGCTGTCGATGTGAGATTCGATGATGGCTTGAACACGATTAAGCCGCTGACGCGGCGTTTTTAGGCAGTGCACTTCACATCCGATAGTGCCAATCAACAGCCAGGAAAATCTCAAAGATGGATTGGGTCCCGATAGTCTTCATTGTGTTCAAGGTGGCCGTTTTCGGCACAGGCATGTTCTTCGCCATCAAGTGGCATTACGACCAGGGGAAGAAGGCGAAAGAAGAGGCCAGCAGATTGCCAATGCAGGCTGAACACGAGTCGGGCGCGTCGGAGTAGGCTGCTGACTCCTAGCGATGGCTGCGGAGCTCAGACTTCTGCCCGCCTGTGCCACGCGATGGTGGCCCGCTACCAAAACGGCGACCGCACAGGCCTCGGCAAATACTCTGAGGCGGTCTGCGCTTCTTGTCTTGTAGTGGATGGCGGTCATGCCGCGCACCTTCTCCGATTCGCTGGCCTACGACCAAACGCTGCAGGACACGGATCTTGAGTATCTGTAATCGTCAGAGACGGCGCAGGGAGCTCTGGCAAAGAGCTATTTAGGATTGCCGTTCTAGTCATTCGGTCGCCTCGTGGAACCGTGCCCGCTACACGCATTCACACTTAACCAAGGCACTGCTTTTTTGCTAGTACATTCCCTTCAAACACGCTGGAGGAGAAGTGAATGCAGATGGATGCCGTTGATTCGGGAGCGAGCCCTGGTCGCCTGATGGTGCACTTTGTGCTGGCGGATCAATCACATGAGATGGATGCCTGGGTGCTACATGCGTGTGAAGGTGACGTCTTGGCGCTGGTCAAAGAGGTCGCTAGACAGCTGGATGTTTACGTGCGCATTGAGACGATGGCGCATGGCGAAGGCGGCCTTGAGGTCTATCTGAATTTCATCGGTAAACACGCGGTAGCGCTGGGGCTCATCGGTTCAGCAGTTACTGCAATCTGTTCTGGGGGCGTTTGGTGGCATTACCAGAGCACATTGTTAGACCAGCAGGTCAAAGCCAACGCCATCGCTATAGACCGCGACAAAAAGCTTGCTGCGCAGCAGATCGAGCAGAACGAATTGAATCTTCGAAAGGCTCGCCTGGAGCTGAAGAAGATGGAGCAAGAGATAGCGCCAGACGCTCCTAAATTGCCTGCCACAGATTCCAATCTCTCATTGCATCTTGAAAACGAGCCTACCGTCGAGGCCGTCTTGCCTGCTCTCCTCGCAAATCGCCGGATCATTAAATTGCGTTCGCAGTTCTATGAATCGCTGCTTACCTACGACAAGGTGGCAGCTGTTGGGTTCGCGAACACTCATACGCCTCGGGGCAATGAGGAAGCCCGTGTGACGCGAGCAAGTTTCCAGGACTTCGTTGTCAGTCTGGAAGAGCTAGATCCAATGGTGATTGAACGGGCTGACATCGAAATCATCGCGCCTGTACTCACTCGGGATGGTGGTAAGTGGCGCGGGCGATTCGAGAAACACAACATCAGCTTCGTGATACGCGATGAGCAGTTCCTGACTCAAGTCGCAGTCAAGCGGGTGAAATTTCAGAACGGCACGTCCATGAGTTGTCGTCTTGTGGTGCACCTTAGAGAGGATGAAGCAGGGGTACCTCAACCCCATGAGTACGTGGTTGACGAGGTTCATAAGCTCCTTTCTAAAAACGTACGGACGAATCGGCTGACTAAGGCGACGGTAGCAGCAGTCGCATTTCCCGAAGAGAGCGAAAAAGTCGACAGTGGGCAAGGAACCCTTTTGCCCCCTGATACATGAGCGCAAGCGGAAGGCTCACGGACGCTCAGCATCCTGCGATGACCCCATTGGCGCCTGCGCCGCGTGCCTTGGCGGTCATGTTGTCGGGTGCCTTGCCTTGCTCCCCTCAGGCGGCCACGCAAAAATCCGCAGCCATTTCTCCAGCACCTGTCAAAGCGCCCTCACATCACACGTCTTGAGAGCAGGAGGTCAATACCGCCCTCCGCCCAACATTCAATGTGAAGGAACTGCTGTATGAATCGCGCTGTCTGGTTCAACATATCGCCCGAGGGTGCCAAGGCCATCGGGACGCTGCACCACTTTGTCACCCAGGGCACGGGCCTGCCCAGCTTGCTGACGCACCTGGTCTTCCTGCGCGTGTCGCAGATCAACGGGTGCGCGCACTGCATTGACATCCACACGCGTGACCTGCTGACCGAAGGCATGTCAGTGGAGAAGGTGGTGCTGGTCCCTGTGTGGCATGAGGCGGCGTATCTGTTCTCCGAGCAGGAGCGCGCGGCACTGGCCTGGGCCGAGGAGGTGACGCGCGTGAGTGAGACCCATGCCTCCGATGAGGCCTATGCGGCCGCACTGGCCGTGTTTGGTGAGAAGGACCTGGTGGACCTGACGCTCACCATTGCCACCATGAATGCCATCAACCGCATGGGTGTCAGCTTCCGCATGAAGCCTCGCGCCAAGGCGTAAAAAGAAAAAAAGGAAGCCCGGCCTGCGCCGGGCTTCCTTTTTTCAACCGTTGATCACTTACAGCTGAAACTGCTCGCACTCTCCACATCCCCCGACCCGTTGTAGCGCGCCACCTTGGGGTACACACACAGCGGCCGGGTGCGGTTGGCAGACCAGCTGGCAGGCAGTTCGGCGTTGACCAACTTGGCCCCCGCGCCGCGCGCGTTCGCCGTCACGCTGTCGGGCGCCTTGCCCTGTTCCACCCACGCCACCAGCGGGGCCAGCATGTCGAACTGGTCGGTGGCGGGGCCGCCGGAGCAGTGGTTCATGCCGGGCACCAGGTACAGGCGGGCAAAGTCGTCGGCCTTGCCGCCGTGGCTTGCCTGCACGCGGTCCATCCAGTTCGCGGTGTCGATGGGCGAGAACACGCCGTCGGCCACGCCGTGGTAGACCATCATCTTGGCGCCCCGGTTGCGCAGGGCGCTCAGGTCGGCCGCGTTGGGGGGCGTCATGTACGACCAGGATGACTCGGTGTAGACCGGCGTGGTGGCGAACATCTTGGGGTAGTCCGTCTCCATGCTGAAGTTCAGCGCGTACTGCAGGCCGGTGGTGGCCTTGAAGGCGTCCAGGGTGGAGGGCGGTGTGGTGAACAGGAAGGCCACGGCCCCCGCGTCGCGCGTGGTGGGTGCGTTGAAGTGCCAGAACGCAAAATTGCTGCCTGCCACGCCGGGGTCGAACCAGGTGCCGGTGTACAGGGCTTCGCCCTTGCTGTTTTTGGGCCCGGCAAAGATGCTGGCCAGCACGTTCTTTTGCTCGGCAGAGATGCACGATCCATCCCGCGCAGTGTTGGCTCCGGTGCAGGTGGGCACGTCGCGCTGCAGGTTGAATGCGGTCTGGCAGGCTTGCACGTCGTTCACCTGGCCGTCGGTGGCTCCGTCCAGCGCGTCGCAGCGCTCCACGATCTTGCGGGCTATGAGCTGGAACTCGGCGGGGCTCACGGCCTTGGTCAGGTCGGGCTGGGCAGATGGACCATTCGCGTCCTTCGGTGCCACCTTGGCGTATTGCTGGGCCTTCCACAGCTGGGCCGTGGCGGCCTTGGGCAGGCTGAAGCCGGGGTTGCCCGCCAGCACGCCGTCGTACTGGTCGGCATAGCGCGATGCGGCCACCATGGCGTGGCGCCCGCCGTTGGAGCAGCCTGCGATGTACGAGCGGTCCGGGCCTTTGCCGTAGGCGCCCTTGATCAGGTCCTTGGCCATGGGCGTGAGGGTGCCCACGGCCTGGTAGCCGTAGTCGCGCCGGGCCTGGGGGTCCAGCCCGAAGAAGGGCGTGGGTGCGCCGTGGCCTGCGTCCGAGCTGAGCACGGCAAAGCCTTGCACCAGGCCGGGGCCACGGGTGCGGCGCCGCTCACCGCGCCGAGCGCGGTCACCACGCTGCCGTCCAGCCCGCCGTTGGCCTGGTGCAGAAAGCGGCCGTTCCAGTCGACGGGCATGCGGATCTCAAAACCGATGGCGTAGCTGGCGCCGTCCACGGGGCCAGTGCGCTCTTTCATCTTGCCTTTGACGAGGCAGTGCGCGGGCGCCTGGGTGGTGTTGCCCTGCAGGGTGATCGGGCCTTCGGCCACCATCTCTGCCGAGGTGATGCGCGTGTCGGGCAGCGCGAGGCTCTGGGCCAGCGCGGTGCAGTTTTTCAGCGTGGCGGGTGTGGCGGCGCCGAGCTGCGGTGGGGGCGTGGTGCGTGGTGCGCTGGCGCAGCCCGCCAGCAGCGTGGCGGTGCCCAGTGCCATGGCCAGGGCCGACAGGGGGAGGGGGGCGCGGGAGGGGGTGTGGCATGCGGTGTCTCCGAAGGGTGGAGGGTGTCCCCCCGCGCTCTGGGCGAAGGGGCACACCCCAAGAAAAAGGGCCCGGGCCGCAAGGGGCCAGGGCCCTGGGGGCGCTACTTGCAGCTGAAGCTGCTGGCGCTTTCGATGTCGCCCGTGCCGTTGTAGCGCGCCACCTTGGGGTAGGCGCACAGCGGGCGGGTGCGGTTGGCAGACCAGCTGGCGGGCAGCTCCAGGTTGGCACCGGCGGCATTGCCAGCGCCGCGCGCCTGGGCGATCACCTTGTCGGGGGCCTGGCCCTTTTCGACCCAGTTGACCAGCGGGGTCAGCATGTCGAACTGGTCGGTGGTGATGCCGCTGCCGCAGTGGCCCATGGCGGGCACGGGGAACAGGCGCGCAAAGTTGCTCGCATCGCCCTGGTTGGCAGCGGCCACGCCCTTGTACCAGTTCACGGTGTCGTCGTATGAGAACACGGCATCGCCCGTGCCGTGGAACACCATGACCTTGGCGCCACGGCCTTTCAGCTTGGCCAGGTCGGTGGGGTTGGGCGGCGTCATGAACGACATGGACGATTCGGTGAACGTGGCGTTGGTGGCAAAGATGGAGGCGGCCAACTGGTCAATGTTGGCCGTGGCCAGCGTCTGCTGCACGGGGGGCGTGCTGAACACGGTGCCCGAGGACAATGGGTCCAGCACCTGGCCGATCACGAACTCCCAGGTTGCCCAGTCCTGGTTGGCGATGCCGGGGTCCAGCGGGAAAGTGCTGTAGATGGCGCCGCCTGCCGATGTCTTGGCCCCGGTGTGGATCTCGGCCACCATCGTCTTTTGTTCGGCCGTGAGGCAACTGCCATCGCGCGCGCCGGTGCAGGTGGGCACGTCGTCGTTCAGCTTGAACTGGGTCTGGCAGGCCGCCACATCGCCCACGATGCCGTCGGTCACGCCGTCCAGCGCATCGCACTTGGCCAGGATGCGGTTCGATACCAGCGTGCGCTCGGCGGGGGTGAATGCGGTGCCGATGTCGGGCACCGGAAAGCCGCCCAGCCAGGCGGGCGCGGTGGTCATGGCGCCGGGCGTGGCCAGGGCCGCGTACTTCTTGGCGCCCCACACCTGGCTGACTGCTGCCTTGGGCAGGTTGAAGCCTGGGTCGCCCGCGAGGAAGCCGTCGTATTCATTGGCCAGCCGCGACATGGCCACCATGGTGTGGCGCCCGCCGTTGGAGCAGCCGCCGAAGTACGAGCGGTCTGGCGCGCGGCCATAGGCCAGCTCGATGGCGTTCTTGGCCATGGGTGTGAGCTTCTGGGGCGCCTGGTAGCCGTAGTCCAGGCGGGCTTGCGGATCGAAACCGAAGGTGTTGTTCTGTGCGCCGGTGTGGCCGGCATCCGAACTGATGACCGCAAAGCCTTGGAGCAAGGCGCTGGTCACCTGCACGCCCGAGCTGTAGCTGCCGGTGGCGGGCACCACGCTGCCGTCCAGCCCACCGTTGGCCTGGTAGTAGAAGCGGCCGTTCCAGGCGTTGGGCAGGCGCATCTCGAAACCGATGGCGTAGTTCTTGCCATCCACAGCGCTGACGCGCGAGTGCATGGTGCCGGTGATCTGGCAGTGCGCTGCTACGGGGGTGCCCGCCACGGTCAGCGTACCTGCCGCTACGGGGCTGGCCGCCGTGATGGTGGTGTTGGGAAAGTTGATGCGTGCGGCCAGGTCGCTGCACGATTTCAAGGTGCCCGGGTTGGCGGCTGCCAGCTGCGGCAGCCCTGCATCTGACGATCCCCCTCCGCACCCGATCAGCAGGGCTGCCGGCAGGGCCGACAGGGCGAGGGGGTGGATGCGCATTCTTCTTTTCGTAATGGTCATGCTGTTGTCTCCGTTTGTTATCTGAGGCCCAGGGAAACCCGCAGCGCGGCCTCAATGCACTGCAGGAGTTGGTGCAGCTCTACCAGCGATTGCTACTGATGTTGTAGCTGTTAGCGCTTGTCCATCAAGCGCTGGCGGCCAATTTGTTCTTGATTTCCAGAGACTGTGCGATGCGTTGGCGCAGGATGGCGGCGCGCATGTCGAATTCGGGCAGCACCCACTGGGTGAGTGCCTGGGCGGGGGCGTTCCAGCGCTCGCCGTGGCTGGCCGCGCCGATCTGGCACCAGGCCCAGTCCAGCAGCACCAGCGCCACGGCGCGCAGGTAGTCGTCGGCCACCCAGTAGGGCAACTCGGCGTCGGACTGGGCGGCAATCGCCAGCGTCTGTGTGATCTCCACCAGCGCATGGCGGCGTGCGCTGGCCGCAGGGCTGGGCGCTGTGCCGGGCAGTGTGGTCAGCAGCGTTGCCAGGCCCTGGCCACCATCGGCCAGCACCTTGCGCACCAGCAGGTCAATCGCCTGGATCTCGTTCGTGCCCTCGTAGATCATGGCCACGCGCGCGTCGCGCACGATCTGCTCGATGCCCCATTCGCGCACGTAGCCATGGCCGCCAAACACCTGCAGGCAGGCACTGGCGCCGTGGAAGCCCTGGTCGGTGAGCGCGGCCTTGAGCACGGGCGTGACCAGCGCGCACCAGCGCTGGGCGGCTGCGCGCTCGCCCGCGTCGGTGCTGTGCTTGGCCACGTCCAGCTGCAGGGCGGTGTGGTAAGCCAGCACGCGCCCGCCGTCGATCCAGGCGCGCTGCGTGTGCAGGATGCGGCGGATGGCGGGGTGGTCGTGGATGAGGCTGGTGTCCTTGGCGCCGGGGGCGCGCATCTGGCGGCGCTCTGCCGCGTAGGCGCTGGCTTTTTGCCATGCGGCTTCCAGCAGGCCGATGCCTTGCAGGCCCACATGCAGGCGCGCGGCGTTCATCATCACGAACATGGCGTTCAGGCCCTTGTTGGGCTCGCCCACCAGCCAGCCGGTGGCGTCGTCAAAGCGCATCACGCAGGTGGGGCTGCCGTGCAGGCCCATCTTTTCTTCGATGCGCTCGCACACCACGGCATTGCGGCTGCCGTCTGGGAGCACTTTCGGTACGAGGAACAGCGACAGCCCCTTGGGGCCCGCCGGTGCATCGGGCAGGCGTGCCAGCACCAGGTGCACGATGTTGTCGGTCAGGTCGTGTTCGCCGCCAGAGATGAAAATCTTGCTGCCGTTCACCCGCGCACTGCCGTCGGGCTGCGGCACGCCGCGTGTGCGCACCAGGCCCAGGTCGCTGCCCGCGTGGGCTTCGGTCAGGCACATGGTGGCCAGCCATTCGCCGGTGGCGACCTTCTCCAGGTACTGCGCCTTGAGTTCGTCGCTGGCGTGGTGCTTGATGCATTCGTACGCGCCATGCAGCAGGCCGGGCGCCATGGTCCAGCCATGGTTGGCACCGGCCAGCCATTCAAACAGCACACACTCCAGCACCGCAGGCAGGCCCTGGCCGCCGTCCTCGGGCGCGCACGACAATGACGGCCAGCCCGCCTGCCAGAAGGCCTGGTAGGCATCGCGAAATCCTGCGGGCGTGTGCACTTTGCCTGCGTCAAACCGGCAGCCCTCTTCGTCGCCACTGCGCTGCAACGGGGCGATGGCGCTGTCCACAAACTTGGCGGCCTCGTCCAACACCTGCGCAGCCAGCTCGCCATCGGTGTCGGCAAACGGCGCCAGCGCCTGCCAGCGGCTGGGCGCCTGCAACACGTGGGTCAGCAGATGCTGGATGTCGGCAAGGGCTTGGCGTGCTTGCATGAAATGCTCACTATTTGATAGCTTTTGGCGCTTGTTAGATAAGCGCTGGAGGCTGTTTTCTTCTAAATTTCGTCTGTACAAGCCTGGTGGCTGCTTGCGCCCTGGCTTCGAGAGGCTCAGCCCGAACGGGTGGGGCGAGAGTTGCGCCCGCCGCCCGCCGCCCGTCGATACCGGCGCGCGCCCAGGCGAGGGCCGCCGCGCAAGGGCCGCCCCGCCGCGCTGGCGGCGTCCCCCCCAGGGGGGAAGCGGCGAAGCCGCTCAGGGGGGATTCACAACCTTCAAGAATCTGCGGTGAAACCAATCTTCTTGATCAGCGGACCCCAGGTGTCGTATTCGGCCTTCTGCCAGCGCGCTTGCTCTTCGGGCGTGGAGCCGTGGGGCATCAGGCCCACGATGGCCAGGCTGTCGATGACCGACTTTTCCTTCAGCGCAGCGTTGATGGCAGCGTTGGCGGCGGCAATCACCGGCTTGGGCGTGGCGGCGGGGGCGTAGAAGCCGAACCATTCTTCGGTGGTCAGCTCGGGGAAGCCCTGCTCGGCGAACGTGGGCACATCAGGAACGTACTGCGAGCGCTTGGGGCCCGAGGTGGCCAGGATGCGCAGCTTGCCCGCCTTGTAGTTGGCGATGAAGTCACCGTGCGGCGTGACCATGGCAGCCACCTGGCCGCCCACCACGTCCGTCACGCCCGGGATGGAGCCACGGTAGGGCACATGGCGCAGGTCCACGCCGCTGTTGATGCCCAGCAGCGCGCCCAGGAAGTGCGGCGTGGAGCCCGCACCGGGCGAGCCGTAGCTGGCGTCCTTGGGGTTGGCCTTGGCCCAGGCCAGGAAGTCCTTCACGTTCTTCACGCTGGCGGGCACCATGGGGCCCACGGCCAGTCCGTGGTGCATCACGGCGGCAATCGACACGGGTGCAAAGTCCTTGTCGGTGTAGTTCATCTTGCTGTAGATGTGCGGGTAGTTGGCAATGGCCGAGACCTGCGCCAGCGCCAGCACCGAGCCGTCGGCAGGCGCTGCCTTCAGCGTCTCCAGCGCAATGCGGCCGCCCGCGCCGGGCTTGTTCTCCACCACGCCAGCGTTCTTGCTGAAGGCGCTGCCGCCCCATTTTTCTGCCACGCGGCGGGCCACGGTGTCGCCCGAGCTGCCAGCGGGGAAGCCGAAGTACACCTTCACCTGGTCTACCTGGGCGTGGGCAGCAAAGGGATGCAGGGCGCCCAGCGCGGCGCTGGCGCCAAAGGCCTGGACGAGTTGTCGGCGGGTGATGGTCATGGTGTTGTCTCCTGTGTGTCGTTGAAAGCTCTGGGGGCGGGGGAAGGAATGGATCAGCGTGGCGCCATGCGCAGGGCGCCGTCCAGGCGGATGACTTCGCCGTTGAGATGGCCGTTGGTCACGATGTGGCAGGCCAGCTCGGCAAACTCCTCGGGCTTGCCCAGGCGTGGCGGGAAAGGGATGCTGGCGGCCAGCGATTGCTGCACGGCCTCGGGCAGTTCCTTCATCAGCGGCGTGGCAAACAGGCCGGGCGCCACGGTGCACACGCGGATCGCGTGCTGTGCCAGGTCGCGCGCCATGGGCAGGGTCATGCCCGCCAGGCCCGCCTTGGAGGCGCTGTAGGCTTGCTGGCCCACCTGGCCGTCAAAGGCGGCGACGGAGGCGGTGAACATCATCACGCCGCGCTCGCCGTTGTCCAGCACGTCGAGCTTGCTGCAGGCGGCGGCAAACAAACGGCTCACGTTGTAGGTGCCGATCAGGTTGATGTTGACCACGCGCACAAAGTCTTCCAGCGGCGCGGCACTGCCATCGCGCTGCACCACGCGTTTGGCGCTGCCGATGCCTGCAACATTCATGAGAATGCGCGCGGGGCCGTGGGCGGCGGCGGCCTTGTCGATGGCGGCCTGCACGCTGGCGGCGTCGGTGATGTCGCAGGGGCAGGCTACGCCACCGATGTCTGCGGCGACTTTTTCAGCCAGTTCGGCATTGCGGTCCAGCACCGCGACCTTGGCGCCCTGGGCGGCCAGTGCGCGGGCGGTGGCTTCACCGAGGCCCGATGCGCCGCCGGTCACGAGGGCGGCTTGTCCTTGAATCTGCATGGTGGTGTCCTTGGGTAGTCGTTCAGTTCAGGTCAATTCATTTCTGGGGCACGAGGGTGAATGGCAACTTGCCTTCGTGCATGGCTTCCACCAGGTTGGCGCGGTGCTTGAGCACAGCGCGCTGGTTGATGGAGCCCTTGTCGGTGATCTCGCCCTTGTCCAGCGAGGGCGGCTCGGCCATCAGGTGCATGCGGGCCACACGCGTGGCACTGCCCGTGGCTTGTGCGGCCAGCTGGTTGATCACCTGCTGAAAGTGCTGCTGCACGGGCGCGCTCTCCAGCACCTGTGGCAGGCTGGCGTCGCTGGGCAGGCCCGCCAGCGTGCGGATGTGGGGCGTGGGGATCAGCAGTGCGCCCACTTCCTTGAGGTTGATGCCGGTGATGACAGCGTCCTGCACATAGGGTGCGCAGGCCGCGATGATCTTGGCGCGCATGGGGCCCACGCTCACGAAGGTGCCGGTGCTGAGCTTGAAGTCTTCGGCAATGCGGCCGTCGAACTTCAGGCCCTTGTTGTGGTCGGCCTCGTCGATCCACTTCACGGCGTCGCCCGAGCAGTAGAAGCCTTCTTCGTCGAACGCCTCTTGCGTGGCCTCGGCGTTGCGCCAGTAGCCCTGCGTGATGTTGGGGCCGCGATAACGCACCTCGACCTTGCCATCAATCGGCACCAGCTTCAACTCCAGCCCCGGCGTGGGCACGCCGATGTCGCCCGCCTGCACGTTGGGGCTGTTCACGGCCACACAGAAGGGGCAGCCCTCGGTCATGCCCAGGCCGGTGTTCATCACGATGCGCTCGCCCACCTCCTGCTCGGCCACCTCAAAGAGGGCGTCCCAGATGGGTTGCGAGAGTGCGGCGGCGGCAAAGAAGAACATCTTCACGCGGCTGAGCAGGTTCTTGCGCAGCTGCGCGTCGGTCTTCATGGTGTGCGCCAGCACTTCGAACCCCGTGGGCACGTTGAAGTACACCGTGGGCGCGATCTCGCGCAGGTTGCGGATGGTCTCGGCCATGCCGGCGGGCGTGGGCTTGCCTTCGTCCAGGTACAGCGTGCCACCGTTGTAGATGACGATGCCGAAGTTGTGGTTGCCGCCAAAGGTATGGTTCCATGGCAGCCAGTCCACCAGCACTAGGTCGTCTTCGGTCAGCACCGGCATGGACTGGTTCATCTGCTGCAGGTTGGCAGCCCACATGCCGTGCGTGACGATCACCGCCTTGGGCGCCTTGGTGGAGCCCGAGGTGAACATGAACTTGGCGATGCTGTCGCCCGTGATGGCGGCGTGTGCGGCATCCACGGCGGGCGTGGCCTCGGTGGCTAGCAGCGCGCTGAATGGTGTGGTACTGCGGCCGGGCAGGGTGCCCTCGATCAGCGCCACCTCTACGTCGGCGCCCACCGTGGCGTTGATGGCGGCGGCAAAGCGCTCGCCGCTGCTCGCAAACACCAGGCCGGGCGTGAGGGTGTCGATGGCGTGGCGCAGCTTGTCGTAGTCCTTGCTCACGGTGGAGTAGGCGGCCGACACGGTGCATTGCGGGACGCCCGCCACCAGGCAGCCCAGCGACAGCAGAGCGTGCTCCAGGTCGTTTTCGCTGAGCATGACCACGGGGCGGTCGGCGCTCAGGCCGCGGTTCAGCAGCGCTTGCGCAATGCGGCGCGCGCTGTCCCATGCCTCGCGGTAGCTGATGTGCCGCCAGTCGCCCAGGCTGCCGTCGGCGTTCTTCACACGCTGCGCCATCCAGGTGCGGTCGGGCGTCGTCTGCGCCCAGTGCGCCAGGCGGTCGGTCAGGCGCACGGGGTGGGGTTGCAGGTCTTGCGTGGCGCGCACATAGACCACGCCGTTGTCGCCCTGGCGGGTGGTGACCTCGGTCACGCCAAAGCGCAGCGGCCGGTAGCGGGGGGTGGGGGCGGTTGCCATCATGGGTGCTTTCAAGAACTCACTGGCGCGGGCGGGGGCTCGCATCTTCAGGCCTTCTGGACCTTGGCTGCCTTGCCGTCGAGGAAGGCGCGCACGCGGGCCTTGGCTTCGGGCGCGCTCTGGGCGATGGCGGCCATCATGGCTTCGGTCATCAGGCCCTGGTCGGACGGCTGCTCGGCAATGCGGGGCAGCGCGTGCATGAGTGCGTAGTTGGTCAGCGGTGCGTTCTGCGCAATGCGCTGGGCCAGCTCAAAGGCTTTGTCGAATGCGGTGCCGGTGGGCACGAGGTATTGGGCAAAACCCACACGCTCGCCGTCCACGGCGTTGTAGACGCGGCCGGTCATCATCATGTCGGTCATGCGGGCCGTACCGATCAGGCGCGGAATGCGCACCGCACCGCCGCCGCCCACAAAGATGCCGCGCGAGCCTTCGGGCAGCGCGTAGAAGGTGGATTCATCGGCCACGCGGATGTGGCAGGCGCTGGCCAGCTCCAGCCCGCCGCCCACCACCGCGCCGTGCAGCGCGGCCACCACGGGCACGGGGCCGAACTGCACGCGGTCCAGCGCTGCATGCCACATGCGCGAGTGGTGCAGGCCCTGGCCCGCGTCGCGCTCTTTCAGCTCCGAGAGGTCGAGGCCCGAGCAGAAGTGTTCGCCATCGCCATCGATCACGGCGGCGCCCACGCTTGCGGGCAGGTTGTCCATCACGTCGCGCAGCGCCAGGATCAGGCCGTCGTTCAAGGCATTGCGCTTGGCGGGGCGGGTGAGGCGGATGACCGCGATTTCCTCGCGTTCGCCACGGATTTCAAGGGAGATGTCGGAGTTCTTGGTCATGGTGGTGTGAGTGAGTTAGGGAAATTATGGTTATCAAAAATAACTAAAACAAGGCCGCAAGGCCGCTCTTTGCTAGGGGGTTTCCCTAGCTTTTCAAGCGACTCATATGGTTATGATAAATAACTAAAATTGGTGCGCAATCCAAGCAAGGACCCTGTCATGAACGCCTTCATCCCCTACGGTATCTACTGGTCGTCCCCGTTTGCCAAGTGGCAGGGCACGCTGGCCAACCTCAACGCGCTGCCGCTGGCCGCTGCGGTGGGCAAGCAGGCGCTCACCGCGCGCGGGTACGACCTGGCCGCGGTGGACCTGGCGATCCTCGGGATCACCAACCCGCAAAAGGGCAGCTTCTACGGCCTGCCCTGGGTCACCGGCATGATGGGTATCGACCGTGTGGCCGGGCCCACGGTGCAGCAGGCCTGCGCCACCAGTGTGCGCGCGCTGCAGATGGCTGCACAAGAGGTGGCCTGCGGCACGGCCACCAGCGCGCTGCTGGTGATGGCCGACCGCCAGTCCAACGGGCCGGTGGTGTACTACCCCGACTCCAGCGGCACCGGCGGCTACGGCATCACCGAGCACTGGGTGCCCGACAACATGGGCCACGACCCCTACGCCAAGAACCCCATGCTGCAGACCGGCGAGAACGTGGCCGCGCGCTATGGCATCAGCACCGAAGAGCAGCACGCGCTCAAGCTGCACCGCTACCACCAATACCAGGAGGCGCTGGCCAACGACCGTGCCTTCCAAAAGCGCTACATGGTGGATGTGCCCGTCACCGATTCCAAGTTCCGCAAGCAGACCGGCACGCTGAGCACCGATGAAGGCATCTTCCCGACCACCGCCGAAGGCCTGGCCAAGCTCAAGCCCGTGAAAGAAGGCGGCACCGTGACCTTTGGCGGCCAGACGCATCCGGCCGACGGCAATGCGGGCGCCATCGTCACCACGCGCGATTGGGCCCGTGCCGTGGCCACCGACCCCGGCATCGAAGTGGAGATCCTGGGCTTTGGCATGTCGCGCGTGGAGGCGGGCTACATGCCCATGGCGCCGTCGCCTGCCGCGTTTAACGCGCTCAAGAACGCGGGCTTGTCCATCGCGGACGTGCATGCCATCAAGACGCACAACCCCTTCGCGGTGAACGACATCGCCCTGGCCCGCGACACCGGCTTTGCCTGGGAGCGCATGAACAACTACGGCAGCTCCATCATCTGGGGCCACCCCCAGGCGCCCACCGGCATGCGCGCGATCATCGAACTCATCGAAGAGCTGGTGCTGCGTGGCGGCGGCGTGGGCCTGTTCACCGGCTGCGCCGCGGGTGACACCGGCTATGCCACCGTGCTGCGTGTGACCGACAGCAAAAACACTTCCAAGGCCTGACCATGACTACCACTTCGACAAGCTCTTTCTCCGCCCCCCTGAACGCGTGGCTGGTGGACGGCGTGCGAACGCCCATGGTCGATTACTGCGGCCCGCTGGGCCATGTGTCGCCCACCGACATGGGTATCAAGGTGGCGCGTGCCGTGCTGGCGCGCAGCGGCGTGCCCGCTGCCGATGTGGGCTCGGTCATCACCGGCTCCATGGCGCAGGCCGATTTCGACGCCTTTGTGCTGCCGCGCCACATTGGCCTGTATGCAGGCGTGCCGCAGGCCGTGCCCGCCATCCTGGTGCAACGCATCTGCGGCACGGGCTTTGAGCTGTTCCGCCAGGCCGCAGACCAGATCGCGCTGGGCTACACCGACGTGGCGCTGGTCGTGGGCACCGAGTCCATGACGCGCAACCCGATTGCGGCCTACACGCACCGCACCGGTTTCAAGCTGGGCGCGCCGGTGGAGTTCAAGGACTTCCTGATGGAGGCGCTGATCGACACCGCAGGCCCGGTGACGATGATTGAGACGGCCGAGAACCTGGCCAAAAAATACGGCATCAACCGGGCGGACGTGGACGCCTATGCCTCGCAATCGTTTGACCGCGCCGTCAAGGCGCAGGCCGACGGTTTTCTGGCGGGCGAGATCGTGCCCGTGGTCAGCGAGAAGTTTGAGCTGGAAGGCTACGCCAGCCGCGGCATCACGCTGCCGCGCAAGGTGGCGCAGCTCGACCGCGACACGCACCCGCGCCCCTCGCCGGTGGAGACGCTGGCCACGCTGCGCAGCGTGTATCCGGGCGGCGTGCAGACGGCGGGCAACAGCTCGGCCCTGGTCGATGGCGCCGTGGGCGCGGTGGTGGCCAGCGACGGCTATGTGCAGCAGCACGGCCTCAAGCCCCTGGCGCGCCTGCGCGGCGTGGCGGCCGTGGGTGTGGCGCCCGAGTACATGGGCATTGGCCCGGCCCCCGCCATCCGCGCGCTGCTGGCCCGCACCGGCCTCACGCTGGATGACATCGGCCTGTTCGAAATCAACGAAGCCCAGGGCGCACAGACCCTGGCCGTGGGCCGCGAGCTGGGGCTCGACCTGAACAAGCTCAACGTGAACGGCGGCGCCATCGCCCTGGGCCACCCGCTGGCCGCCACCGGTGTGCGCCTGACGGTGACCCTGGCGCGCGAACTGCGCCGCCGAGGGCTGCGTTACGGCATCTCCAGCGCCTGTGTGGGCGGCGGGCAAGGCATTGCTTTGCTGATCGAGAACACCGACGCGTAAATCCAGTCTTCACACCCATTTGCAAGAGCACAGCACCATGAAAATCATCACCGCAGCCCAGGCCGGGGCCCTGATCCCTGACAACGCCACCATCTTTCTGGGCGGTCTGGCCGTCTCCAGCCTGCCCGAGGAAGTGCTCAAGGGCGTGGAAAAGAACTTTCTGGAGACCGGCCACCCGCGCAACGTGACCACCTGGGCTTGCGGCGCCATCGGCAACAGCAAGGACGCGGGCATGGTGCACTTTGCCCACCCCGGCATGATCAAGCGCACGGTGGCCGGCCACTTCGGCCAGACGGGTGCCGAGATGATGAAGATGGTGTTTGACGGTGAGGTGGAGGCCTACAACTTCCCGCAGGGCAGCCTGTCGCACCTCACGCGCCACATCGCCAGCCGCAGCCCTGGCTTGCTCACCAAGGTGGGCCTGGGCACGTTTGTAGACCCGCGCATCGAAGGCGGCAAGCTCAACAGCAAGTCCACCGAAGACCTTGTAAAACTCGTCGAATTCAACGGCGAGGAGTGGCTGTTCTACCCCTCGCCCAAGGTCGATGTGGCCATCATCCGCGGCACGCTGGCCGATGAGAACGGCAACATCACGCTGGACAAGGAAGGCGTGCTGCTGGAGCAGATCAACATCGCCCACGCGGCCAAGGCCTGCGGCGGCATCGTGATCGCGCAGGTGGAGCGCATCGTCAAGGCGGGCAGCCTGCACCCCAAGTCGGTCAAGGTGCCGGGCGTGTCGGTGGACTATGTGGTGGTCAGCCAGCCCGAGAACCACATGCAGACCATCACCACGCAGTTCAACGCCGCGCTGTGTGGCGACGTGCGCGTGCCGGTGAACTCGCTGGCGCCCATGGCGCTGGATGAGCGCAAGGTCATCGCACGCCGTACCGCGCTGGAGCTGAAGCCGGGCGCCATCACCAACCTGGGCATCGGTATTCCGGCCGGTGTGCCGTCGGTGGCGGCGGAAGAGGGCGTGGCGGACCAGTTCACGCTGAGCGTGGAAAGTGGCATCACCGGCGGCATCCCGGCGCAGCTGGGCGACTTTGGCACGGCCTACAACGCCGACGCGATCATCGAGCAGTCGTTGCAGTTCGACTTTTACGACGGCGGCGGGCTGGACGCGAGCTTCCTGGGCCTGGCGCAGGCCGACAACCACGGCAACGTGAACGTGAGCAAGTTCAACGGTCGGCCCGTGGGCTGTGGCGGCTTTGTGAACATCACGCGGTCGACCAAGAACCTGGTGTTCTGCGGCACCTTCACGGCGGGGGGCCTGGAGGTGAAGGTGGCCGACGGCCAGCTCACCATCGTCAAGGAAGGCCGCTCGCGCAAGTTCATCGAGAAGGTCGAGCAGATCACCTTCAACGGGCTGGATGCTGCCCAGCGGGAGCAGAACGTGCTCTTCGTGACCGAACGCGCCGTGTTCCACCTGACCACCGAAGGGCTGGAGCTGACCGAGATTGCGCCCGGCATTGACCTGGAGCGCGACGTGCTGGCGCACATGGGCTTCAAGCCGATCATGCGCAATGTGAAGACCATGGATGCGGGCCTGTTCCACGAAAAGTGGGGCGGACTGGCGGCGGCCATGGCGGCGAAGTCTGAGGCGGTGGCACAGGCGGCCGCAGGCCAATAGACGGGGCGCAGAAGCTGCCCGAAGCCGGGCACAAAACCAAGGACCAAGGGGCGCTGGCTGCAGTGCCCCTTTTCTTTGTCAGGCCCCGTCGCGGGCGTAGACCTTTTGCAACAGACGGATCAGCGTCTTGCGTTCGGCGGCCGTGAGGCCTGCGGTGGCGTCCACCTCCAGCTGTGCGGCGGTCTGCTCGGCCTGGGCGGTCAGTTCCACACCGGCGGGCGTCAGGTGCAGGCCCATGGCGCGGCCGTCGCTGGGGTGGGGGCGGCGCTCGATCAGCCCGCGCCGCTCCAGCGCAGCCACCAGGCCCACCAGGTTGGGCGGCAACACGCCCAGCGTCACGCACAGCTGGCGCGAGGTCACGCCCGGGTTGTGCGCCACCAGCGACAGCACCGAAAAATCCACCACCTTGAGGCGGTACACCGCCATGCGCTCCATGAACACCTCGATGACGGCCAGCGATGCGCGCCGTGCGTTGTAGCCCACCAGCGTGCGCAAAAAGCCGGTGTCCACCGATTCGGGTGCGGGCGCCGGGTTGGCTGGAGCCATGGAGGCTGTGGTCTTTTTGGTGGTGCGAACGCTGGACATGGGGTGATTGTGGCGGGGGGTGGGCGCGGGTTGGCAGCAGGTTGCGCGGAAATTTGATTCAAATCAGCCGCTAGCGCTTGTTTGACGGGTATCTATTGCTATTAAAATTATAGTAATTGATGTGCGGCAGGCGACACACACGGTGCAGCATCGGCGCCCATGGCTCTCAGATGGGGCTGCGCAGCACGCGCCGGTATTGCACGGCCTCGGCCACATGGCCCACTTCGGTCGAGGGTGCGCCCGCCAGATCGGCAATGGTGCGCGCCACCTTCAGCGCACGGTGCGTGCTGCGGGCCGACCAGCCCAAACGGGCGGCGGCGGTGTTGAGGAATTTGGCGGCGGCATCCTGCAGGTGCAGGTGGGTGTCGATCTCCTGGCCCTGCAGCGCCTGGTTGGTCTTGCCTTGCCGCGCCAGTGCCACGGCGCGGGCCTGCGCCACGCGTTCGCGGATCGCCTCGCTCGCTTCGCCCGCGGGTGCCTGCACCAGCTGGTCGGCGGGCAGGGCGGGCACCTCCACATGCAGGTCAATGCGGTCCAGCAGCGGGCCGCTGAGCTTGGCCTGGTAGCGGTTCACCTGATCGGGCGTGCAGCGGCACGCGCGCTGGGTGGAGCCCAGGTAGCCACACGGGCAGGGGTTCATGGCCGCAATCATCTGGAACCGGGCGGGGAAATCCGCACGCTGCGCCGCTCTGGAGATGGTGATGTGTCCTGTCTCCAGCGGTTCGCGCAGGGCCTCCAGGGCAGCACGCGGAAACTCGGGCAGTTCGTCCAGAAACAGGATTCCGTTGTGCGCCAACGAAATTTCGCCGGGCCTGGGGGGTGATCCGCCGCCCACCAGGGCCACTGCGCTGGCGGTGTGGTGCGGCGCGGCTGTGGGCCTCTGGCCCCACTGGTCGGTGCGAAAGCGCCCGGCCAGGCTGGCAATGGCGGCGCTCTCCAGCGCCTCGTCCACGGTCATCGCGGGCAGCAGCCCCGCAAACCGCAGCGCCAGCATCGACTTGCCCGACCCCGGCGGCCCGGCCATGAGCACGCTGTGCCCGCCAGCGGCAGCAATCTCCAGCGCGCGTTTGGCGCTGGCCTGGCCTTTCACGTCGCACATGTCGGGGCCTGCTGTGCTCGCCGCCATGGGGGTGGCCTGCAGGCGGGTCCAGCCGTCGTTGGCCACGTCGGCATCGCCCGCAGCCACGCTGCCCTGCGGCAGGAAGGCTCGCACCACATCCAGAAGATGCCGTGCGCGTACCACCCGCGCGGCGGGCACCAGGGCGGCCTCTTCGGCACTTCCGGGGGGCAGCACCAGTTGCGCGGTGATCTGCTGGGTCTGCAGCGCCAAGCTGGTGGCCAGCGCGCCGCGCACGGGGCGCAATTCGCCCGACAGCGACAGCTCGCCCGCAAACTCGTAGCCCGCCAGACGGCTTGCGTCCACCTGCCCGCTGGCGGCGAGGATGCCCAGCGCAATCGGCAGATCAAACCGGCCCGAGTCCTTGGGCAGATCGGCTGGTGCCAGGTTTACTGTGATGCGCTTGTTATGCGGGAACTCCAACCCCGCGTTCTGCAACGCCGAGCGCACCCGTTCGCGGGCCTCCTTGACCTCCACCTCGGCCAGGCCCACCAGCGTGAAGCTGGGCAAACCATTGGCCAGATGCACTTCGACGGTGACAGAAGGCGCCTGCAGCCCCAGAAGGGCGCGGCTTTGCACCAAAGCAAGACTCATGAAGCGGTTTCTCCCCAGATGGGTGCGTTTTATGGTTTTTTAGCGCGGACCGGTTGTGTGGTGCACCAACAAGGTGCGGCATGTCCGCGCGCACACCGCCACTGTACTTGGGGATCGGTGTAACGCAACGCAACGGGCATGTGAAGGCGATGCAGTGGTTGCACTGGTGTGGCACGGTCCGTGCTTAAAACGCTCGTCCCTACTTTGTCCAACCGGAGGAAACATGACCCGCGCCATCATTAAGACCCTGGGCGTTGCCCTTGTTGCAACCCTTCCCATGCTGGCCAGTGCCCAGCTCACCGGCAATGTCAGCCTGACCACCAACTACAAGTTCCGTGGCCAGGACCAGGACGTTTCCAAGTCCAAAGCGGTCAAGCCTGCACTGCAAGGCGGTTTTGACTACGCCTTCGGCGACACCGGCTGGTACGTGGGTCACTGGAACTCCAGCGTGGACTGGCTTGCCAACAACTCGCTCGAATCCGACCTGTACGGCGGCTACAAGTTCAAGGCTGGCGGCGCTGACCTGGACGTGGGCGCCCTGACCTACATCTACCCTGGCAACAGCAACGGCAACACCACCGAGCTGTATGGCGCGGCCACCATGGGCCCCTTCACCGCCAAGTACTCGCACACCCTCTCCAAGGACTACTTCGGCTTTGCCGGTGCCAAGTCCGGCTCGGGCCTGAAGGGCACGAACACGGGCTACCTGAGCTTCGCGTTTGCGCAAGAAGTGGCGCCCAGCGTGACGGTGAAGGCCTCGGTGGGCTTCACGCGTTTTGCCAGCGACATCAAGGACCTGGGCGTGCCCAACTACATGGACTACAGCGTGGGCGGTGCCTACGACTTCGGCGGTGGCCTGTCGCTGGGCGCTGCCGTGGTGGGCGCCAACAAGAAGGCCTTCTTCGGCCACGTCAACAAGTCGCGCGTGATCGTCACGCTCACCAAAACCCTGTAAGCCAAGTCTCATGGGCGCTTGCTGCGCCCATGTCGGAGGAACCAAAATGAAAATGGTGACAGCCATCATCAAGCCCTTCAAGCTGGACGAGGTGCGTGAAGCGCTTTCGGACATCGGCGTGCAAGGCATCACGGTCACTGAGGTCAAGGGCTTTGGCCGCCAGAAGGGCCACACCGAGCTGTACCGCGGCGCGGAATACGTGGTTGACTTCCTGCCCAAGGTCAAGATCGAAGCCGCTGTGGCGGACGACCTCGTGGACCGCGTGATCGAGTCCATCGAGAGCGCAGCCCGCACCGGCAAGATCGGCGACGGCAAGATCTTCGTGACCCACCTGGAGCAGGTGGTGCGCATCCGCACTGGCGAAACCGGCAAGGAAGCGCTTTAAGGGCGCGGCCGTACTACATCCAAGAAGAGAAACGCCATGAAAAAACTGCTTGCTTCCTTCATTCTGGGGCTGGGTCTGCTGACCATGGGCAACTTGTCCCTGGCACAGGCGCCCGCCGCCTCCGAGCCGGCTGCTGCCGCGCCCGCTGCTGCTCCTGCCGCAGAAGCCCCGGCTCCTGCTGCTGCCGCAGCCCCCGCAGCGGCAGCGGCCGCCGCTCCCGCAGCTGCCGCCGAGGCACCCGCTCCTGTCCCCAACAAGGGTGACACCGCCTGGATGATGACCTCCACCATCCTCGTGATCCTGATGGTCCTGCCCGGCCTGGCGCTGTTCTACGGTGGCCTGGTGCGCAGCAAGAACATGCTGTCCGTGCTGATGCAGGTGATGGTCACGTTCTCGATGATCGTGGTGCTGTGGTTCATCTACGGCTACAGCCTGGCCTTCACCGAAGGCGGCGCATTCATCGGTGGCTTTGACCGCCTGTTCATGAAAGGCATCTGGGACAACGCCGCAGGCACGTTTGCCAACGCGGCCACGTTCAGCAAGGGTGTCGTGATTCCTGAAGTGGTGTTCGCCGCCTTCCAGGCCACGTTCGCCGGCATCACCTGCGCCCTGATCGTCGGTGCGTTCGCTGAGCGCATCAAGTTCAGCGCCGTCATGATGTTCATGGTGCTGTGGTTCACCTTCAGCTACCTGCCCATTGCCCACATGGTGTGGTTCTGGATGGGCCCTGACGCCTACGCCTCCAAGGAAGTGGCCGACGCCATGACCGGCAAGGCTGGCCAGATCTGGCAGTGGGGTGCTCTGGACTTCGCTGGCGGTACCGTGGTGCACATCAACGCCGCTGTGGCGGGCCTGGTGGGCGCGTTCATGGTGGGCAAGCGTATCGGTTACGGCAAGGAAGCCATGGCGCCTCACAGCCTGACGCTGACCATGGTCGGTGCCTCGCTGCTGTGGGTGGGCTGGTTCGGTTTCAACGCCGGCTCTGCCCTGGAAGCCAACGGCTTTGCCGCCCTGGCCTTCATCAACACGCTGGTGGCCACCGCCGCTGCCGTGCTGGCATGGTGCATCGGCGAAGCGCTGATGCGTGGCAAGGCTTCGATGCTGGGTGCAGCATCGGGTGCCGTGGCCGGCCTCGTGGCCATCACGCCTGCCGCTGGCAACGTCGGTATCGGCGGCGCCCTGGTGATTGGCCTGGTGGGCGGTTTTGCCTGCCTGTGGGGTGTCAACGGTCTCAAGAAGCTGCTGGGTGCGGACGACTCGCTCGACGTGTTCGGCGTGCACGGCATCGGCGGTATCGTGGGTGCCCTGCTGACCGGCGTGTTCAACGCCCCTGGCCTGGGTGGCCCTGGCTACGTGGCCGACTGGGTGACTGCTTCGATGGTCACTGCTGCCGACTACTCCATCGCCGCACAGGTGTGGACGCAGGCCAAGGCTGTGCTGCTGACCATCGTGTGGTCGGGCGTGGTCTCCTTCGTCGCCTACAAGATCGTTGACCTCACGGTGGGCCTGCGTGTCACGGAAGAAGACGAACGCGAAGGCCTGGACATCACTTCGCACGGCGAGACGGCGTACAACCGCTGATCCGCCTGCACCCCACGCGCTGCGGTGTCTGGTGGCACCGCAGCGGCGCAACAAGAACAAGCGAGTCACTCCTCTGGTTGTTGAGCCCGCCGGCAACGGCGGGTTTTTTTCGTACCGGTGGGGGGCTCGCTGTTGGCTTTGGCAGGGTTGCCAAGGCATGCTCCCCCAGACAACTTGCCCGCAGGCCCGAGTCCTTTGCACGCGCGCTGTTCAAAAAATTCACGCACTCCGGGTGTAGCACCGGACATGGCTGCCGCTACGATGCAAGGCATGGACCTCGCCCTTGCCCAGATCACCGAACGTGTGCGCACCGCCGCCGCCGACCAGACCCCCTTGCGCATCCGTGGCGGGGGTACCAAGGATTTTCATGGCCTGGCGCTGCATGGCGAAGTGCTCGACACGCGGGTGCTGCGCGGCATCGTGAGCTACGAGCCGAGCGAGCTGGTTGTCACCGTGCGGGCGGGCACCCCGCTGGCTGAGTTGGAGGCCGCGCTGGCCGAACAAGGCCAATGCCTGCCCTTTGAGCCCCCGCATTTCGCCAAGACCCCCTTGGACGCCGCCACCGTGGGCGGCATGGTCGCGGCAGGGCTCTCAGGCCCCGCCCGCGCCAGCGTAGGGGGGCGGTGCGCGACTATCTTCTGGGCGTGACCCTGCTCAACGGCAAAGCCGAGCTGCTGACATTTGGCGGCCAGGTCATGAAAAACGTGGCGGGGTATGACGTGTCCCGCCTCATGGCCGGTGCCTGGGGCACGCTGGGTTTGCTGACCGAGGTCAGCCTCAAGGTGCTGCCCGTGGCGCCCGGCGAGGCCACGCTGCGGTTTGACGACATCAACCAGGCCGATGCCTTGCGCAAGCTGCACGCCTGGGGCGGCCAGCCGCTGCCCCTGAACGCCAGCTGCTGGGTGCAAGACGGTGGCGTGGGCACGCTCTATGTGCGCCTGCGCGGCGCCGTGGCGGCGGTCGAGGCCGCCTACAAAACGATGGGTGGCACGCGCATGGACAACGCCACGGTGGCCGCCGACTGGACGGCCTGCCGCGAGCAGACCCTGCCCTGGTTTACCGCACGTGCTGCACAGCCCGGCCACGCCCTGTGGCGCCTGTCCGTGCCTGCCACAGCCCCGGTGCTGAGCTTGCCGGGCGGCGCGCAGCCGCTGGTCGAGTGGCATGGCGCGCTGCGCTGGGTTCAAGCGCCCGAATCCGCAGGCGACGCCCTGCGCGAAGCCGCTCGGGCTGTGGGTGGAAATGCTTCTATTTTTGTAGCTGCTAGCGCAGGTGGGATAAGCGCCAGCGGCACATTTGACCTTCAGTCCAAGGCGCTGGAACACATCCACACTCGGCTCAAGCACAGCTTTGACCCGGCTGGCATCTTCAACCCCGGCCGCATGGCGCGGGCCTGGTAGGCGGGGTCAGTTCCATCACCACCACCGTTTTCACCGTCACCTTGGCCATGCGACGCCTTCGCCACCTCACCGGAAACCGCCGCACGGTCGCCAGCAACCGGGTGCTGGGCCTGCTGCTGGCGTTTAATGCGGGGGCCGTCAATGCAGGGGGCTTTCTGGTGGTGCACCTGTACACCTCGCACATGACCGGCTTTTTGTCCTCGCTGGCCGACAACCTGGTACTGGGCCAGATGAAGATTGTGCTGGGTGCCATCGGTGCGCTGTGGGCCTTCATGTCGGGCGCAGGCACCACGGCCATCATGATCAACTGGGCGCGCCAGCGCAAGCTGCGCAGCACCTTTGCCCTGCCGCTGGTGCTGGAGTCCGTGCTCATGCTGCTGTTCGGCCTGGTGGGGGCCATCACGCTCACCTGGCCCACACCGTTTGCCGTGCCGCTGGCGGTGTTGCTGCTCTCCTTCATCATGGGCCTGCAGAACGCCACGGTGACCAAGATGTCGTCGTCGCAGATCCGCACCACCCACATGACGGGCGTGGTGACCGACCTGGGCATCGAGATGGGCAAGATGCTGTACTGGAACCGCACCGGCACCGCGCCCGAATCACAAGTGCGCGCCAACCAGGCCCGGCTGCGGCTGTTTGCCGGGCTGGTGGGCATGTTCCTGGTGGGCGGCATTGCGGGCGCTGCGGGCTTCAAGCATGTGGGCTTTGTGTTTGTGGTGCCGCTGGCGCTGGTGCTGCTGGCCCTGTCGCTGCCCCCGCTGTGGGCCGACCGCGCAAGGCTGCGCCATCCCTTGCGCAAGCCGCTGGCGCTGGAAGCGCCCTTGGACCCACCGACCGCGCCGCGCTGAATCGGCCCTGATCTTTTTTGTCTCTTCGCCCAGGCATGCACCATGCAAACCCAGCTCTCTCCTGAATACCGCGCCCGCGCCGATGGCCTGGAGGCCGAATCCATCCTGCGCAAGTGCGTGCACTGCGGCTTTTGCACCGCCACCTGCCCCACCTACCAGCTGCTGGGCGACGAGCTGGACGGTCCGCGCGGCCGCATCTACCTCATCAAGCAGGTGCTCGAAGGCGAGACCCCCACGCGCAAGACCCAGATGCACCTGGACCGGTGCCTGACCTGCCGCAACTGCGAAAGCACCTGCCCCAGCGGCGTGCAATACGGCCACCTGGTTGACATCGGCCGCAAGATCGTCGATGAAAAAGTGCCTCGCCCCGTGGGCGAAAAAGCCCTGCGCTGGGCGCTGAAGGAGGGCCTGCCTTCGCCGCTGTTCGCCCCCGCCATGAAGGCCGGGCAACTGGTGCGCGGCCTGCTGCCCGCATCCCTCAAAGCCAAGGTGCCTGCGCCCCAAAATGCCGGCGCCTGGCCCACACGCGAGCATGCCCGGAAGGTGCTCATGCTGGCGGGCTGCGTGCAACCGGCCATGATGCCCAACATCAACACCGCCACAGCCCGCGTGCTCGACGCCGTGGGCATCCAGACCGTGATCGCACCCAAGGCCGGCTGCTGCGGCGCCGTCAAGTTCCACCTCAACGACCAGGAAGGCGGCAAGGCCGAGATGCGCGCCAACATCGACGCCTGGTGGCCGCTGGTGGAGCAGGGGGTGGAGTCCATCGTCATGAACGCCTCCGGCTGTGGCGTGACGGTCAAGGAATACGGCCACATCCTCAAGGACGACCCGATGTACGCGGCCAAGGCCGAGCGCATCAGCGCCCTCACGCGCGACCTGTCGGAACTGCTGCCCGCCCTGCTGCCCGAGCTGGCCCACAAGCTCGCCGGGCGCGTGCAAAAGCCCGACACGCTGTTCGCCTACCACCCGCCATGCACGCTGCAGCACGGCCAGAAGCTGCGTGGCGGGGTGGAGATGCACCTGAGCCAGCTTGGCTTCAAGCTGCGCACGGCGCGCAACGATGCCCACCTGTGCTGCGGCTCGGCGGGCACCTATTCCGTGCTCAACCCCGAGCTGTCATACCAGCTGCGCGACCGCAAGCTCGGCGTACTCGGCGAGGCCTTTGGCGACCAGCCACCGGACATGATCCTGTCAGCCAACATCGGCTGCATCACGCACCTGCAAAGTGGCACGGGCACACCCGTGCGGCACTGGGTGGAGGTGCTGGACGAGGCGCTGCGCGCAGGCTGACCCTCCCATGCCCTGCTGCACAGGCACAGGGTAATTCAGGCCTCTGTCAGAGGCTGTTTTGCGCCCGCTGACCCAACGCTGGCATGATCGAGGGTTTTGTCGCCCCCATTTTTGCCCCGGAACTGCACCGCCATGACCGACTCCGTGTCCGCACAAGAACAACCCCACACAGCCCCTGTCGAACCCTTGGCAGCGCCTGTGGCAGCCGCGCCCACGGAGGCTGGGGCTCCCCCCCAGCGCACAGGGGGCTCGCGCCGCGGTGGCCGCAACCGCCGCAATGCTGACGGGCGCCAGGCGCCCCGGAGCGCGGAGGGGGCCGAGGGCGCCACCGTGCCAGCTGGCGCCCCGGGCCCGCGTGCGCCCCAGCGTGTTCACCCCGCGCTGGAACAACTGGCGGGGCTCTATCCCCATCTGTTTGGCGCCGTGTTCCGCCCGCTCAAGCGCGGCATCTTCCAGGACCTGCTGGCCGCCCACCCCGAGCTGTTCGAGCGCGAGGCGCTCAAGGTGGCGCTGGGCATCCACACCCGCTCCACACGGTATCTGCAAAGCGTGGCGGCGGGCGACAAGCGCCACGACCTGCAAGGCCAGCCTGTGGAAGACATGGCGCCCGAGCATGTGCACCACGCGCTGCTGGAGGTCTATCGCCGCAAGAAGGCCCGCGCCACCGAAGACCTGCTGCCCAAGCTGCGCAACCGCATGATCGCCGCGTTCGAGGCCTCGGGCCTCACGCGCGAGGCGTATACCGAGCTGGTGCAAAGCCGCGACGAGGCCGCCAACGCCATCCTCGAAGAAGCCTTTGCCGAATGGGCAGCCCGCAATGCCAAGGACGAAGCCCTGCTGCGCGCCTTTGAAGCCAGTGGGCAGACGCTGGAGGCCTTCGCCGACATGTACGGCATGGTGCCTCGCACCGTGGGGCAGCAGCTGGAGCGTGCACGCCGGCTGGCCGCCGCTGGCGCGTCTGCCTGACCGGCCCACCTCGCACGGCCCCCGCTGCTGAAGGTTCGTGCCATTGGGCGCACCGGCAGCCCCGTGCGAGCTGCCGGTCTCGCGTCAGGTCTATGGGCCGATCCGTGGCGCCAGTGCCCGCGCCGACAGGCTGCTGACACCAGGTTGTCAGTAGCTGCCATGCACCATCCTCCCCCTGAACCACCTACAGAGAGGAGCACACCTTGGCAAGTACCCCCAGCAGCATCCATATCCCCGCTTTCAGCGTGGCGGGCATCGGCGTGCGCACCCGCAACAGCGAAGAGATGAACCCCGCCATCGCGCGCCTCGGAGGCCTGTGGAACCGTTTCTTCAGCCAGAGCTGGGAGCGCAAGTTGCCCAGCCGGGGCGACGATGGACGCATCTTCGGCGTGTACAGCGGCTACGAGTCGAACGAGCACGGCGCCTTTGATGTGACCGCCGGTGTGGCCGTGGCCGACCCCGATGGGGCCCAGGCCGTACCCGGCGCCACCCGCGTTGACATTCAGGCCGGCGACTACCTGGTCTTTACCGGTCAGGGCGATATGCCCCAAATGGTGATCGACACCTGGGTGCGCACTTGGCATTACTTTGCCGAGAACCCACAGGTGCAACGCCGCTTTGGAACCGACTTCGAGGCCTATGAGGGCCCAGACCAGGTGGCCATCCATATCGGAGTGCTGCTTCAAAATTAATAGCTTGTAGCGCTTGATGGATAAGCGCTAGGGCCTTAAAACTCTGCAAAAATAAACCACCATGCGCCGCGCCGACCGCCTGTTTCAGATCGTCCAGCTCATCCGGGGTCGGCGCTTGTCCACGGCCGCCTTCCTGGCCGAGCGGCTCGAAGTCTCGCAGCGCACTATCTACCGCGACGTGGCGGACCTCCAGCACCAGGGCGTGCCCATTGAGGGCGAGGCCGGTGTGGGCTACCGTCTGGGGGCCGGGTTCGAGCTGCCACCGCTGATGTTCAGCCAGGGCGAGGCCAACGCCCTGGTGGCCGCCGCGCGCCTGGCCCAGGCCTGGCTCGACGCCGGGCTGGCGCGCGAGGTCGAGGGGGCGCTGGGCAAGATCCTGTCGGTGCTGCCCCCCGCTGCCCGCGTGGCGGCCGAGGCGCAGGCGCTGTATGCGCCATCGGTGGGGCTGGACCCGCGCGTGCAGGCCACCCTGCAGGCCCTGCGCGAGGCGGTGCACAGTCGCCACGTGGTGCAGATCAACTACGCCGACGTACACGGCCGCCCCAGCCTGCGCCGCCTGCGCCCACTGGGTTGCTTCTACTGGGGCAAGGTCTGGACGCTGTCCGCCTGGTGCGAACTGCGCCATGACTTCCGGGGTTTTCGCATCGACCGCATCGTGGACCTGGTGGTGCTCGACGAACAGTTCCGCCAGGAGCCCGGCAAGACCCTGGCTGACATGCTGCGCAAGGTGGAGGCGGAGATGGCCGCCTGCCCGCCCGAATGGGGGGCAGCGCAGACGCCGGGGCTCAATGCCTGAAGTGAAACACCCCCTGAGTCGCTTCGCGCCTTCCCCCTCTCTCTCCTCGCTGCGCGAGTCGGGAGGGGGACGCCCCCAGCGCGGCGGGGCGGCCCTTGCGCGGGGGCATTGGCCTTGGCCGCGCCAGCTTCGTGCGTCGAGGGTGGCGCGCAGCGCAATGAATAGCTGATACGGATTCGCGTTCGATTACGTCAAACCGTCCACGCTCAGCGTGGACGGTTTTGTATTTTTTGACTGCAGTTGGGTATGAGACCTTGAACAGCTCCCGAGGTATTTAGCCCGCGCGGGGTGCCAGCCCGTCCCGGTAGCGCCGGCTGCAGGGCACGCTGCTCCCATCCCTCATCACCAGGCGCGCGTCGCCGCTGTCCAGCGGCTCGATCACGGCGATGGCGTCCAGGTTGACCGCGTAGCTGCGGTGCACGCGCACGAAGCGTGACGGGTCCAGCTGGGTGAGGAAGTCGGTGAGTGTGGAGCGCAGCAGGTAGTCGTGCCCATTCACATGCAGGCCCACGTAGTTGGCCTGGGCCTGCAGCCAGGCGATGTCGCCTGCGGCGATCAGGAACTCGCGGCGCAGCTTGCGCACCAGGAAGCGTTCGGGGCGTTGTGCGGGCGGGGCGTGCGGGGTTTCGGGCGTTGATGCCGGGGCTTGCGCCGCGGGCGTTTCTGGCACGTCCTGCACCTGTGACGCGGGCGGTTCGGGGGCATCCAGCACGCGCGCCTCGCCCTGCAGGCGCAGCAGCAAGAAACGGTAGCTGACCAGCGCGCACACCGTGAGCGCGTAGCTGCGCACGTCTTTCAGGTATTCATACCCCCACTGCGCCCACCAGCTTGGCGGCTGGTAGCGCTCGCCCAGGGCCGCATAGCCCGCATGGCGCAGCGCCCACATGCCCGCCAGGTGCACGGTGCAGTAGGCCACGCTGGCCAGCACATGCCAGGGCAGATGGCGCCGCAGCGTGCCCCAGCGCAGCACAAAGCGCCGCTCGAACGCCACCACGGCCGGGATCAGCGCCGCCACCACCAGCGCGCTCGTCAGCTCCCACAGCAGTGGCTCCCACACGGCCACGCTCCGCCCGGCGCTGCGCAGTTCGATCCGGGTCACCACCGTGTTGAAGGTCGCCTGCACCAGCAGCACCACGGCCCAGAAGCTGACTTCCGCACGGCGCCGCAGGGCGCGGTCGTGGGGGTAGCGGTCGATCCAGGCGGGCGCGGGGGCGGTCATGGGTGGCAAGTGTAGGCAGGGCCGTGCGCCGCCGGGCGGGAGTTTCCCCGGGGCGGTTTCTTTTCGTCCCTCCTGCCCGCCGCTGGTCCCAGTGGCACCCCGGCCCGTCCCTCGGCGGTGCCGTGAGAAGGGGCGGGGCTGCAGCATCAGGCCCTGTGTCCACCCTGTCTGCGTTGTGCCATGTCTACACCCTCTTGTGCCCCCGTCCGCCGCCATGACATCGACGCGCTGCGGGCGCTGGCCTTTGCCCTGGTCATCCTGTACCACGTGGCCATGTATTACGTGGCCGACTGGCACTGGCACCTCAAAAGCCCGTACGTGGCGGAATGGCTGCAGGCGCCCATGCGCGCGCTCAACCTCTGGCGCATGGACCTGGTGTTCCTGGTCTCGGGCCTGGCCTTCGGGCTGGTCCGGCGGGGGCAGTCGGTGGCGGGGCTGGTGCGGCTGCGCAGCCTGCGCCTGCTGGTGCCGTTGGCCTTTGGCATGGCCGTCATCGTGCCCTACCAGCCCTACGCGCAGGGGGTGGCCAACGGGCTCATCGCGCCGGGCTTCGGCGCCTTTCTGCTGCGCTACTACAGCGGCAGCACCTGGCCGCCGGGCGCATTTGACGGCTGGCACGCGGGCGTCACCTGGAACCACCTGTGGTACCTGGCCTACCTGTGGGCCTACACCGTGGTGCTGGCGGCGCTGCTGCCCTTGGCCGAATCCGCCGCCGGGCAGCGCCTGCGCCGAGCCTTCACCGGGCTGCGGGGCGCTGCACTGATGGTGGTGCCCGTGCTGCCGCTGGCGCTGTATTCGGTGCTGCTGTGGCCGCATTTGCCGCCCACGCACGACCTGGTCCATGACGGGTGGCTGCACGCCGTGTACTTCACGGTGTTTGTCTATGGCTACTGGATCGGGCTGGATACCGGTCTGTGGGTCGAACTGGTGCGCCTGCGCTGGCGCACCCTCGGCCTGGCGCTGGTGCTGCTGGTTCTGTACCTGGGTCTGCTGGGCCTGGCGCAGCAGCACGGCGTGCGGTCCGCGCGCTGGCCGCTGCGCGTGCTGGCAGACGTGTACCTGTGGGCGGCCCTGCTCACTATCCTGGGTTGGGCCCATCACCGCCTCAATCGGCCCTGGCCCTGGCTGCGCTGGGCCAGTGAGTCGGTCTACCCCTGGTACCTGCTGCACCAGACGGCCATCATCGTGCTGGTGGTGTGGCTGGCGCCTGCGCAGCTGGGGCCGGTGGTGGAGCCGCTGGCCCTGGTGGCCGGGACGGTGGGGCTCTGCTGGGGGCTGACGGCGGTCGTGCAGCGTGTGGGATGGTTGCGGCCGTTGTTCGGGTTACCCGGCCGAAGCCAGGTGCCATCGGCCAGGCTGGCGGAAGTGGGATTGTGTGCAGACCCGGTACCACCCGTGCGCTGACAATACCGCCATGCCGCCCAGCGCAATAGCTTCTGCCGTCCTGCCTTTCATGCGGCCCGCGACCGACGCCGACTCTGCCAGCCTGGCCCGCGTGTGGCGCCGGGCCTGGTGCTCCGCCAATCCGTCGGTGGAGTCGGTGGCTCCGCCCGGCCAATGGGAGGCGCGGGTCAGTGCGGAATTCGGTCCGCCCTGTGTCACGCTGGTGTGTGCCGAAGGGCCAGAGGTCACGGCGTTCCTGGTGCTGGATGTGGCCTGCGCCTATCTGCACCAGCTGTTCGTAGACCCCGATTTCCAGGGCCAGGGCGCAGGGGCCGAATTGCTGCAACAGGTGAACCGCCTGTGCCCGGACGGCTGGACCCTGCATGTGGCCACGGCCAACCACGGCGCGCGGCGCTTCTACGCACGCCATGGCCTGGTGGCAGGGCTCGTCGACACCCATCCGGCCACGGGCCGGGAGCGGGTGTTGTGCCGGTGGTCGCCCCCTGCTACGCCTGCCGCAGGCTGAACAGGTCGGTGATTCAGGCGGCCAGCGCTGCCTCGATATCCCCCGCCAGCTTCTTCGGCGCATCCTGCGGCGCATAGCGGCGGATCACGCGGCCGTCCTTGCCGACCAGGAACTTGGTGAAATTCCACTTGATGGCCTTGCTGCCCAGCAGCCCCGGGGCTTCGGCGGCCAGCCACTGGTACAGGGGCGAGGCGTTGGCGCCATTCACGTCGATCTTGGCCATCATCGGAAAGCTCACGCCGTAGTTGAGCTGGCAGAAGCTGGCGATCTCGTCGTTGCTGCCGGGGTCCTGGCTGCCGAACTGGTTGCAGGGGAATCCCAGCACCACCAGACCCTTGTCGGCATATTGCTTGTGCAGCTCTTCGAGCCCGCCGAACTGGGGCGTGAAGCCGCAGGCGCTGGCGGTGTTCACGATGAGCAGCACCTTGTCCTTGTATTGCGACAAGGGCACGGTCTTGCCGTTCATCTGCTGGGCTTCAAAGTCGTAGATGCTGGTGGGCATGCGGAACCTCCGGGGTTGGATGACGGGCCATGGTAGCCCCTGCCGCCAATCCGCGTGCGGCGCGTGGCCTGTTCAGTGGGCCGTGGCGCCGGGGCGGCGAAACTGCAGCGCCGCGAGCAAGGATGCCAGCAGGATCAGCGCCCCACCCAGCACGGTCCGCGTGCTCAGGGTGGAGGCGCCCAGCAGGGCCGACGACACGCTGGCAAACATCACCTCCGACAGCATCACCAGCGCCGTGGTGCCCGCCGCGAGGCGCGCGGCGCCGAACTGCAGCGCCCAGTTGCCCAGCATGAGCACCCCCGCCAGCAGCAGGCCGGTGACGACCCAGGTGGTGTTGGGGGCAGGGAAGGGCTCCACCACCCCCACTTGCAGCCCGATGCAGGCCACCACCAGCGCCATGAGCATGCAGCCGCCGAACATGGTGACCATGCGCGCAGGCCCCGGCACGGCGTGCAGGCGGCGCAGCGTGACGTTGGTGAGCGCGAACATGAAGCCGCCCAGCAGGGCCAGGCCATCGGCCAGCGACAGGTTCTGCAGCAGGCGCGTGGCGGGGGCGCCCTCGGGCAGCAGCACCAGCACCACGCCCGCAAAGGCCAGCGCCAGGCGCAGCAGCGCCGAGGGCGTGGGGCGCTCGCCCAGAACGCGCCAGGCCAGCAGCACGGCCCAGGCGGGCATCAGGTAGAACAGCAGGATCACGCGCACCACGTCGCCAATGGTCACGGCCCAGTTGAAGGCCACGTTGTTCAGCCCCGAGGCCAGCGCCAGCAGCCACAACTGCGGGTGCGCCCGCACCTGCGCCAGGATCCCCGGCCGCCAGGCCAGCAGCGCCACCAGCACCAGGGCGTACATCGACGCCGTGGCCCACAGCGGATGCAGCCCCGCCTGGTGCATGCGCTGAAACGGCCACCACGCCAGGCCCCAGACGAAGGCGTTGAACAGCAGGGCGGCGAAGGGCAGGGGGGAATGCATTGAGAATGAAAATAAGCTCTAGCGCTTAATGAGTATGCGCTAATAGCTATAAATTATGTAGCAAACGGTGCCAAATGGCGCGGCGCCAAAAACTGGCACGCCCCAAGGCCAGTGCACCCGTGGAACTGGCTTTGCCAGGCCACCGGGTGCGTCCCCCTCCGGGGGAAGCGGCGCAGCCGCACAGGGGGGCAACTCAATGATGCGTATCGTGCCGCGCAATGTCCAGCAAGTGGTTCACTTCGTCGCGGTAGTTGATGCAGTTGCGCTGGTGCCAGCGGCGGATGATCCACATGATTCCGGCCACCACGAGGCCAAAGGTGATGATCGCGCCAAACACCGACAGCCCCAGCTTGAGCGACAGGCTGTAGAACGCGCCCAGGCCCAGGATGCAGGCCTGTTCGTTGAAGTTCTGCACAGCAATCGACCGGCCCGCGCCCATCAGGTTGTGGCCCCGGTGCTGCAGCAGCGCGTTCATGGGCACGACGAGGTAGCCGCCCAGGCCGCCCAGCAGGATGAGGAAGGGTATCGCCAGCCAGATGTTGCTGATGAACACCATGAGGATCAGCAACAGCCCCATGCCAATGCCCAGCGGGATCACCTTGGTGGCCATGTCCAGGCGCATGCGCATGGACGCCACCACCGCGCCCACGGCCGTGCCGATGGCCACCACACCGGTGAGGGCCGAGGCCTGCGTGGTGTTGTAGCCCAGCGCCACAGCCGCCCAGGCCAGCACGATGAACTTGAGGTTGCCGCCTGCGCCCCAGAACAGGGTGGTGGTGGCCAGCGAGATCTGGCCGAGCTTGTCGCGCCACAGGCGGCCGTTGCAGGCCCAGAAGTCGGGCAGCAGATTGAGTGCGTTGGCCAGCACGCTGCGCGAAGGGTCGGCGCGCAGGGGGCGCATCTCCACCCCGGTGTGCGGGATGCGGGTGTTGAACCAGGCCGCCAGCGCATACACCGCAATCAGTGCGGCGATGGCGGATTCAGCGGGCGTGTCCACGCCGGTGTCGATCATGGGGATGTCGATGCCCAGCAGCATGTGCGACAGGTGCTGCCCCACCAGCTGGCCGCCAAACAGCACGCCGAGGATGATGGACGCAATGGTGAGCCCCTCGATCCAGCCATTGGCCTTGACCAGTTGCGAGGCCGGAAGCAGCTCGGTGAGGATGCCGTATTTGGCGGGCGAGTAGGCCGCCGCACCCAGCCCCACCACCGCATAAGCCATCAGCGGGTGCGAGCCAAACAGCATCATGAGGCAGCCCACCACCTTGATGGCGTTGCTGACAAACATGACCTTGCCTTTGGGCAGGGCGTCGGCAAAGGCGCCGACAAAAGGCGCCAGCACCACATAGAAGAGCGCAAACATGGGCACCAGGGCGGCGCGCTGCCACTCGGGGGCACCTTCTGTACGCAGAAGCTCCACGGCGGCCACGAAAAGTGCGTTGTCGGCCAGCGAGCTGAAAAACTGCGCCGACATGATGGTGTAAAAACCGCGCTTCATCGAATGGCTGGTGGCAGCATCAGTTCGGCTGATGCCCTGTTAAATGTGGGGACCCTGGCAAGTGACGGACGGTTATATCACGCGGATAAACGGCCACGGTGCCAGAATCCGGTGCTTCCCACCCGGTCAAACCCCATGCCCCGTCCCATTGCCGCCACCATCCACACCGCCGCCCTGCACCACAA
Organism: Acidovorax sp. JMULE5; assembly: GCF_013376875.1. Lineage (GTDB taxonomy): Bacteria > Pseudomonadota > Gammaproteobacteria > Burkholderiales > Burkholderiaceae_C > Acidovorax > Acidovorax facilis. The sequence continues at coordinate 3,925,306 of NZ_CP035951.1, forward strand.
CCTGGAGCGTGTCCGACAGGCGGCCCCTGATGCCAAGGTCTGGGCCGTGGTCAAGGCCAATGCCTACGGGCACGGCATTGAGCGCGCGTACGAGGGCCTGCGCGGCGCCGACGGTTTCGCGCTGCTGGACCTGGCCGAGGCCGAGCGCGTGCGCCACCTGGGCTGGCGCGGGCCCATCCTGCTGCTCGAAGGTGTGTTCGAGCCGCGCGACCTGGAGCTGTGCTCGCGCCTGGGCCTGTGGCACGCAGTGCATTGCGACGAGCAGATCGACATGCTGGCCGCCCACAAGACGCAGGTGCCGCACCGTGTGTTCCTCAAGATGAACTCGGGCATGAACCGCCTGGGCTTTGCGCCCCAGCGCTTTCGCGCTGCCTGGGCGCGCCTCAATGCGCTGCCGCAGGTGGACGAGATTTCGTTCATGACCCACTTCAGCGACGCCGATGGCCCCCGGGGCGTGGCGCACCAGCTGGCCGTGTTCAACACCGCAGCGCAAGACCTGCCGGGTGAGCGCACGCTGAGCAACAGCGCCGCCACCCTGCGCCATGCGGCGGACGCACGCGTGCGTGCCGACTGGGTGCGGGCCGGCATCGCGCTGTATGGCAGCGCCCCCGACTACCCGGAGCACACCGCCACCCACTGGGGCATGCGCCCCACCATGACCCTCGCCACCCGCCTCATCGCTACGCAGCAGCTGCAGGCGGGCGACACCGTGGGCTATGGCTCGCGCTTCACGGCCGATGGGCCGCTCTTGATTGGCGTGGCGGCCTGCGGCTATGCCGACGGCTACCCGCGCCACTGCGACACCGGCACACCCGTGCTGGTCAACGGCATCCGTACGCGGCTGGTGGGGCGAGTGAGCATGGACATGATCACGGTGGATCTCACGCCGCTGCAGCAGGCGGGCGTGGCCGCAGGGTTTGGCAGCGAGGTCACGCTGTGGGGCCAGGCCAGCAACGGCACGGTGCTGGGTGTGGACGAGGTGGCCGCCGCTGCGGGCACCGTGAGCTGGGAGCTGCTGACGGCGCTGGCCCAGCGGGTGCCGGTGTCGGTGGACGGCAACGCCTGATTCATCGACAAGTTCACGCACGGCCGTATGCTGGGCTGCAGCGGCGCGGCAAACTGGTGTGAAATGGCGCGGTTCTGGCCGAACATGCGGCCGGCGACCACCCACTTTTCACCGCAGGCGTTCCCTCCATGGCCACATCCCGCAGCGACCGCAGCAGCAACAGCAGCAACCACGGCAAGAAGAAAACCTCTACCTGGCGCTCCGTGCGCATGCAGCACCACGGCACGGTGGCGCGCACCCTGCAGCAGCGCTACAGCCTGCGCTGGCATGGGCTGCTGATCGGCAGCTTCACGCTGCTGCTGATGTGGTGCACCTCCCATGTGCAGATGCTGCTGGGCGTGGAGTCGCTGGCGCTGCGGTATTTCGTGACCCTCTCGGTCGGCTACCTGGGGTACCTGCTGGTGCTGCGGGCCTGGGCGGCACGGCTGATACGGTCGGACCGGGACACAGGAGGCGATGGCAGCAGCCTGGACGTGCCCGATGTGTCCTGGCCCAGTGGTTCCTCGTCTGGCGGCAGTGGCCAGGTGCCGCTGCCGCGCACCGGCGGCGGTGATTTTGGCGGCGGCGGCGCATCCGGTGACTTTGGCGGTGCGTGGACGCAGGGCCTGTCCAGCGGGGGCTCCGGCAGCGATTCCAGCGCGCTGGGCGACCTGGCCAGCGGCGCCGCCGACGCCATTGGCAGCGCCGACGAAGGCGCGGTGGTGGTGGTGCCCGTGGTGGCGATTTTTCTCATCGGCGCGGCGATCATCTTTGGCGCGGGCTCGCTGGCCATGCTGTTCTTTGGCTGGGATGTGCTGCTCACGGTGGCGGTAGAGATCGCCTTCTCGGTGGCCACCGCCCGTGCCGCCGTGGGCGTGGAGCGTGAGGGCTGGCTCACGGCTGCCGTGCGCCTGACCTGGAAGCCGCTGCTGGGCGCGCTGGTCTGCGCCGTGGTGCTGGGCGCCACCATCGACCATTTCATGCCCGGCGTGCAGTCGTTGCCCCAGGCCGTGCGGATGATCCAGGGGCAGTGATGGAAAAGATGGAGTGCTACTAAATTGGTAGCTATAAATGTATAACCATCAAGCGCTAGGCCCCGGTTTTCACCATTTTTCCCTCTTGGAGCGGGGGCGGGCCTCCTGCGCCTCCCTTCCCGTCGCTAGCTGCGGCAGTCCCGGCCGCCCTGGCAGCCGGTGTCGATGGCGTCCAGGTTGCTGCGCACCTGTGCCAGCAGGGCGAGCAGCTGGGCCTGCGTGGCGTCGTCACACCCCTTGAGCAGCGACGCCGCCAGCCCCCGGCGGGCGTCGCGCAGCGCCTGGTGCAGGGTCGCACCCTGGGCGCTCAGGCGCAGGCAGCGGCTGCGCTTGTCCTCGGCATTCTGTGCGCTCTCCAGCCAACCCTTGTCCTGCAGCATCCCCACCATGCGGGCCACCTGTGCCTTGTCGGCACCGCTGTGCGCCACCAGTTCGCGCTGCGTGGTGCCAGGGTGGCGCCCCACGAACATCAGCGCCCGCACTTCGTTGTGCGTCAGGTCGGGGTGGATGGCGGCCATCGTGCGCACCATGTGCGTCCGGTAGACATGCAGCAGGTCGTGCATGGCTTCAAAGACATCGGCAGGTGCGTGGGTGGTCATGGCGATATGTGGTTGACAAAATCAACTAATGCACAGATCATTGGTTGACTAAATCAACATTTTAAGCCATGAACGCACCTCTGCCTACCGCCACTCCCCCGGTTGACGCTGCACACCTTGCCGTCGAACGCGTCCGCCACCCTTTGCAAGCCCGCCAGCTCCAGGTGGTGCGGCGCGCCGCCGTCAGCCCCGGTTTCGTGCGGCTCACCCTGGCCGGGCCCGAGCTGGCCGGGTTTGTGAGCGCGGGGTTTGACGACCACCTCAAACTGATCCTGCCCCAGCCGGGCCAGGAGCGCCCCTCGCTGCCGTCCCTGCAGGACGGCCGCCCGGTTTTCCCCGATCCGCGCCCCGTGCTGCGCGACTACACCCCCGCACGTTATGACGCCGCCACGGGCGAGCTGGACATCGAAGTCGCCCTGCACGACGCAGGCCCCGCCACTGACTGGGCCGCCAGCGCCGCCGTGGGGCAGTGGGTGGGCATTGCCGGGCCGCGCGGCAGCATGGTGGTGCCCACGGCGTTTGACTGGCACTGGCTGCTGGGCGACGAAACCGCGCTGCCCGCCATCGCCCGCCGCCTGGCCGAGCTGCCCGCCCACACCCAGGCCACGGTGCGCATCCAGGTGCGCAACCCAGCCGACCAGCGCGTGCTGGCCAGTGCGGCACAGCTCGACCTGCAATGGGTGAGCGCGCTGCCCGCCGCCGTGGAAGCCCTGGCGCTGCCACCAGGAGTGGGTTTTGTCTGGGCCGCGGGTGAGCACAGCGAGATGGCCGCCGTGCGCCGCGCCATGCTCGCCAAGCCGGGTGTGGACGCCAAGCGCATGCGCATCTCCGCCTACTGGAAGCGCGGCGCCGCCGACCACCACGAAGACTTAGTCCAGTGAACCTGAGAAATCGGCGGTACGTGAGTACCTAGCCGCCCCGCATGCTAGGCGGCGGGCGCAGCCGGGTTGTATACCCGGCGAGCACGGCAACGACGCATGCGGGGCGGCTAGGCACTCACCCAAAGGGCCGGGGCCCCACGAGTCGCAGTGCAGCGTTGCAGTCCTTGTCAAGGCGGCCAGCCTTGACTGCGGCCTGCGCCTAGCCCCGCACCCCTTGGAGCACCGGCGTACCGTCGATTTTTCAGGTTCACTGGACTACTCAGCGCAGCAGGGTAAGCCCCGCCGCCCGCTGCACTGCTTCGGTCATGTGGTGCAGCGCCTGCACGTTCAGGCGCCAGGATTGCCAGTACAGCGGCACGTCCACCGGCTTGCCCGGAATCAGCTCGACCAGCGTGCCAGCCTCCAGGTCGTGCTGCACCATCGGGTCGGGCGTCATGCCCCAGCCCAGTCCGGCCCGGGTGGCCATGACAAACGCGTGCGCCTCGGGCAGCCAGTGCACGGGCGGCGTGAGTTTGCGGCGCGTGATGCGCCCCACAAACCGGGCCTGCAGCGCATCCTTGCGGTTGAACACCAGCATGGGCGCCGTAGCCAGCGCAGCAGCGGTCACCCCTTGAGCAAAGTAGCGCTGCATGAACGCGGGGCTGGCCAGCGCCCGGTAGCGCAGCGTGCCCAGCGGCAGCACCTTGCAGCCCTGCACGGGCTGCGGGTCGGCCGTCACGGCGGCCATCACGCGGCCTTCGCGCAGCAGGTTGGCTGAATGGTCCTGGTCCTCCACGTGGATGTCGAAGGTGATGCTCTGGCCCTCGGCCGCCTGGGCCATGGCGTGGGGGAACCAGGTGGCCAGCGAGTCAGCATTGACGCCAATGGCCAGGCGCGTGGACGTGTGCTGCCCGCCGCCAATGGTGGCCAGCGCGTCGGTCTCGCTCAGTGCCACTTCGCGTGCGTGCCGGTACAGCGCCTGCCCCGCTTCGGTGGGTGTGCAGGGCGTGGCGCGGCGCACCAGCACCTGGCCCACGCGTTCTTCCAGCAGTTTCACGCGCTGTGACACCGCCGAGCGGGTGACGTGCAGCGCGGCAGCGGCACGCTCGAAGCTGCCCTCGTCGATCACGGTGGCAAAGGCGTTGAGCTGGGCAGAGTCGAGGGGCATGGTGCGTTAGCCATTTTGACGGATCGTTAAAAAGTATAGCTGGCGTGACGAGAATGCGATCCCCACAATCCACGCCCATGAGCACCACTGCCTTTCTTCACGGATTCACTTCGACGGCACTTCTGATCATGGCCATTGGCGCGCAAAACGCCTTCGTGCTGCGCCAGGGCCTGCGGCGCGAGCATGTGATGCCGGTAGTGCTGGTGTGCGCACTGTCCGATGCGGTGCTGTTGCAGGCGGGGGTGTGGGGCATGGGCGGGGTGCTGCTGGCACGGCCCGAGTGGGCGCAGTTCATGCGCTGGGCGGGCGCGCTCTTCCTGGCCGCCTACGCCGTGCAGGCCGCCAGCCGGGCCTTCAAGCCCGCCCAGCTGCTGGTGTCCGCCAACGGGCCGGGCGCCAGCCTGCGCACCACCGTGCTCACGGTGCTGGCGCTGACCTGGCTGAACCCGCATGTGTACCTGGACACCGTGCTGCTGCTGGGCACCATGGCCACCCCGTACCCCACCTGGGGCCGTGCCACCTTTGCCGCCGGGGGCTCGCTGGCCAGCGCCTTGTGGTTCCTGACCCTTGGGTTTGGCTCGCGCTGGCTGGCGCCTTTGTTCGCATCGCCCGGTGCCTGGCGGGTGCTGGACGCTGGCACGGCCGTCACGATGATGGGTTTGGCCATGGTGATGGTTCTAAGCTAACAAACACAAGTTCGTTACACGGAGAAGCGACTTGCGCCATAGTGGGGGACTGACTGATCTGGAGTGATTCCCCATGCGTTTCAAGACCCTCTTGCTCGCGGCCGCGCTGGCCACGGCGCTTCCGATGGCCGTGCAGGCCAAGACTTTCCGCTGGTCCCGCTCGGTGGACATTTCCACCTGGGACATCCACACCCAGAACGTGGGCGTGAACAACACCATGCACGGCGCGGTGTACGACACGCTGGTCGAATACAACAGCAAGACCTTCAAGCCCGAGCCGTCGCTGGCCACCGAGTGGAAGCTCATCAAGCCCACGCAGCTGCGCCTGACGTTGCGCAAGGGCGTGAAGTTCAGCGATGGCAGCGAGTTCACGGCCGACGATGCCAAGTTCTCGCTGGAACGGGCCAAGGCCAAAAGCTCGAACTTTGCTGTTTACACCCAGGGCATTGACCGCGTGGAAAAGGTCGATGCCTACACCATCGACATCCATTCCGACCTGCCCAACCCCGTGCTGGTGAACCAGCTCACTGAGTTGCGCATCATGAGCAAAGCCTGGGCCGAAAAGAACAAGTCGGTCGAGCCCAAGGACATCAAGACCAAGGACGAAACGTACGCCCACCGCAACGCGCTGGGCACCGGCCCCTACCAGCTCAAGCAGTGGGCACCCGACCAGCGCGTGGTGCTGGAGCCCAACCCGAACTGGTGGGGCAAGGGCAAGTACCCCACCAACCTGACCGAGATCGTCTACACCCCCATCAAGGCCGACGCCACGCGCACGGCGGCGCTGCTGTCGGGTGAGATTGACTTTGTGATCGACCCCAGCCTGCAAGACCTGGCGCGCATCAAGCAGACGCCCACCCTGCAGGTGCTCGAAGGGCCGGAGTACCGCACCATCTTCCTGGGTCTGGACCAGTTCCGCGACGAGCTGCCCGGCTCGGACGTGAAGGGCAAGAACCCGCTGAAGGACCTGCGCGTGCGCAAGGCGCTGTACCAGGCCATCGACATCCAGTCCATCCAGCGCGTGGTGCTGCGCGGCCTGGCCCAGCCCACGGGCACGCTCATTGCCAACCAGGTCAACGGCTGGACCAAGAAGGCCGACGTGCGCTACCCCTACGACGCCAAGGCCGCGCAAAAGCTGCTGGCCGACGCGGGCTACCCCAACGGGTTTGAAGTGGACTTTGCCTGCAGCGCGGGCCGCTATATCAACGACGAACAGCTGTGCCAGGCCATCACGTCACACTGGGCCAAGGTGGGCGTCAAAGCCAAGCTGCGCTCACTGCCGTTTGCCACCTACTTCCCGATGATCCAGCGCAACGAAGCCAGCATTTACCTGCTGGGCTGGGGCGTGCCCACGTTCGATGCGTTCTACAGCCTGCAGTCGCTGGTGCGCTCCCCCGGCGCGGGCGGGGATGGCAACTTCAACCTGGGCCGCTTCTCGGACCCGCAACTCGATGCGCTGATCGAGCGGGTGAAGAAGGAAACGGATACTGCGACGCGCAACGGCCTGATCGAGCAGGCGCTGATCAAGGAGCACGAACTGGTGTCGCACATCCCGCTGTACAACCAGGTGATCCCGTGGGCGGGTACCAAGAAGGTGGAGATCATCCACCGCGCCGACAACCGCATCGACTGGCGGTATCTGAAGGTGAACTGATCCCGGTTGCCAGCAAAAAACCCCGGTGCTTCGTGTCAGAAGCACCGGGGTTTTTTTTGCGTCCGCAGGTGGCGTATCAGGCCAGTGCGCGCTGCACGGCGGGGCGCTGCAGCATGCGCTGTGTGTGTGCAAACACCTTCGGGAACTGGGCGATGTCCACGCCGTCGCTGTGCAGCCAGGTGCCGATGGTGAACAGGTAGCCGTCGGCCACGGTGTACTGCTCGCCCATAACCCAGGGCCCCTGGTCCGCTTGCGGCAGGTAGTGGGTTTCGATGAGGTGAAAGCACTCCGTCATGTTCTGCGGCACCTTGCGCTGCATCGCCGCCTGGGCTTCGGGCTCATCGGCCCAGCGGCTGGCGCGGGGGCGGTGGGCATGGGCGATGTGCACGGTGGACGCGAGGTAGCTGTGGAACTCTTGCAGGCGCGCAAAACCATGCGCGTCGGCGGGCGCCAGGCGCGCCTCGGGAAAGCTCTGTGCCACATAGGCCAGCAGCGCCGGGGTTTCGGTCAGCGTGCCGTGCGGCGTGGCCAGCGCGGGCACGCGGCCCTTGGGGTTCACCGCCAGATACTCGGGTGTGCGTTGCTGGCCAGCGGCGAAGTCCACGCGCACCAGGTCGTAGGGGGCGCACGCTTCTTCCAAAGCGATGCGAACGGCCTGCGCGCAGGTGCCGGGGGTGTAGTACAGCGCGAGTTGGGTCATGGTTGGTTTGCTATGAATTAAATAGCTGTTGACGCATATTCCACTAGCGCCTGCAGCCGATTTTGCTTGAAATGACTCAGTACAGGCCACGCGTGCGCGCCATCAGCCGCGTGAGGCCCAGCAGCGCGTCGGTGTGGGGCGTTGGCGTGCCGGTGATCTGGCCCAGCTCGCGCACGGCGCCCACCAGGGCGTCGATCTCCATCGGCTTATTCGCTTCCACGTCCTGCAGCATCGAGGTCTTGAACGCACCCAGCTTGCGCGTGACGGCGTGGCGGTCCTCGGGCTGCTGGTCAATCGGCAGGCCCAGCTTGTCGCCGATGGCCTTGGCCTCCAGCATCACGGCGCTCACAAAGCCGCGCACCAGATCGTCGTCGAGGATGCGGTCGGTGGTGGCGCCGGTGAGCGCGCTGATGGGGTTCATCGTGAGGTTGCCCCACAGCTTGAACCAGATGTCCTTCTGGATGCAGCTGCTCACCTCCACATCGATGCCACCGCGCTGCAGCGTGTCGGCCAGCGCTTGCAGGCGCGCGCTCTGGCTGCCGTCCGGCTCGCCCACGATGAGGCGGTTGCCGAAATGCTGTTTGACGAAACCCGGCGCTTCGAGCGAGCAGCTGGTGTGCACCACGCTGCCCACCACATGGCGCGCAGGGATGGCTTGGGCAATCACGCCCCCCGCGTCCACGGATTCGAGGGCATGGCCCTGCGCGGCGCCGCCGAAGCCGTCGAGAAACCACCACGGCACGCCGTTCATGGCGGTGAGCACGATGGTGTCCGGCCCGATCAGCGGCGCCATGGCGCGCGCCACATCGGGCAGACCCGGGGCCTTGACGGCGACCACGACCAGGTCTTGCACGCCCAGCGCTGCTGGGTCGCTGTGGGCCGTGACTGCTACCTGCGCCAGGGTGCCGTCCGCGCGCCGCATGCGCAGCCCGTCGGCCTGCAGGACGCGCAGCGTATCGCCGCGCGCCACCATGCTGACCGGGTGGCCCGCTTGCGCCAGGGCCACGCCCAGCCAACCGCCGATGGCGCCAGCGCCGTAAATACAAACTTTCATGGTGGTCGTGCCTTTGTCTTCCGGTGAGTGTCGTGGTGAATTGGTGTGTGGTGTCTTGTGGGCTTCAGTAGCCCGCAGGGCGCGCTGGTGTGCCCCCAGCGTCGGCGCGAAAGCGCGCCAGCAGATTCTGCGCAGCGCTGGCCAGCAGCATGGTGTCCACGCCCACGGCCACAAACAGCGCGCCCGCTGCCAGCCACTGGCGCGCCTGCGACTCGGTGGTGGCAAGAATGCCCGGCGCCTTGCCCGCGCGCAGGATGCGCTGGATGCCGTCGTGGATGGCGGCCTGCACATCAGGGTGCCCCGGGTTGCCGGGGTGGCCCATGGAAGCCGACAGGTCGGCCGGGCCGATGAACACGCCATCCACGCCGGGCGTGGCGGCAATCGCATCAAGGTTGGCCATGGCTTCGACCGTCTCGGCCTGCACCAGCAGGCTGATCTGCTGGTTGGCCTCGTGCACATACTGCGGGTAAGCCTGCCAGCGCGACGAGCGGGCCAGCGCGCTGCCCATGCCGCGCACACCCTCGGGCGCGTAGCGCGTGGCGCGCACCAGCTGCTGGGCTTGCTCGGCCGTGTCCACCATGGGTACGAGCAGCGTCTGCGCGCCAATGTCCAGGTACTGTTTGATGAGGGCCGTGTCGCCCACGGGCACACGCGCAATGGGATGGGGCGCCTGCGCGCCCGGGGGCAGGGCGCTGGCCGCACTGGCAATGGCCTGCAGCTGGTGCAGGATGGTGCGCAGGTCATTGGGCGCATGTTCGCCATCGACCAGCAGCCAGTCGTAGCCGGTGCCCGCTAGGATCTCTGCGCTGTAGGCGTCGGCCAGCCCAAGCCAGAGGCCGATCTGCGCTTGGCCCTGGGCCATGGCCTGTTTGAAGGGGTTGTTGGGTGTCTGCAATCTGAACTCCGTTCGGCGGTGCCAAGCCCGCCATCGTACGGGCTGTGGCCAGCGCGTGTGGGCACGGCCGCTATAGTCGGCTGCCCCCACCTTGGGGCTTCTTACCGATACCTGCCATGGCCAAAGAAAAAACCACGTTCACCTGCACCGAATGCGGCGGCACCAGCCCGCGCTGGCTGGGGAAATGCCCGGCCTGCGGCGCCTGGAACACGCTGATCGAATCGGTGGCCGAGGCCGCGCCGGGCAAGAACCGCTACAGCGGATCGCAGTTTGCGGGCCTGGCCCAGGCGCAGGCCGTGATGCCGCTGTCGGCCATCGAGGCCAGCGATGTGGAGCGCACGCCCAGCGGCATCGACGAGCTGGACCGGGTGCTGGGCGGTGGCATCGTGGAAGGCGGCGTGGTGCTGATCGGTGGCGACCCGGGCATCGGCAAATCCACGCTGCTGCTGCAGGCGCTGGATGCGCTTCAGCGCGCAGGGCTGCCTACCTTGTATGTGACGGGTGAGGAAAGCGGTGCCCAGGTGGCCCTGCGCTCGCGCCGCCTGGGGCTGGACCACAGCCAGGTCAACGTGCTGGCCGAGATCCAGCTCGAAAAGATTCTGGCGACTATCGAGTCCATGCAGCCTGCGGTGGCCGTGATCGACTCGATCCAGACCGTGTACTCCGACCAGCTCACGTCCGCGCCTGGCTCCGTGGCGCAGGTGCGCGAATGTGCGGCGCACCTCACGCGTTGTGCCAAGGCCTCGGGCGTGGCCATCGTGCTGGTGGGCCATGTGACCAAGGAAGGTGCGCTGGCTGGGCCGCGCGTGCTGGAGCACATGGTGGACACGGTGCTGTACTTCGAAGGCGACACGCACAGCCAGTTCCGCCTGGTGCGGGCCATCAAGAACCGCTTCGGCGCGGTCAACGAAATCGGCGTGTTTGCAATGACCGAGAAGGGCCTCAAGGGCGTGAGCAACCCCAGCGCCATTTTTTTGAGCCAGCATTCCGAGCCCGTGCCCGGCAGCTGCGTGATGGTGACGCTGGAGGGCACACGCCCGCTGCTGGTGGAGATCCAGGCCCTGGTGGACAGCGGTGGCCCCAGCCCCCGGCGCCTGTCCGTGGGCCTGGACAAGGACCGCTTGGCCATGCTGCTGGCCGTGCTGCACCGCCACGCGGGGGTTGCGTGCATGGACCAGGACGTGTTCGTGAATGCCGTGGGCGGCGTGCGCATCAGCGAGCCAGCGGCCGACCTGGCGGTGATGCTGTCCATCACCTCCAGCCTGCGCGGCAAGGCGCTGCCGCGCGGCTTTCTGGCGTTTGGCGAGGTGGGGCTGGCGGGCGAGGTGCGGCCCGCGCCCCGCGGCCAGGAGCGCCTGAAGGAAGCTGCCAAGCTCGGTTTCAGTGTGGCCGTGGTGCCCAAGGCCAATGCGCCCAAGAAACCCATTGAGGGGCTGACCATCCACGCGGTGGAGCGGGTGGAAGAGGCCATGAACGTGGTGCGGGGCTTGTAAGCAATGCCCACAGCCACACACGGTTGAGGCCGTAAGACAATCCCAGCCTATGAATCTGCGCAATATCCTGGTGCCCCTGGGGGCGGTGGCCCTGGTCGGGTTTGGTTTTACAGCCTACGGCTGGGCCGGTGTGGCGGCCGTGGTGGGCGGGCTGGTCATGTGGGCCCTGCTGCATTTCACGCGGCTGGTGAATGTGATGAAGAAGGCCGCCAAGCGCCCCATCGGCTATGTGGGCAGTGCGGTCATGCTCAATGCCCGGCTGGCTGAGGGCGTGAACCTGATGCATGTGGTGGCCATGACGCAGGCGCTGGGGGAACTGCTGTCGCCCGAGGGCGCTGACCCCGAGGTGTACCGCTGGACAGACGGCACCCAGTCGCATGTGACCTGCGAGTTTCGCCATGGCAAATTGGTGAAATGGACGCTGGTGCGGCCGGAGGGCGAAGCGGCCGCCACTCCCCCCCAAGGCTGACCGCTGCACAGGCCCTTGCCCTTGGCGGGGCACCATTTGCTGCACTGCACCCTGGTGCCCCGGTTCCTGGCCCGCTGCGGCCCCGTAAAATCCCGGTTTTGCGACCCACAGCAACCAAAGGATTCCCATGAGCCCCGTAGTTCCCTCGATGGCCGACCGTGACGGCAAGATTTGGATGGACGGCCAGATGGTCGATTGGCGCGACGCCAAGATCCATGTGCTGACCCACACCCTGCACTACGGCTGCGGCGCCTTCGAAGGCGTGCGCGCGTACAACACGGCCAACGGCACGGCGATCTTCCGACTGGAAGAGCACACCGACCGCCTCTTCAACAGCGCCAAGATCCTGCGCATGAAGATCCCGTTCACCAAGGAAGAAGTGAACGAAGCCCAGAAGGCTGTGGTGCGTGAAAACAAGCTCGAATCCTGCTATCTGCGTCCATTGACCTGGATCGGCTCCCAAAAGCTGGGTGTTTCGCCCAAGGGCAACCAGATCCACCTCATGGTGGCCGCCTGGGCCTGGGGCGCCTACCTGGGCGAAGAAGGCATGAAGCGCGGCATCCGCGTCAAGACCAGCAGCTACACCCGCCACCACGTCAACATCACCATGACGCAGGCCAAGGCGGTGAGCAACTACACCAATTCCATCCTCGCCAACATGGAAGCGCTGGACGACGGCTACGACGAAGCACTGCTGCTCGACAGCTCTGGCTTCGTGTCCGAAGGTGCGGGCGAAAACATCTTTGTCATCAAGAACGGCGTGATCTACACGCCCGACCTGTCGGCCGGTGCTCTCAACGGCATCACCCGCAACACCGTGTTCCACATCGCCAAGGACCTGGGCCTGGAGATCGTGCAAAAGCGCATCACGCGCGACGAGGTGTACATCGCCGACGAAGCGTTCTTCACCGGCACGGCGGCTGAAGTGACCCCCATCCGCGAACTCGACCGGATCGAGCTGGGCAGCGGATCACGCGGCCCCATCACCGAAAAAATCCAGAGCGCCTTCTTTGACATCGTCAACGGCCGCAACTCCAACTACGCCCACTGGCTCGCGAAAGTCTGAACACCATGTCCCAAGCCGCCATCGAACTCCTGGCCAAGGACCTCAATGCCCAGGGTGGGGTTTTCTGCCCCAGCCCCAAGGCCGATATGAAAATCTGGAACAGCCACCCCAAGGTGTACCTGGACGTGGCCCGCACCGGCGAGGCCAAGTGCCCGTACTGTGGCACGGTGTACCGCCTGAAGGCGGGCGAGCACGTACACGCTGGCCACTGATTGATGCCCGTGGGAACCGGCGGCGCATCGGCGCCGCCCACGTTGACCGTGGCGGTGCTGACCCACAACGAGGCGCACCGCATCGAGGCCTGCCTGAAAAGCGCCGCGTTCGCCGACCAGCTGCTGGTGGTGGACAGCGGCAGCACGGACAACACCGTGGCCATCGCCCAAAGCCTGGGCGCCGAAGTCCACAGCTATCCCGACTGGCAGGGCTTTGCCGTGCAGCGCAACCGGCTGCTGGCGCATTCGCGCGGCGACTATGTGTTTTTCCTCGACGCTGACGAGGTGATGACACCCGCGTTCGCGCAGGAGCTGCAGGCCATCGTCCGTTCGGGCGAGCAAGCAGTGTGGACCATCCGCTGGCGCATGGTGGCCTATGGGCACGAGCTCAAGTATTTCCGGTCGCAGTCGCAGATCGAGCGCCTGTTTGTGCGTGCGCTGGTGAAGGAATACACCGGGGTGGTGCACGAGCAGGCCCAGCTCCATGCCCTGCCCGGTGGCGCAGCGGTGCCGCGTCGCCTCATCAAGGCGCGGCTGCTGCACTACTCCCGCACCACGGTGCGCGGCAGCCTGGAGAAGCTCACGCAGTACGTGATGCTCGGTGCCGCCAAGCGGGCGGAGGCGGGCAAACGCGGCGGGGTCTTGCGGGGCCTGGCGTCGGGCGGGTCGATGTTCCTGCGTCTGTATGTGTTCCGGCTGGGCTTTTTGTGTGGCGGCGCGGGCTTTCTGTACTGCCTGTTTGTGGCGTTGGAGGGCTTTTTCCGGTACGCCGCCCTGCACTACGACCGCGACAGCCTGACGGGGCGGGTGATTCGCTGATGACGTCTCCGCAGGATACCCACCGCTGGTTTTCCCGTTGCGCCAGCATTGGCGCGTTCATGGTCCCGGGGCTGGCGCTGTGGCTGCCCTCGGGCTATTCCTACGGCGCCGTGCTGCTGCTGCTGGCCACGCTGGCCAGCGCGCCGCTGTGGTGGCGCCGCCCTGCGCCGCGTGCCGCCTGGTGGCTGACGGCGGCTTTTTCGTGCATGGCTGCGCTGTGGATGCTGGATGTGGGCGCCACCTGGGGCTGGGGCAGCATGGATCGGCCGGTCAAATACCTCCTGGCCTTGCCTTGCATCTTTTTCCTGATGACGTTCGAGCCCCGTGCCGCCTGGCTGTGGATGGGTGTGGCGGTCGGCGCAGTGGGCAGCGGGCTGGTTGCGCTGTACCAGACCTTCGTGATGGAGCTGCCGCGTGCCAATGGATTTACCAACGCCATCCAGTACGGCAATCTGAGCATGCTGCTGGCCGTGATGAGCGGCCTGCTGCTCGTTGTGCAATGGAAGCGCTGGTGCCTGTGGCAGCGGTTGCTGCTGGCCAGCGCCATCGGGCTGGGTGCCGCCGGCTCGGTGCTCTCCCAGTCGCGCGGCGGCTGGCTGGCGCTGGTGCTGTTGCTGCCCGTGTGTGCCTGGCTGCTGGTGCGCACCACCGGGCAGCGGCGCGTGTACTGGGGCCTGTGTGCGCTGGCGCTGGCGGCGGCTGCGCTGTCGCAGGTGCCTGCGGTGGAGCAGCGGGTGGACGAGGCGCGCCAGGAAGTGCAGGTCTACAAGGACCACGGTGACGGCCGCAGCTCGGTTGGCCAGCGGCTGGCGCATTGGCGCCTGGCGTGGCAGATGGGCTGGGACCGGCCCTTCACCGGCTGGGGCCGGGCCGGGTACACCGACGAGAAGGCCCGGCGCGTGGCCGCCGGGCTGGCGCATCCCGTGGTGCTCGAATTTGGGCACGCGCACAACGAAATCCTGGACCTGTTTGCCAAACGCGGGCTGCCTGGCGTGCTGTTGCTCATGGCGTTCTACGGCATTCCGCTCGCGATGTTCTGGCCCACGGCGCGGCGCATTCGCGACGGTTCCGGCAAGATGGACAAGGAGTCGCTCTCGCTGTGCCTGGTGGGTGTGATGGTGCCCCTGTCGTACATCGGTTTTGGGCTCACGCAAGTGTTTCTGGCTCACAACAGCGGCAACATGTTCTACCTCTTCATGTGCCCCCTGGTGCTGGCGGCCCTGCACGAGCGGCGCACGCGCATGGGCTGCCCAAGACCGCTTTAGATGAAGCACCCCCTGAGTCGCTTCGCGCCTTCCCCCTCTCTCGCTGCGCGGGAGGGGGACGCCACCCGTGGCCTGGCAAAGCCAGTTCCACGGTGGCACTGGCTTGGGCCGCGCCAGTTTCATGGTCTGCGGGTGTCGCGTAGCGCCATGGAAAACTGAGACGAAAGATTTCCCTATGCACATCCTGCTCATCAACAACTCCCCCATCCCCGTCTACGGCTACGGCGGTACCGAGCGTGTGATCTGGGATCTGGGCAAGACGCTGGTGCAGCTCGGTCACCGCGTGAGCTATCTGGTGCCCGACGGCTCCAGCTGCGACTTCGGCCATGTGCTGCCCATCCGCCCCGACGCACCGTGGGAGGGCCAGATCCCGGCCGATGTGGACATTGCGCATTTCCAGTTCAACCCCCGCACCGAGCTGAGCCGGCCCTATCTGGTCACCGAGCACGGCAACGCGCGCAAGCCCAAGCCGCTGCCGCTGAACACCGTGTTCCTCTCGCGTGACCACGCCGCGCGTTACGGTTCCACCGAGTTTGTCTACAACGGACTCGATTGGAGCGGCTATGGCCCGGTGGACTTTGACCGCCCACGGCCCCACTACCACTTTCTGGGCAAGGCGGCCTGGGGCGTGAAGAACGTGAGCGGCGCCATCAAGGTGGCCAAGCTCGCGGGTGTGGAGCTGGACGTGCTGGGCGGCGATCGCATCAACTTCAAGCGCGGCTTTCGCTGGACGCTGTCGCGCAAGATCCACTTCCACGGCATGGTGGGCGGCACGCAGAAGACCAGCCTGCTCAATGCCTCGCGCGGGCTGATCTTTCCGGTGCGCTGGCACGAGCCCTTTGGCCTGGCCGTGATCGAAAGCCTGTACTTCGGCTGCCCGGTGTTTTCCACGCCCTACGGCGCATTGCCCGAGCTGGTGCCGGTGCACTGCGGCGTGCTGTCGGCCGAAGCCTCCGTGCTGGCCGAGGCGGTGCGCAACAACCGCTTTGACGCCCGCGCCTGTCACCAGCATGTGGTCGATCACTTCGGCGCCGAGCGCATGGCCCGCAACTACCTGCGCATGTACGAGCGCGTGCTGGCGGGTGAGAAGATCAACGCCCAGCCGCCTGTCATCCAGGGGCCAGCGCGCGAACTGCCCTGGAGGAACTGAAACCCCCCTGAGGCGCTGCGCGCCTTCCCCCGCAGGGGGACGCACCCAGTGGCCCGGCAAAGCCGGTTCCACGGGTGCATTGGTGTTGGGACCGCGCGGATTTTGACGCCGCGCCCGTCTCCCCACCCCCGGCCGTTCGGGCTGAGCCTGTCTACGCCAGGGTGCACACCTGGTCAGATGGCTCGGCACACGTGTGGCTGACTGGTGCGGTCTAATGTTTAGCCGAATTGGCCTCTAGCGCTTATCCATAAAGCGCTAGATGCTATAAAAATAATAGCATTTTATGGCTGCTCCACGCCCAGCGCTCCCACGGCTGCCAGCGCAGCCCGCCATTCCTCTTCCAGCACAGCCACGAGCGCCGCCGCTGGCATGGGGCGCACCGCAGCCACGCCCTGGCCGGCCCAGAGGGACAGGTAGTCCGCCCGCCCCGCCTCAGCAGACGCCCGGCGCAGCGCGCCGGTGAGGGCGTTCTGCACTGGATAGGCTGGCACATCGGCCTCGTGCGCGTGCAGCCGCTGCAGCATGGTGTTGACGATGCCGCGCGCCGGGCGGCCCGAGAAGACGCGGGTGGTGCGCGTGTCCGTGCCGGTGGCGTAGGCCAGCGCATCGCGGTAGGCCGGGCCGATGCCCGACTCGTCGCAGGCCAGGAAGGCCGTGCCCATCTGCACCGCCTCGGCGCCCAGAGCCTGCGCCGCGGCGATGCCTCGCCCGTCCATGATCCCGCCGGCCGCGATCACCGCCACGCCCCGGGGGCGCAGCGCATCCACGCACTGCGGGATGAGGGCCATGGTGCCCACCATGGACGCCGCAAAGTCGGCCTGCGAGGGGCCCTTGGCGGCAGGGGCCTTTTCTGCGGGCGCAAGGCTTTCGGCCTGCAGACGGCCCGTGGCCAAAAAAGTGCCCCGGTGGCCGCCCGCCTCCATGCCCGATGCGACCACCGCGTCCGCGCCCACATCGGCCCAGGCCACGGCCTCGGCCACGGTGGTGGCCGTGCCGATGACGGTGCAGTCCGCGCTGTGCAGCCGATCGACCTGCGCGGCGTTCAGGATGCCGAAGGTAAAACTCGCCACGGCCGGGCGCGCTTCGACCAGGGCGTCGAACTGGGCCGCAAAGTCCTCGCACCAGCGCGCGGGCACGGCGGGCGTGAGGCCGAACTCCGCATACAGCGGCGCCAGGCGGGCCACGGCCTTTTCCACCGTGGCTGCATCGGGCGCGGGCGTGTCTTGCACGAAGAGATTGAGCCCGAAGGGCCGGTCGGTGCGGCGGCGCACCTCGGCCGCCGCCTCGGCCATGGCTGCGGGGGAGCGCATGCCGCAGCCCAGGGTGCCCAGCCCGCCCGCTGCGGACACGGAGGCAGCCAGCGCCGGGGTGTCGGAACCCGTCATGGGCCCCTGGATGATGGGCAGACGCAGGGAGAGGGCGGTGCGCAGGCTGCGGTGGGGCATGGTGGCGTTCCGTTCGCTAGTAAGAGAAGAAGAGAAGAGCGGTCAGTCGCGCAGCACTTGCTGCAGCGCATCCAGCGCCGCAGACCGGTAGCCGTGGCGCCACACCAGCAGCGTCTGCAGGGTGGTCAGGGGATGCTGGGCCAGCAGCGCGGCGTGGGGCGAGAGCTGGAGCACCGAGCGCGGCACGATGCCCACGCTGCCACCCCCCGCCACGCTGGCCAGGATGGCGTGGTACGAGCCCAGTTCCAGCGTCTGCATGGGCGGGGTGCGGGCTGCGAACCAGTCCTGCGCCACCCCCCGGTAGGTGCAGCCGGGCTCGAACACCGCCAGCGTGCCGGGCACCACATCCTGCGGGCCGGACACGATCGGATGCCCCGGGGGCAGCACCAGGATCAGTTCCTCAGCGAACACGGGGCTGGCTTCCAGCGCAGGGTCGGGCGACTGCCCTGGCGGCCAGGCCACCAGCACGGCGTCGAGCGCATGGGCGCGCAGCCGCTCCAGCAGTTCGCGCGTGGGCGCGGTCGACAGCTCCAGCGCCACTCCGGGCCACTGGCGGTGCAGTTGCGCCAGCGGGGCGGGCAGGCGGCTGGCGGCGGTGCTTTCCATCGAGCCCAGGCGCAGGCGTCCTGTGGGCTGTCCTGGCCGTACGGCCTGCCGTGCCTCTTCGGCCAGCGCCAGCAGCCGGTCGGCGTAGCCCCGCAGCACCTCGCCCTCGGGCGTGAGAGCCATGCGCTTGCCCTCGCGCAGGAACAGCGGGGTGCCCAGGTCAGCCTCCAGCTGGCGCACCCGCGTGGTCACATTGGACTGCACGCGCTGCAGCCGCTCGGCCGCGCGCGTGACGCTACCCTCTGCCGCCACGGTGCGGAAGATGTCGAGGGCGGCCAGATCGAGTGGGGGGGATACTTTATCCATCTTGAAAAAGTATGAATGTCAAAAATTCAATCTCTTGCTAAGATCATAAGACCCCGCATCCGACGCCGCAACTCCCCTCCCACCGTCCCACCGCGCAACCGCCCCCATGCCGTGACCCAGGCCACTTCTTCTTCCACGCTTGCATCCACCCGCCATGGCGACACGGGCTCCTCCGCGCTCCAGGTCGCACTGGCGGGCATGGCCGCGCTGGCGGCCGCCATGGGCATCGGCCGCTTCGCCTTCACGCCCCTCTTGCCCATGATGCTGCACGACGGCGTGGTGGACATCGCCACCGGCAGCTGGCTGGCCACGGCCAACTACGCGGGCTACCTGGGGGGTGCGCTGCTGTACATGGCCTTGCCCTGGCTGGGCCGACGCCTGGACGCGGTGCCTGGCAATGCGGCACTGGTACGGGGCGGGCTGGTGGCCACGGTGCTACTCACGGCCGCGCTGGCCTTGCCATGGCCCTGGCTGTGGCCCCTGATGCGGCTGCTGGCCGGTGTGGCCAGCGCCATGGTGTTCCTGGGCACGGCCAACTGGTGCATGGGCCGGCTGGCCCACCTGGGGCATCCGGCCCTGGGCGGGTTGATCTTTTGCGGCCCGGGCCTGGGCATCGTCGCCACCGGCCTGCCCACCAGCGCCATGGTGGCAGCGGGCTGGAGCGCCGCCACGGGCTGGGCCGTGTTCGCCGTGCTCGCCGCCTTGCTGTGCGCGCTGGTGTGGCCGGTGGTGCGGGGCAGCGAAGCCTCCTCGGTGGTGCCAAGCGCCGCAAGCACGGCGGCAACGGCGCCACCTCCGCCCGCGCCGCACCCGGCAACCGAGCGCGCCCTGCTGGCGCTGGCCTATGGCCTGGCCGGCCTGGGCTACATCGTCACGGCCACCTTCCTGCCCGTGATCGCGCGGGCCGCGCTGCCTGCGGGCTCGGCCTGGCCCGACCTGTTCTGGCCGATCTTCGGCGCGGGTGTGGCGCTGGGGGCGCTGCTGTCCACGCGCATTCACCCTGCGCGGGACCGGCGCCTGCTGCTGGCGGGGGCCTACCTGCTGCAGGCGGCGGCCATCGGCCTGGGCCTGCTCTGGCCCGGCCCGGCAGGCTTTGCATTCGGTAGCCTGCTGCTGGGCCTGCCCTTCACGGCCATCACGTTCTTTGCGTTGCAGGAGGCGCGGCACCAGTGGCCCCAGGCGGGCGCAGGCTTCACCGGCCTGATGACCGCGCTTTATGGCATCGGCCAGATCGCGGGGCCGCCCATGGCGGCGGTGCTCCTGGCGCGCGCGGGTTCGCAGGCGCAGGGGTTTGACTGGGCGCTGGGTGTGGCGGGGGCTGCGCTGGGGTTGGGGGCGGCGCTGTATGCGCTGATGGCCTGGCGTTGGAGAACGTGAGCTAAGCTAAAAATGGCTTGTGGCGCTTATCCAATGAGCGCATGCAGCTATCGATGTGATAGCTATTGGGGGAGGGGCAACCGCAGCACAAAGCACGCGCCACTCGCGCCATCCGGCCGGTCCTCGCAATGCACTGTGCCGTTGTGCCGCCCAGCAATCGAGCGCACCAGCGCCAGCCCCAGGCCCACGCCGCCTGCGCGTTCGCTGGCGCCAGGCAGGCGGTAGAAGGGCTCGAAGATGCGTTCGCGGTGGGTCACCGGTACGCCCGGACCCCGGTCGCACACGCGCACCTCGGCGTGACCCTGGCGGCGTTCGACCACCAGGGTGATCTCGCCGGTGCTGTAGCGCCGGGCGTTTTCCAACAGGTTGCGGATGGCGCGGCGCAGAAGCTTGGGGATGCCGCGCACGTCCACCGAGTCCGAACTCACGTCCAGGTCGGCATCCACGCGTGCACACTCTTCGGCGGCCAGGCCGATCAGATCCACCAGCTCCACGGTACCCACATCGGCTTCGCGTGCATCCAGGCGACTGGCCAGCAGGATCTCGTCCACCAGCTGGTCCAGCTCGGCAATGTTGCGCAGGATTTCCTCACGGAACGCGGGCGAGGGCTGCTGTCCGCCCATCAGCTCCAGCCCCATGCGGATGCGGGTGAGCGGTGAGCGCAGTTCGTGCGAGGCGTTGGCCAGCAGCGATTTGTGCGACTTGACCAGCGTTTCGACGCGCGCAGCGGCGGCGTTGAACTGGCGCGCGAGGTCGGCCACTTCGTCCTGCCCTTGCTCGGGCACACGCACCGACAGGTCGCCCTCGCCAAACTTTTGCACGCTGCGTTGCAGGGCTTCGAGCCGCAGCGTGAGGCGCCGGATGATGGGGTACACACCCACGGCCACGGCCAGGCCCACGATGCCCAGCAGCCACAAAAAGCCGAACGGTGGGCGGGTCCAGAACGCGGCGTCACCCTGGTTGGGGCCTCCCGGTCTGCCGCCCCGATCGCCGCGTGGCTGGCGAGGCGCCATCTGCAGCAGAAAGACCTGCCCGGTGTCCGATTGGATCTGGAATTCAATGCCTTCGCCCGGCTCGCTGGGCTGGCGCGTGGCCAAGCCCTTGAGCACCTGCGTGCCGTTGGGATCGCGCAGCACCATCTCGCGCGAGGGCGGCACGAACGGCTGGGCGTTCTGCGCCTTTTGTTCCTCGGCCATGCGCCAGGCCCAGCCCACGGTCAGCGTCAGCACCGCGATGCCGCCGACCACGGCCAGCCAGATGCGCAGGTACAGACGGCGGGAAAAAGGGGTGGACAGGGACATGAATGTTCGTGCAGCGTCAGCAACTGCGCATTGCTCAAAACTGGCGAGGCCCAGGCCAGGGACGCAAGCCAACGTCCGCCCCGCAGCGAGGGCGTCGTCCCTCTTGGGGGAAGGCGCGAAGCGACTCAGGGGGGGACATGTCAGTCTTGTTGTTTTGCAAAAACGTAGCCCACGCCGCGCACCGTGAGGATGCGGCGCGGGTTCTTGGCGTCGGCCTCTATGGCGGCGCGGATGCGGCCCATGTGCACGTCGATAGAGCGGTCAAACGCCTCCAGCTCGCGGCCGCGCACGGCCTCCATGATCTGGTCGCGCGTGAGCACGCGACCCGCGCGCTCGGCCAGCGCCACAAGCAAATCGAATTGGTAGGAGGTGAGGTCGGCCAGCTCGCCTGCCACGGTCACGGTGCGGGCGTCGCGGTCGATCTCCAGCGTGCCAAAACGCAGGACCTGCGTGGCCGCCGTTGCATTGCCGCCATCGGTGCGGCGGCGCAGGATGGCGCGGATGCGGGCCAGCAGCTCGCGCGGCTCAAACGGCTTGGGCAGGTAATCGTCGGCACCCAGCTCCAGGCCGATGATGCGGTCCATGGGGTCGCCCTTGGCGGTGAGCATGAGCACCGGCACCTGGGCCGCATGGCCTTGCAACGAGCGGATGCGCCGGCACACTTCCAGGCCGTCCATGTCGGGCAGCATGAGGTCCAGGATCACGAGGTCGGGCAGCGGCCCGGCGTCGGGCCCCTGCAGCTGCGCCAGGCCACTCTTGCCGTCCGCGCGGTGCGTGACCTGCAGGCCCGACTGGCCCAGGTACTCGCCCACCATCTGTGCGAGGCGGGCGTCGTCTTCGATCATCAGCAGTTGGGAACTCATGGGGGCAGTGTAGTAGCGGGTGGCTTCATGGTCGCCAAGGGCTGTCTCGGTGCGTTGTCGGCCATGTAAACCTCCCGTAAAGCCACCAAGCCCGTGCAGCCGTACGACCGCGGCCAAACTTGCCCTGACGCGCGGTCCCGCCCGGGCCGCTTGTGTTGCACGCATGCCATGAGCAGGAGGCGCAGCTTCTTCTTGTGCGGGCACTGCTTTGCCCCTACGCTCGGAGCATGAATTCCCCCTTCCTTCCGCCGGGATGCCACGGCGCCAGCCCGCCATCCGCATGACGCTCCCGGAGCCTCGCCTTGCCCCGTCCGGGCGCGACATCTCCGTGGCGATCGTGGAGGACGATCCGCGCACGCGGCGGCGGTTCGAGCACGCGCTGGCGCGGGCCGACCGCCTGTGGCTGGCCTACTCTGCGGGCACGGTGGGCGAGATGGTGGCTTGGCTGCGCGACAACCGTGTGGACGTGCTCCTCGTGGACCTCGGGTTGCCCGACGGCTCCGGCCTTCAGGTCATCAGCCATTGCCGCAAGCTTTCGCCCGGAACCGAGATCATGGTCATCAGCATGTTCGGTGACGAAGCCAACATGATGCGCGCCTTCGAAGCCGGCGCACGCGGCTACCTCCTCAAGGACGGGACCGAAGACGATCTCGCCGACCATGTCCTGAGCCTGAATGCCGGCGGATCGCCCATGACCCCCATCATCGCGCGCCAGTTGCTGACACGTCTGTCGCCCGCGCCAGCGACGACCAGTGCGCTTCCCGTCGATGCGACCTTGACGGCGCGGGAGCGGGATATCCTCGCCAAGCTTGCGCGCGGCTACACCTACGCCGAAACCGCAGAGATCCTGGGCATCTCGCCTTCCACGGTCCAATCGCATGTCAAGAACATCTACAGCAAGCTGGCGGTTCATTCAAAGACGGAGGCGATTCACGAGGCGCGGCAGCTGGGGCTTCTGTAGCAGGCTACCGGGCATGCGGCGGGAGGCGCCGCTGCGCGTGCTCTGGATTGCGGTGCTGTGGGTGCTTCTGGGCGGCACGGTGCATGCCCAACCGGAGGTATGGACGATTGCGCAGGCCCATGCGTGCCTCGAACCCGATGGCGCCGAACCCTGGGCGGGGCTGGTGGCGCTTCCGCATCTGTGGGACAAGGCCTACCCCGGCAAGTCCGGGCGCGCGCGCTACCTGCTGACGCTTCCTCCCGTGCCGTCCGATGGGATCCTCAGGGGGGTCTATTTTCCCCGGGTGGGCAACCAGGTCGAAGTCTTCGTCGGCGGCGATCTGATTGCACACCGCGGCGTGCTGGGCGACGGCCGCACCGATGCGACCAAGGCGCCGCTGTGGGTGCCCGTGCCTGCGCGCCTATTGTCCCAAAGCGTCCCCACCGTGCTGGAGGTTCGTGTAGCCGTGCAAGCGGTGCGCTGGGGTGGACTGGCTGCACCGCGCTTCGGGCCCGAGGCCGTGCTTCAGCCGCAGTACCGCGAGCGCTATGTCTGGCGGCAGTGGGGCGCAGTGGCCGTGGTGTTTGCACTTGCCCTCACGGGTGTGATTGCCGCAGGGCTGTGGCACCTCAACCGGGAGCCGGTGTACGGCTATTTCGCGCTGTGCGCGCCGTTCGGGATGCTGCGCTTCGGAGACCGGCTGTGGAGCACCTCGCCCCTGGGATGGCCGGTGTGGGGTGGCATCGTGGCGCTCTCGCTGGCGGTGCACGTCCTGCTGCTGGTGCGCTTCTCGCTGGCTTTGATCGGCCGCGACGGGCCTGGGGCCCGGCGGGCGTTCTGGGTGCTGTTGTTCGCTGAAACCCTCCTGGTGTCAGCAGCTTTTGGCCTGTTCCAGCCGGAGTACTGGACCGCCGCGCTGGGATTGCTGTTCGTGCCTGCGGTTGGGGCCTATGTCATCGCTGCACGCGAAGCGATCGTGGCCCGCAAGCCCGAGGCCATCGCCTTCTGTATTGCCAGCTTCGTTCCCATAGGCGCGGGCCTGTACGACTTCCTGGAGATCCGCATCGCGACAGAAAGCGTGGGCCGCTCTTCGTACCTTCCTCTGGCGACCATGCTCTTCGTGCTCCTGATGGGCTGGCTCATCCTGGATCGTTATGCCCGCCAGGTGCGTGCATACCAGGCCCTGAGCAATTCCCTGGACGAGAAGGTGCGCCAGCGCGAGCGTGAGCTGGAGGTCAGCTACGCGCTCCTGCAGCAGGAGCATGAGAAGCACGCGGCCCTGCAGGAGCGCCAGCGCATCATGCGCGACATCCACGACGGCGTCGGCTCGCAACTGGTGGGGCTGCTCAGCCTCATTGGCAAAGGCCGTGCCAGCCGCGCCGAGCTGCGTGAGCACGCGAATGCGGCGCTGGACGAATTGCGCATGGCCGTGGACGCCATGCAGCCGGTGGACGGTGACCTGGCCACCGTGCTGGCCACGCTGCGCTACCGGCTGCAGCCGCGGCTGGCCGCCTCGGGCATCTCGGTCGATTGGCAGGTGGAAGAAGAACTGCCCACGCTGGACAGCCTCACGCCGCACAGGGTGCTTCAGATCCAGCGCATCCTGCTGGAGGCATTCACCAACGTGCTGCGGCATGCGCAGGCCACCCGCGTACGGGTCAGCGCGCGCCAGCAGCCGGGGCCGGTACGCCAGCCCGATGATGAGTCGCCGCGTCTGGTACTGGAGATCGCCGACAACGGCATCGGCATGCCCGGCCCGGCTGCAGCCGGGGGCCAGGGCCTGGCCAACATGCGCGCCCGCGCGCAGGCTATCGGCGCGCAGCTGGATGTCACGTCTGTGCCGGGCCAGGGGACGTGTGTGCGGATTGCGTTGCTGGGGGAGCCTGCACCCGCGACGCCAGCCACACCAGCACCAGCACCGGCAGCCCCAGCAGCGCCGTCGATGTGAAGAACTGCGCATAGCCAAACGCATTCACGTAATCGCCCGAGAAACCCGCCACAAACTTGGGCAGCAGCAACATCATCGAGCTGAACAGTGCGTACTGCGTGGCCGAGTAACTCACGTTCGTCAGGCTCGACAGGTAGGCGATGAACGCGGCCGACGCAATGCCGCTGGCCAGGTTGTCGGCCGACACCACGGCAATCAGCGCCGTCACGTCGTGTCCGTGGCCCGCCAGCCAGGCGAACAGCAGGTTGCTGGCCGCGCTCAGGATGGCGCCCAGCATCAGGATGCGCATCACGCCAAACCGCATCGACAACACGCCGCCCACAAAGGCGCCGGCCAGCGTCATGATCACGCCGTAGATCTTGGTCACGGCGGCCACCTCGTCCTTGGTGAAGCCCATGTCCACATAGAACGGGTTGGCCATGATGCCCATCACCACATCGCTGATGCGGTAGACGGCGATCAGCGCCAGGATCAGCGCCGCGTGCCAGCCATAGCGGCGCAGAAAGTCGGCAAAAGGCTCCACCATGGCGCTCTGGATCCACTCCGCCGCGTTGCGCGCAGGGGGCAGTTGCACCGGCGCGGGCTCGCGTGAGAACAGCACGGTGACCACGCCCACGGCCATCGAGGCCGCCATCACCAGGTACGCCACTTGCCACGCGCTGTTCTGGTAGGCCGCAGCGCCTTGTGCGATGGCCTGGCCCACGGCGGGCGCCACCTCGGAGCGCGCTGCAATCCACAACACGCCCGCTCCGGCCCAGATCATGGCCAGGCGGTAGCCCGTCTGGTACGACGCTGCCAGCGCCGCCTGGTGGTTGGCGTCGGCGGATTCGATGCGAAACGCATCGAGCGCGATGTCCTGCGTGGCCGAGCCAAATGCCACGGCCAACGCGCACCACACGATGGGCCCCAGGGTCTGGCGCGGGTCGGCCAACGCCATGCCGATGAGCCCGCCCACGATCAGCGCCTGCGACAGCAGCAGCCAGCTGCGCCTTCGCCCCAGCGCGTGTGTGAGCAGCGGAATCGGCAGCCGGTCTACCAGTGGCGCCCACACCCACTTGAAGCCGTAGGCCAGGCCCACCCAGCTCAGGTAGCCGATGGTGCTGCGGTCAATGCCCGCCTCGCGCAGGCGAAAGCTCAGCGTGCCCAGCACCAGCAGCAGTGGCAGCCCGGCCGAGAACCCGAGCGTGAGCATGCGCAGGCTGGCGGGCTCCAGGTACACGCGCAGGGTCTGCAGCCAGGGCGTGCGGTGCGGCTTTTCCGGGGTGAGGTTGGGGGCGGATGAAGTGGAGGTGTCTGACATGTGCGCGTGGAGGTTTTGTCTATCATCGCCGACACACCCTTGTAGCCAGCCTGTCGGCCTCCATCTGCGCGGCAGGCTTTGGTGTGTTGTGTGCCAGCGCCGCTCATTATTCCTTCTGGGATTGCCTTGTATGTGTCTTTTCTGCCCCGCTCCCTCTGTTGCGCCCTCGTCCCCGTGGTCGGCGCGCCGCGCCTTCCTGCTGGCGGCAGGCGCCAGCGCTGCGGCGCCAGTGCTCGCGCAGGTCGAGGTGGGCTCGGCATCCAGCCTGCGCAAGCTGGTGCCCGCTGAAACGCTGGAAAACTCCGCAGCCCAGCAGTACCAGCAGATGCTGCAGCAGGCCAAGGCCAAGCGCGCGCTGGCACCCAGCGACCACCCGCAGCTGCAGCGCCTGCACGCCATCGCCAAGCGGCTGATTCCGCACACCATGCCGTGGAACGACCGCGCCAAACAATGGCGCTGGGAGGTCAACCTCATCGGCAGTTCGCAGATCAACGCCTTCTGCATGCCTGGCGGCAAGATTGCGTTCTACACCGGTATCCTGGACCAGCTCAAGCTCACCGACGATGAGACCGCCATGATCATGGGCCACGAAATGGCCCACGCCCTGCGTGAACACGCGCGCGAGCGCATCGCCAAGACGCAGGGCACCAACCTGGCACTGCGCCTGGGCTCGCAGCTGCTGGGGCTTGGCGACCTGGGCCAGGCGGCGGCGGGGCTGGGTGGGCAGCTGCTCACGCTGCAGTTCAGCCGCTCGGACGAGACCGATGCCGACCTGGTGGGCCTGGAGCTGGCCGCCCGCGCAGGCTACCAGCCCTCGGCCGCCGTGAGCCTGTGGCAGAAGATGGGCAACGCCAGCGGCAGCAAGCAGGGCGGGCTGGCGTTTTTGTCCACACACCCTTCAGGCCCCGCGCGCATCCGTGAGCTGGAGGTGAATGTGCCCAAAGTGCAGGGCCTGTACGAGGCGGCGCGGCGCAACGGGTAGTCGTGGACGGCGGGTGGCAGAGGCGCGCCATCGAAAGGTGCCTGGGAATCCTGATGCTACTGTTTTGATAGCTTCTGGCGCTTGATGAGTAAGCGATAGATGCTAATTTGACTAAGAATTTGGCTGCCGTGGAGCTATGCCACGCTTACCCGGTTGCGGCCCGCGTTCTTGCTTTGGTACAGCGCCTTGTCGGCGCGTGCAATGACAGCTTGCAGGTCTTCGGCGCTGTGCACCTGGGCCACGCCAAACGACATGGTCAGCGCGATGGGCGCCTGACCCACGTCCAGCGGCGTTTGCTCGATGGCGGCGCGGATGCGTTCGGCGGTGGCGCAGGCCGCGTCCAGCGGGCTGGCGGGCATCAGCGCCAAAAACTCCTCGCCGCCCCAGCGCGCCAGCACGTCCCCTTCGCGCAGGTTGACGGCCAGCACTTTGGCCATGGCCACCAGTACCTCGTCACCCACGGCGTGGCCGTATTGGTCGTTGATCCGTTTGAACAAGTCCACATCACACAGCAGCAGGGTGACTGGCGCACCGTCGCGCTGGCTGCGCGCCAGCGCGTTGGTGGACAGGGCTTCGAAGTGGCTGCGGTTGGCCAGGCCAGTCAGCGGGTCGAGCGTGGCCTGCTTGCGCAAGCGGGCCTCCGCGATCAGGATCGTGCGGCGGTAAAAGGCCGACAGCGCGGCCGACATGGCGAACACCAGACAGATGTGTACCCAGTTCACGATGTTGACGCTGCGGGCGGGCAGGGGGTCGAGCGGACCCAGGTGGCTGCTCAGTGCATGCAGGCCCAGGTAGTACGCCAGCAACGCCAGCACCATCGGTGCGGCATACCCCCGCGTATTGGCAATCACGATGGCAGGAATGAACATCAGCAGGTAGTAGTGAAACCCGCTGTCCCAGCCGATGAGCAGCGAACCCAATGCCGAATGCCCCACCACCTCCAGCCAGATCAGCAACAGCCCGGCCACGTTGTAGCGTTTCTGTATGAGCCGGTATGCGCCCAGGTACATGCCGATGCTGATCACGTTGATGGCCGCCAGGGGCTGCGAGCCCAACCACAGAAACAGCACGATGTAGCCCACATCAATGGCCGCAGCGGTCAGCGCCACCCGCTGCACCATGGCCCAGTAGGCCTTGCCCGCCAGGCTGGAGCCACGCTGCGGTGCTAGGGGAGGGCGTGGCTTGAAGGTGGGGTTCATGGCGCGAAAGCGGGGCGGGGCGGATGGAGTCTGGGCAAGGGTGCCACAGGCTGCTTACAACACGATACATCGTAAGCATGCAGACCATCGGCGGTCCGCAGAACTGGCCGCTTTTGCCGCGCATATCCGCCCCGGGCGGGGCGTGGCTACCTTCTACAAGGAGAAAGTAGTAGCCAAATTTGCCACTGGCGCTTGTCCATCAAGCGCTGACAGCTATCAAAAAGATACTAACGAGGCGATGTGCAGTGAAGCGCTGCGGGACGTTTCTGAGGCTCTTCAGGCACGTCTCAGGTCCCGCCCACGTAGGGATTGCTCTGGCGCTCACGCCCGAAAGTGCTCTCGGGCCCATGCCCCGGGATGAACACCGTCTGGTTGCCCATGGGCCACAAGCGCTGGGTGATGCTGTCGATGAGCTGCTGGTGGTTGCCCTGCGGGAAATCCGTGCGGCCCATGCTGCCCGCAAACAGCACATCGCCCACAAACGCCCGGTCGATCTGCGGCGCATGGAACACCACATGCCCAGGCGTGTGGCCGGGGCAGTGGCGCACGTTCAGGGTCTCGTTGCCGATCTGCACCGTGTCGCCATCGTGCAGCCAGCGCGTGGGCGTGAAGTGATGCGCGGGCGGAAACCCAAACATCGCGCTTTGCTGCGGCAGGCCGTCAATCCAGAACTGGTCGCCCGGGTGGGGGCCAACGATGGGCAGCGAAAGCCGCTCTGCCAGCTCGCCTGTACCGCCCGCGTGGTCGATGTGGGCGTGGGTGAGCCAGACCTGTTCGAGGGTGAGGCCCAGGCGCTGGATCTCTGTCAGCAGCACCTCCAGGTCGCCGCCGGGGTCGATCACGGCAGCTTTGTGGGTGGCGTCGCACCATACGAGGGAGCAGTTTTGCTGGAACGCGGTGACGGGGATGGTGAGGTACCGGAGCATGGGGTTGGTTGTGCCAGAAAAGCAAAATTAAGCCATACTCGTTCAAGCGTTTCATCTGGTTGCATTTGCCGCCAGATGCTGGCGGCTCGCCGCCACCGCGCAAAGGGCTCTACCCCGAATCCCTCATCCAGGCGATCAGCCCGTGGCGCTTGGGGCCCCAACCGACACTTCACCATGAACATTTCTACCGAAACCCTCCCATCCGCCCCCCAGGAGGCCGCGCGCACTGCTGCTTTGCTGGCGGCGCTAGAGCATGTGCAGGCCGTGGTCGAGTTTGACCTGGAGGGCCGGGTGCTGCGGGCCAACAGCCTGTTTCTGGACCTGATGGGCTACAGCGCCAATGAGGTCCTGGGCCAGCACCACCGCATGTTCTGTCCGCCCGAGGTGACGGCCAGCGAGTCGTACCGGGCACTGTGGGAGGGACTGCGCGCCGGGCAGGTGCGCGAGGATGTGTTTTTGCGGGTCACCAAGGCGGGCAAGCCGGTCTGGCTGCAGGCCTCTTACAACCCCGTGCGGGATGCCGAGGGCCGTACGGTGGGTGTGGTCAAGCTAGCCACCGACATCACCGCGCAGCGGGCACAGCAGGCGGACTTTGAGGGCAAGATCGCAGCGATCCACCGGGTGCAGGCTGTGATCGAGTTCGACCTGACGGGCCGGATTCTGGACGCCAACACGAACTTTCTGGACGCTTTCGGCTATGGACGTGACGAGGTCGTGGGCCAGCACCACCGCATGTTCTGCCAACCCGAGTTTGCAGCCTCCAGCGAATATGCAGACCTTTGGGCGCGCCTGGGCCGTGGCGAGTTCTTTGCCGGGCGCTATCGCCGCCTTTCCAAGGAGGGCAAAGAGATCTGGCTGCAGGCTTCGTACAACCCGATCCTGGACGTCACCGGCAAGCCGTACAAGGTGGTCAAGTTCGCTGTCGACATCACGCACGACATGACGTCCGCCACCGAGACCAAGGGCAAGATCGACGCCATCAGCCTGTCGCAAGCGGTGATCGAGTTCGATATGCAAGGTAACGTGCTGGTGGCGAATCCGAACTTCCTGCGCACCATGGGCTACACCCTGGCAGAAATTCGCGGCCAGCACCACAGCATGTTCTGCGAGCCCGGCCTGGTGCAAAGCCGGGCTTACCGTGACTTCTGGGCGGATCTGGGCGAGGGCAAGTTCCAGAGCGCACGCTATCGTCGCATCGGCAAGCACGGCGCAGAGGTCTGGATCCAGGCCACGTACAACCCCATCCTCGATGTCGATGGCCGCCCCTACAAGGTGGTCAAGTACGCGATCGACATCACCGCACAGGTGCAGCGCGAGAGTGCGGTGGCGCAGAAAGTGCAGGACATCACCGCCGTGCTGCATGCCATGAGCGATGCGATCAAGCGGCTGGCGCGCAGTGCAGGCCGCTCCACCGAGCTGGCCGAGCAGACCCAGCGCGAGGCGGGCGACGGCAGCGGGCTGGTGCGCCGTTCGCGGGACGCGATCCTCGCCATCGAGCGTTCATCTTCGGACATCCATGAAATTGTGGACACGATCAGCGAGATCTCCAGCCAGACCCATCTGCTGGCCTTCAACGCGGCCATCGAGGCCGCGCGCGCTGGCGAGCAAGGGGTGGGCTTTTCGGTGGTGGCGGACGAAGTGCGCAAGCTGGCCGAGAAGTCGTCGCTGGCCGCGCGCGAGATTGCCAAGCTGATCCACCAGACCGTCAGCCGCGTTGCCGAGGGCAGCCGCCTGTCCGAGGAAGTGGATGCTGCGTTCTCGCGCATCCTGGGCGCGGTCGAAGCCACAACGCGCTCGATCAGCGAGATCCGCATTGCGACCGAGGAGCAGGAGCATTCGACGCAGGATGTGGCCCGGCTGCTGGAAGACTTGCAGGGCCGTGGCAGCCCGCGCCAGGCGGATTGAGCCTTGCTTGCGATGCAGGACCTGAACCCGCCCCCGGCCACTACCAGCCCTGCGGTGATTCCGCATGTGCATGTGCGTGTGGGCGGCTGCGATATCGCCATCCCCATTGAGCAGGTTCGCCAAGCCGTACCGCTGCCGCCGCAGGGCCTGACGGTGCTGCCGCGCCGCAGTGGCGCGTTGCTGGGTGTTGCCGATGTGGCGGGTGCGGCCGTGCCCATCGTGGCGCTGGAGCGCTGGCTGCCGCTGTCGACGGCGGACGATGAGGACAACAGCGCTTCAAGGCTGCTGGTGCTGCAGCATGCAGATGCCCTGGTGGGCGTGCGCGTGGACGCCGTGCTGGGCGTGAAGCCGGTGGCTGCGGAAGGCGTGCGCAGGGTGCACCACACGCCGGACGACAGCGAACTGTTCGAGTCGGTGGTGCCCGCGTCTGCGGCGGCCCCCACGCTGTGCATTCTGGAAGTGGCACGGCTGATGCGGCTGGCTCAGGCTTGGTGTGCGGCGGCGGAACTGGCCCCCGCAAGGTCTGCGGGCGCAGCGGCGTTGGCGGTGCAAAGGCCGGGCGCCAGAGCACAGCGGTTCGCGGTGTTCCTGATCGGGCGGGAGCGGTGGGCGGTGCCTGTGGCCGCCGTGCAGCAGGTGGTGCCCCTGCCTGCGACGGATCTTGCGCTGGGGCGCAATGACCGCACCTGGGCCATTGGCCAGTGGCGGGAGCGCAAGCTGCCGCTGGTGGACATTAGTGAAGGCCGCCAGGCCAGCGATCGCCAGGCGGCACCGTGGATGGTGCTGGTGGTTCAGGGGCCACTCGTGCTTGGGCTGACGGTGTCGGAGTGCGAGCAGTTTGTCGATGTGGCGCCCGACGAGGTAGCCCGCACGCCCGAGGATGCCGTGGTGGCCGGTGTGGTCCTGAGACCCGATCTGGGCAAGTTGCAGATACTGGATGTGGACAAGCTGTTCAGCCTCACCCCGGGTGCATCGATCAGCCGCGTCGCCCCTGCCGCATCGGCGCCTCGCAACGGCGCCGTGCCTTCAGACGCCGCCGAGCCCGTGCCTTATCTGGTCTTCGCTGCCGATCAGCGCTATGCCTCTCCGGTGGAGGGTATTGTGGGTGTGGTGGAGATCCCTCCGCAGGCCCGGGACGATCTTCGTCAGGGGCGGCAGGCCGTTCTTGCCTGGCGTGACCAGACCATCCGTGTCGTCAACCTGCCCGCCATTGGCCGGTCGGCGGCGCCGCCCGACCCGCTCCTGGCGGTGCTCGTCCAGGCACCCGGGGACTGTGCAGCACCTATCGGCATCGGCATCCGCAGCCTGTGCGACTGGCTGCCCGCGCACAGCGCGCGGCGCAGCGGCATGCGCATGGGGGCCATGGGTGAGCTGGGGCTGATCAATGCACAAGGTGCGGTGGACGACCACGCCAATCTGGTGGTCGTCGATCTTGCTCAGATGGCCTATCTGCTGGGCTGAGCTGCCAAGACACCAACCTACCGCCAACACAGGATTCACCATGACCCCCGCACCCCTACCTGCTGATGAGGACGAACGACTGAACGCCTTGCGCGCCCTGTTGCTTCTGGATACGCCGCCCGAAGAGCGCTTTGACCGCCTCGCACGCTTTGCCGCCGAGCAGCTGGGTACGCCCATTGCCCTGCTCACGCTGGTGGACGGGCAGCGTCAGTGGTTCAAGTCGCGTGTGGGCCTGGATGCCACAGAAACTCCGCGCGAGATCTCTTTCTGTGGGCACGCCATCCTGAAGGATGAGCTGTTTGTGGTCGAGGATGCCAGCAGTGACCCGCGCTTTTCCGACAACCCGTTGGTGACCGGAGACCCCCACATCCGCTTTTATGCGGGGGCGCCGCTCAGCGCCCCGGGTGGGCACCACATTGGCACGCTGTGCGTGATCGACACCGTGCCGCGCACCCTGGGGCGGGTGGAACGGTCGATTCTGGATGCACTGCGCCGTCTCGCCAACGAGACCTTGGCGGGACAAGAGGGCGAGGAATGACCGCGCCGCTGCCCCGGATCTTGCTGATCGAACCCCAGTTCGTGCTGCGGCGCACCATGGTCATGGTGGCCCGCGATCTCGGCATGGTGGATTTCCACGAGGCCAGCAGCGTGGGCCGGGCCCGCGCGATGCTGGCAGCCGATGCTTTTGATGGAATGGTCCTGGACCTCCAAGAGGGCCCGCAGGCCCTGGAGCTACTCAGCGATCTCCGGCAGGGTCGGTTCGCTGCGCCGCGCGATGCGCGGGTGGTGGTGCTGGCGGGCGGTGGCAACCCAGTGGACGTCGAACGTCTGCAGGGCCTGGGAGTGGCGCGGGTGCTGGGCAAGCCGGTGCGCATCAGTGAACTGCTCGACGCCATCGTGGGCGTGCAAGAGGAGGGTGCGCCCGCATCCTGACCCGTCTGTTTGCGCCCTGGTCACGGGGGAGCTTTATCGCGCAGCGAGCCGCTGCACCAGGAAATCCACCAGCACGCGTACGCGCAGCGGCATGTGCCGGTTGGCGGGGTACAGCAGCGAAAACGGGCGAGAGGCACCGGCATGGGCGGGCAGCACCTCCTGCAAGGCGCCGCTGTGCAGATCGGCTTCCACAATGAACCGGTAGGTCTGCAGCAGCCCTGCGCCTGCACGCGCCAGGGTCACGGGGCCCAGGATGTCGTCGGCGCAGCGCAGGTGGCCTTGGGTGGGCACCTGCGCATCGCGCCCGGCGGCGTCGCGCAGTATCCATGGCACCGCCTGGCCGCTGCTGGGCAGCACAAACTGGATGCATTCGTGCGCCGCCAGGTCGGCGATGGCATGCGGCGTGCCGCAACGCGCCAGGTACGCCGGGGCGGCCACCACGATCAGGGCGGCGTCCTCCAGCTTGCGCGCCACCAGCCCCGAGTCGATGGGGGCGCGACCGCGCACGGCCAAGTCAAAGCCTTCTTCGGTGAAGTCCACGTTGCGGTTGCTCAGCTGCAGCTCCAGCTCCACGTCGGGGTAGGCCTGCGCAAATGCGGGCAGCAGGGGCAGGATGCGGCAGTGCCCGTAGGAGGTGGGCAGGCTGAAGCGAACGAGGCCTGCCGGGCTTTGCTGCTGGCCCGACAGCTCGCGTTCTGCCTCGGCCAGCTGGCCCAGCGCCTGGCGGCATTGCTCGTAGTAGCGCTTGCCTGCGTCGGTGAGCCGCACCTGGCGCGTGGTGCGCTGGAACAGCCGCACGCCCAGGCGCGCCTCCATGCGCGCCACCGATCGGCTCACGGCTGCCGCCGTCAGCCCGGCCGCCTGGGCGGCGGCCGTGAAGCTTTGCCACTGCGCGGTCAGGCAGAACAGTTCGATGCTGCCCAGCTTCAGGTCGTCAAATTGGCGCGCCATGTTCTGTTTATTACTTCATGTAATCAGTGAAATTCCTGAAGCCTAGTTTATTGCTGTTTGCATCCTCAATACCATCGCTTCATCTTTCCACCACGCTCCAAAGGCAACCCCATGAAGCTGTACTTTTCTCCCGCCGCCTGCTCCCTGTCGCCCCACATCCTGTTGCGCGAATGTGGCCTCACCTTCGACCTGGAGAAGGTCGATACCGAGCGCCACCGCACGGCGGACGGGCGCGATTTTTATGCCATCAACCCCAAAGGCCAGGTGCCTGTGCTGGAGCTGGCGGACGGCTCCCGCCTCACCGAAGGCCCGGTCATTGCGCAATACATCGCCGACCAGGCCCAGGCCACGCAGCTCATGCCCGCAGCTGGTACGCTGGCGCGCTACCGGGTGATGGAGTGGCAGAACTACGTGAGCACCGAGCTGCACAAGTCCTTCACGCCCTTGTTCCACGCCGGGCTGGACGACAACGCCAAGGCCACGCTGGCCGCTCTGCTGCGCAAGAAGATGGACTGGCTGGACGCGCAGCTGCAGCACAGCCCCTACCTGACGGGCGAGCACTTCACGGCGGCCGATGCCTACCTTTTTGTGGTGCTGGGCTGGGCCAAGTTCGTGAAGCTGGATATCAGCGACCTGGCCCATCTGCAGGCTTTCCTGCGCCGTGTGGCCGCGCGCCCCGCCGTGCAGGCCGCGATGCAGGCCGAAGGGTTGCTGGGCTGAGAGGCCATTGCTTCCTCCCAAGGAAAATAGCCATGCCTTACATCAACATCAAAGTGACCCGTGAAGGCGTCAGCAGTGCGCAAAAAGCGGCGCTGATCCAAGGCGCCACCGATTTGCTGGTGCGCGTTCTGAACAAGGAGCCCGCAACCACCTTTGTCGTGATCGACGAGGTCGAGACCGACAACTGGGGCGTGGCCGGTGAAACGGTGACCGTGCGCCGCCAGCGCGCTCGCGCCGCCGCCGACGGGAGCGCGCCATGAGTGACCCGCGCTTTGACGCAGTCGCCGCCGTGCTGCAGGAATATTTCGACGGCCTGTGCCACAGCGACACGCAGCGCCTGCGCCGCGTGTTCCACCCGCAGGCGGTCTATGCCTGCGCCACGGCCGAGCCTGCGGTGATCCTGCGCATGGAGGAATATTTCCCCATCGTGGACCAGCGCCCCTCGCCCGCCAGCCGGGGCGAGACGGTGCAGGAGCGCATCCTGTCCATCGAGTTTGCCGGGCCGGTGACGGCCCTGGCCAAGGTGGAGTGCGCCATCCTGCCCAAGCACTTCACCGACCTGCTCACCCTGATCCATGTGGACGGGCGCTGGCAGATCATTGCCAAGGTGTTTCACTACGAACTGGATCGCTGAGGCGGCGGTGCGCGCAAGCCGGTGGGCGAGTTCCTTTTCTCGGAAGGACTCATTGATTGATAGCTGCTAGCGCTTGTCAGATAAGCGCTAGAGCCCAATTTGGCTAAAAAATCGGCGGCAGGCATCACCTGCGGTGTGCCCGCCTCACAGGTTGGTTGCCGCGACCACTTCCGACATGTCGGTCAGCCCCTGCAGCACCTTCTCGATGCCGTCTTGGCGCAGCGTCAGCATGCCCGCGGCCAGTGCCGAGTGGCGGATGTCCGAGGCGGGGGCGCGGTGACGGATGTGCTGGCGGATGGTCTCGTCGCTCATCATCAGCTCATGGATGCCCAGCCGGCCGTGGTAGCCATGGCCGTCGCACTTCGTGCAGCCCACATGGCGCCACAGGCGCAGCTCGCCCTGTGCGCCGCCGTGCTGCTGGCGCCAGCGCGCCACCTGTGCCTCGCGGGCCTCGGGGGAGTTGTTGGTGCCACTGTCCAGGTACTGCGATGCCAGGCCCAGCAGCGTGTCGTGGTCGGCCACACGCGGCTCGCGGCAGGCTGTGCACAGGCGGCGCACCAGGCGCTGGGCCAGGATGGCGAGCAGCGAATCGGAGAAGTTGAACGGGTCCAGGCCAATCTCCAGCAGCCGCGCAATGCTCTCGGGCGCCGAGTTGGTGTGCAGGGTGGACAGCACCAGGTGCCCCGTCAGCGAGGCCTCGATGGCGATGCGCGCGGTTTCCTCGTCGCGCATCTCGCCGATCATGATCACGTCGGGGTCGGCCCGCAAAAAAGTGCGCATGGCGGCGGCAAAGGTCCAGCCGATGCGCGGGTTCACCTGCACCTGGCGCAGGCCCTCCTGCGTGATCTCGATGGGGTCTTCGGCCGTCCAGATCTTGCGGCCTGCGGTGTTGATGTCGCGCACCACCGAGTGCAGCGTGGTCGTCTTGCCGCAGCCCGTAGGGCCGCACACCAGCACCAGGCCATAACTTTTTTGCACCACGGAGCGCAGCGCCAGCAGGTTGGGCTGGCTCAGGCCGATGTTCTCCAGCGGCAGGGGCTTGGCACCGGCCAGCAGGCGCAGCACCACGTCTTCCAGTCCGCGCGAGGTGGGCACGGTAACCACACGCAGCTCCACCGGCGGGCCTCCGAAGCGCGCGAAGTCGATCTTGCCGTCCTGGGGCTTGCGGTGCTCGGAGATGTCCATGCCCGCCATGATCTTGATGCGCGCCACCATCGCAAAGCGGTAGCGCGCGGGCAGCTCCAGGTAGGGCGTGAGGTCGCCGTCGATGCGCAGGCGGATGCGCACGTTCTGCGGCGCGGGCTCGGTCTCGATGTGGATGTCGGACGCGCGGTGGTGGATGGCTTCGTCGATCACCGAGTTGATGAGCCGCACCAGGGTGTTGTCCGACTCGCTGATCACGTCGGCTTGCTCGGAGTCTGCGTCCGGGACGGTGCTGCCCAGGTTGGCGGCCAGCTCGCGCGAGGTGGCGCGGGCAGCGGTGGTGGCGTCGGCGCCGCCAGACTGGGTGCGGTAGGCGCGGTGAATGGCGGGCATCAGCGTGCCTGGCGCGGCCTGCAGCGGAATGAGCCGCCGCTGCGTGAGAAACCGCAGTTCGTCCAGCAGCACGCGATCGAGCGGGTCGGCCATCAGCAGCACCAGCGCGTCGTCGCGGGCGATCAGCGGCAACACCGATTCACGCTCTGCCATCGCCCTGGGCACCATGGCCAGGGCCGCCGGATCGGGGGTGATGTCGCCGGGGTGCACGGTGTAGTCGCCCAGCCATGCGGCAATGACCTGGCGCAACTGCTCCTGAGTCAGGACACCGTCATCCACCAGGATCTGCCCGATCAGCCGGTTTTGCCCGGCGCTGCGCTCCTGCTGCTGGGTCTGCAGGCCGTCTTGCAGGGCCGACGGGGACAACATGCCGGCGTGGATCAGCGCTTCACCCAGGTGCCGCGCCTTGCCGACGGTGGGGTGGGGGGCGGAGAGCTGTTTCCACAAGGATTCCGCATTGGGCGGGCGGAAACCGTGGGCGGGGAGGGAGGGGGGAACAGCGGTGTCGGTCATCAAGGGTCAGGAGCGGGCATCGTCAAAGGCTGAAGTCGTAGTCCACCGTGATGGGAGCGTGGTCTGAGAACTTTTCACCTTTGTAGATGGATTCAGCACGTGCCAGCGCCGCGAGCGCGGGGGTGGCCAGGTGGTAATCCAGCCGCCAACCCACGTTGTTGGCATACGCCTGCCCCCGGTTGCTCCACCATGTGTAGGCGGTGTCTGTGGCGGTAGGTTGTAACTGACGGTAAACGTCTATGATGCCGCCGCCTTCATCAGTTGTGTGCAACAGTTTTGTCATCCAGGCCCGTTCTTCGGGTAAAAAACCACTGTTTTTCTGGTTGCTGCGCCAGTTTTTCAAGTCGATTTGCTGGTGCGCAATGTTGATGTCGCCGCACAGAATGAAGTCACGTTCGCGCTTGACTTTCATCAGGTGGGGATGGATCTCGGCCAGGAACCGAAACTTGGCCTGCTGGCGTTCTTCGCCCGAGGAACCACTCGGAAAGTAAGCGCTGATGATCGACAGCTTGCGGGCCGGTGTGTCAAAACGCAGCTCCACATATCGACCTTCTGTATCGAACTCTGCTGACCCATAGCCAATGACTACATCAGAGGGTTCGTGCCGGGTATAGATGCCCACGCCGGAATAGCCCTTTTTCTGGGCAAAGTGGAAGTGGCCCTGCAGGCCCGCCATGCGCTCGAACCGGTTGGCCATGTCGGCCGCCTGGGCCTTCACTTCCTGCACACAAATACAATCCGGCCGCGTGGCTGCCATCCAGCTTTCCACGCCTTTGCTGGTGGCCGAGCGGATGCCATTGAGATTGAGGCTGGTTAACTTGAACAAGGAATTCCCCATGGTGGATGTTGGCGCGCAAACCTCGGAACAGGGCCAGCTGGCGCAGGATTTTGTACGTTTTGCCGTCGAATCGGGCGTGCTGCGGTTTGGCGAATTCAAGACCAAGGCGGGGCGCCTGAGCCCGTATTTCTTCAACGCA
This sequence comes from Acidovorax sp. JMULE5, assembly GCF_013376875.1. Lineage (GTDB taxonomy): Bacteria > Pseudomonadota > Gammaproteobacteria > Burkholderiales > Burkholderiaceae_C > Acidovorax > Acidovorax facilis. The sequence goes on from NZ_CP035951.1 coordinate 3,964,298, forward strand.
GGGCTGTTCGACGATGGCCGCAAGATCGGGCGGCTCGCGGAATTCTATGCAAAAGCCCTGCTGGCCAGCGGCATCGAATTCGACATGGTGTTCGGCCCTGCCTACAAGGGCATTCCGCTGGCCGCTACCGTGGCCGTGGAGCTGGCGCGCCTGGGCCGTAACGTGCCTTTTGCCTACAACCGCAAGGAGGCCAAGGACCATGGTGAGGGCGGCACGCTGGTGGGGGCACCCCTCAAAGGCCGTGTGCTGATCGTGGACGACGTGATGTCGGCTGGCACCGCCGCCCGCGAGTCCATCGCCATCATCCGCGCTGCGGGTGCCACGCCGCATGCGGTTGCAATTGCGCTGGACCGCCAGGAAAAAGCCACGGAGAATGGCCAGGACGTGGACCACAGCGCCGTGCAGTACGTGCGCGAGCAACTGGGCATGCAGGTGTGTGCCATTGCCCGGTTGGCAGACTTATTGCTGTATCTCTCCCAAAACGGGGAAGAGGGGATGCGCTCGCATCACGAAAAAGTGCTGGCCTATCGCCAGCGGTACGGTGTTAACGAAGGGTAGACCATTTGAGCAAGTCGGCGTGGATCATGGGCGGGGTGATGCTGCTCACCCTGGGCGCAGAGCTGGCCTCGGCACAGTCCCAGGGTGCGACGGGCGGTATCTACACGTGCGTGGACCGCAACGGCCGTCGGCTGACGGCCGACCGGCCCATCCCGGAATGCCTGGACCGCGAGCAGCGCGAACTCAGCCCTTCGGGCATAACGCGCCGCCAGATTGGCCCCTCGCTCACCGAGCTGGAGCGCGCAGCCCAGGACGCCCAGAACCGCAAGGATGCCGAAGAGCGCGCCCGTGTGGTGGAAGAGCGCCGCCGCGAACGCGTGCTGGTGGCCCGCTACCCCGACAAGGCTGCCCACGATGTGGAGCGCGCTGCGGCCATCCAGATGGTGGATGACGTGACGGCCACCGCAGAAAAGCGAACACTGGAGCTGAAGGCGGAGCGCAAGAAGCTCGATGTGGAGATGGAGTTCTACAAGAAGGACCCCAATAAGGCCCCCATGACGCTGCGCCGCAAGATCGCTGAGATTGACGACAGCCTGGCCGAGCAGCAGCGCTTCATCGCGGGGCAAGATCAGGAAAAGCGCCGTGTGCATGCGCGGTTTGACACCGAGCTGGCGCAGTTGCGAAAGCTGTGGGATGCGCAGCGTGTGCCTCCCTCCGCAGCGTCTGCTGTTGCGGCGCCCGCTGCCAGCGCGGTGCCTGCGGGCGGCAGTCGATAACCCGCCAGGGTAGGGTAGCAGCGGGCCAAAGAACTCGCCGCATCGCTGCCTCGGATGGACAGCAAAAAGAACAAAGGGGCCTTTCGGCCCCTTTGTCTTTGCGGCAGCTTCAACAGCCTTGCCTTCAGCCCGCCAGTTTGGCGCGCAGCAGGTCGTTGACTTGCTGCGGGTTGGCCTTGCCCTTGCTGGCCTTCATCGCTTGGCCGACCAGTGCATTAAACGCCTTGTCCTTGCCCGCGCGGAACTGGGCCACGTTGTCGGGGTTGGCGGCAATCACTTCGTCGATGATCTTCTCCAGCGCGCCGGAGTCGTTCATCTGCTTGAGTCCCTTGGATTCGATGACGGCATCCACGTCGTTGGACTCTCCGGTCCACAGCGCGTCAAACACCTGCTTGGCGGCGTTGTTGGAGATCGTGCCGTCGGCAATGCGGCCGATCAATGCGGCCAGCTGAGTTGCCGTGACAGGGGCCTGCTCGATACCGGTCTCCGCCATGTTCAGGCGGCGCGACACCTCTCCCATGATCCAGTTGCTGGCCAGCTTGGGCTGGCTGCAGGCTTTGGCCACTGCTTCGAAGTACGCCGCCATGGCTTTGCTCTGCGTGAGCGTGGTGGCGTCGTACTCGGGCAGGCCATAGTCCGCCACAAAACGTGCGGCCATGGTACGAGGCAATTCGGCCATTTGCGCCCGTTCTTCCTGCACCCACTGCTCTGAAATGTGTAGTGGAGGCAGGTCGGGGTCTGGGAAGTAGCGGTAGTCCGCCGCATCTTCCTTGGTCCGCATCGCGCGCGTTTCGCCCGTGTCCGGGTCGAACAGCACGGTGGCCTGCTGGATCGCGTGGCCGTCCTCGATCTGCTCGATCTGCCAGCGGATCTCGTAGTCGATGGCCTGCTGCATGAACTTGAACGAGTTCAGGTTCTTGATCTCGCGTCGTGTGCCCAATTCGGCGCCGGGCTTGCGCACCGACACGTTGGCGTCGCAGCGGAAGCTGCCTTCCTGCATGTTGCCGTCGCAGATGCCGATCCAGGTGACGATCTTGTGCAGCTCCTTGGCATACGCCACGGCCTCTTCGGACGAGCGCATGTCGGGCTCGGTCACGATCTCCAGCAGCGGCGTGCCCGCGCGGTTCAGGTCGATACCACTCTGGCCGATGAAGTCTTCGTGCAGCGATTTGCCGGCGTCTTCTTCGAGGTGGGCACGCACCAGGCGCACGGTCTTTTTCTCGTCACCCAGAAAGAACTCGACCTCGCCGCCCTGCACCACTGGGATCTCGAACTGGCTGATCTGGTAGCCCTTGGGGAGATCAGGGTAGAAGTAGTTCTTGCGCGCGAAAATGCTCACGGGCGCAATGTGGGAGCCGAGGGCCAGTCCCAATTTGATAGCGCAGGCCACGGCTTCGCGGTTCATCACCGGCAAGGTGCCGGGCAAGGCCAGGTCCACTGCGCAAGCTTGCGTGTTGGGCTCGGCGCCAAAGGCGGTGGGAGCACGGCTGAAGATCTTGCTCTGGGTTGCGAGCTGGGTGTGGGTTTCGAAGCCGATGACAACTTCGTAGCCATGGATCAGTTTGGCGGTCATGTCAGAAGCCCTCCGGACGGCGGAGGTGGAAGTCGGTGGCTTGCTGCAGGCGGTGCGCAGCGTTCAGAAGGCGGGCTTCCTGGAAGTAGTTGCCCAGCAGTTGCAGGCCCACGGGCAAACCGCCCTCGCCAAAACCGGCGGGCACGCTCATGCCGGGCAGGCCAGCCAGCGAGCCGGGCAGGGTGAAGATGTCGGCCAGGTAGTCGGCCAGCGGGTCGTTGCCGTGGTCGCCCAGCTTCCAGGCCACCGTGGGGGCCACGGGGCCGGCGATGACATCGCATTCCTTGAACGCGTTCTGGAAGTCGTCGGCGATCATGCGGCGGATCTTCTGTGCCTGCAGGTAGTAGGCGTCGTAGTAGCCGTGCGAGAGCACATAGGCGCCGATCATGATGCGGCGCTTGACCTCGTCGCCAAAACCTTCGGCGCGGGTCTTCTTGTACATGTCCACCAGATCGGTGTAGTCCTTGGCGCGGTGGCCGAACTTCACGCCGTCAAAGCGAGAGAGGTTGGACGACGCCTCGGCCGGGGCAATGATGTAGTAGACCGGGATGGACAGCTGCGTGCGCGGCAGGCTGATGGGCACGAGCTTGGCGCCGAGCTTCTCGTATTCCTTCAGGGCACCATCTACGGCGGCGCGCACATCGGGCGCCAGGCCTTCGCCAAAGAACTCGGCGGGGATGCCGATGCGCAGGCCATCGATGCTGTCGTTGAGCTTGGCGCTGAAGTTTTCGGCAGGCACATCGAGCGACGTGGAGTCGCGGTCCGGGTCCGGGCCGCACATGGCGGACAGCAGCAGCGCGCAGTCTTCGGCCGAGCGGGCCATGGGGCCAGCCTGGTCGAGGCTGGAGGCAAACGCGATCATGCCGTAGCGGCTGGCGCGCCCGTAGGTAGGCTTGATGCCGGTGATGCCGCAGAACGAGGCGGGTTGGCGGATGGAGCCGCCAGTGTCGGTGCCGGTGACGGCCGGGGCCAGGCGCGCGGCCACGGCCACGGCGCTGCCGCCGGACGAGCCACCCGGGATGCGGTCGGTGGCCCAAGGGTTGCGCACGGGGGCGGGGGCGTCAAAGCCCACGGGGGCGACGGCGGAGTTCTCGTTGGCCGAGCCCATGGCGAACTCGTCACAGTTGAGCTTGCCCAGTGTCACGGCCCCCGCGTCGGCCAGCTTGGTGACCACGGTGGCGTCAAAGGGCGACTGGTAGCCCGCGAGCATCTTGGAGCCGGCGGTGCTGGGGAAATCCTTGGTGACAAAGATGTCCTTGTGCGCAATCGGCACGCCCGCCAGCGGGCCGGCGGTGCCTGCGGCGATGGCTGCGTCTTGCGCGCGGGCCTGGGCCAGAGTGATGTCCGGGTTCACGGCCACGTAGGCGCCCAGGTTCTGGTGGGCCTGTGCGCGGGCGAGGAAATGCTGGGCGGCCTCGACGGCCGAGACGCGGCGCTCGCGCAGCTCGGTGGCCAGCTGGGCCACGCCCAGGTCATGCAATGCGGTGGAAGTCATGCGGCGGGGCTCTTACTCAATCACTTTGGGCACGAGGAACAGGCCTCGTTCGACAGCGGGGGCGCTTTGCTGGTTGGCTTCGCGCTGGTTGGGCTCGCTGGCCAGGTCTTCGCGCAGGCGCAGCTGCACGTCCTGGATGGCGGCCACGGGGTGGGCCAGGGGCGTGACGCCCGAGGTATCCACAGCCCGCATCTGTTCCACGATGTCAAAGAAACCATTGAGCTGCGTGAGCATGCGCTCACTTTCGGAGGGTGTCAGCTCAAGCCGCGCCAAGTTGGCAATGCGGCCGATGTCCTGGGGGGTCAGTGCCATAGGGAGGAGAATCTAGAGAAACCAGAAGTAAAGCTGTGATCCGGGCTGCGCCGGAGGGAGTTATTCACAGGGGATGGGGTATTATCCCGGCTTTGCCGCAAAGCTCCCGGAATGGGAGTCAATTGCGTGAAAAAAGCCAATAAACACCCCTGAAATACCTGGCGATGGCAGGCCGACGCGCATGCCGTGCCCGAGAGGACTTTTGAATGTTCGGAGCTTTCCGTCGGTACTTCTCCACCGACCTTGCCATTGACCTTGGCACAGCCAACACCCTCATCTTCGCCCGCGACAAAGGTATCGTTCTTGATGAACCTTCCGTCGTCGCCATCCGCCACGAAGGTGGCCCCCACGGCAAGAAAGTCATCCAGGCCGTAGGTCGTGAAGCCAAGGCCATGTTGGGCAAGGTGCCCGGCAACATCGAAGCCATCCGGCCCATGAAGGATGGCGTGATCGCCGACTTCGTGATCACCGAGCAGATGATCAAGCAGTTCATCAAGATGGTGCACCCGCGCACGCTGTTCACCCCCAGCCCGCGCATCATCATCTGTGTGCCCTGCGGCTCCACCCAGGTCGAGCGCCGCGCCATCAAGGACGCGGCCGAGGCTGCGGGCGCCACGGCGGTGTACCTGATCGAAGAACCCATGGCTGCTGGCATCGGCGCCGGTCTGCCGGTGTCGGAAGCCTCGGGCTCCATGGTCGTGGACATCGGTGGCGGCACCACCGAAGTGGGCGTGATCTCGCTGGGCGGCATGGTCTACAAGGGCAGCGTCCGCGTGGGCGGCGACAAGTTCGACGAGGCCATCATCAGCTACATCCGCCGCAACTACGGCATGTTGATTGGCGAGCCCACGGCCGAAGCCATCAAGAAGAACATCGGCTCGGCTTTCCCGGGCTCCGAAGTGCGTGAGATGGAAGTCAAGGGCCGCAACCTCAGCGAGGGCGTGCCACGCAGCTTCACCATTTCGTCCAACGAAGTGCTGGAAGCCCTGACCGACCCGCTCAACCAGATCGTCTCGGCCGTGAAGAACGCGCTGGAACAAACCCCCCTGAGCTGGGCGCCGACATTGCCGACCGGGGCATGATGCTGACCGGCGGCGGCGCGCTGCTGCGCGACCTGGACCGCCTGCTGGCCGAGGAAACCGGCCTGCCTGTGCTGGTGGCCGAAGACCCGCTGACCTGCGTGGTGCGCGGCTGCGGCATCGCCCTGGAGCGCATGGACCGCCTGGGCAGCATTTTCACGAGCGAGTAAGCCAGCGGGCCTGTATGCTGCAGGCACTTTTTTCGCTCTGAATTGCATGACTGCACCTGCTCCAATGCTTGTTTCTGAGCACCCGCCCGTGGAGCCGCCTCCACGCGGCAGACCCTGACCGCTGCGCACCATGCCCCTGGGTACTCTGGAGCGCAGCGCTCCCCCTTTCTTCAAACAGGGCCCTTCGGCCCTGTCGCGTTTGGCCGTGTTCAGCGCGCTGGCGCTGTTCCTTATGGTGGCCGATGCACGCTTTCAGATCACCGGCCCTTTCCGCCAGGCCGTGGCCACGGTGCTGTACCCCGTGCAGTGGCTCATGCTGCAGCCCGTGGAATTCGCCAGCCACGGGCGCAGCTATTTCCAGTCGCTGCAAACCGCGCAGGATGACCTGGATGCCGCCCGCAAGAAAATGACCGTGATGGGCCAGCGGGCCAACCAGGCCGATCAGCTGGCGATGGAAAACCAGCGGCTGCGCAAACTGCTGGAGCTGCGCGACCGGCTGCAGACACCCGCCCAGGCGGCCGAGGTGATCTACGACACCGCCGACCCCTACACGCGCCGCGTGGTGCTGGACCGGGGGCAGATGGGTGGCGTGGAACTGGGCGCCCCCGTGATGGATGAAGCCGGTGTGCTGGGCCAGGTCACCCGCGTGTTCCCGCTGGTCAGCGAAGTCACCCTGCTGGTAGACCGCGATCAGGCGATTCCGGTGCTGAACATCCGTACCGGTGTGCGCGGCGTGGCCTATGGCGACCCGGTGGCGGGCCATGGCGGTGGCATGGAGCTGCGCTTCATGCCCGCCAATGCAGACATCCGCGAGGACGACCTGCTGACCACCAGCGGTGTGGACGGTCTGTACCCGCCCGGCCTGCCTGTGGCGCGCGTGGTGCGGGTGGAGCGCCGTGCCGACTCTGCGTTTGCGCGCATCTATTGCATGCCGCTGGCCCAGGTGCAGGGCGCGCGCCATGTGGTGGTGCTCAAGCCGCTGGCCGACAATGAACTGGCGCGTCCCGAGCCCGCCCCGGCTGTCCCCGCCAACAAGCGCGGAGGCCGCAAGTGAGCCACCGCTTGACCCCACAAGGAGGCCCACAATGATCATGCCGCGTGGTGAGCCCCTGCTGATGCCGGTGAACCCGGTTTTCATCTGGGCCAGCTTGGCTGTGGGCCTGGCCATCAACATGCTGCCGCTGGGCCGCATCGTCTGGACGCCCGACGTGCTCATGGTGTTGTTGGTCTTCTGGGGCGTCCACCAGCCGCTGCGCATCGGCATGGGGGTAGCGTTCCTGCTGGGCCTGTGCATGGACGTGAGCCAGTCGGCGCTGCTGGGCCAGCATGCGCTGTCCTATACCGTGCTGTCGTTTGGCGCGATTGCCATCCACCGCCGCCTGCTGTGGTTCAGCGTGCCGTCGCAGGCCTTGCAGGTATTGCCCCTGTTTGCCCTCGCCCACGCGATCGAGCTCTTGCTGCGGATGGCGTCCGGGGGCATATTCCCGGGGCTGTGGAGTTTTCTCGCACCGGTGCTGGAGGCCTTGCTGTGGCCCCTGGCCAGCTGGGTGCTTCTGGCTCCGCAGCGCCGCCCGCCCGACCGCGACCAGAACCGGCCTCTGTAGCCCATGCCTTTCTTGATGCCCGCGCATTTCGCCAGCGTTCCGCCTTGGCCCCTGGGGGTTGAGCCTGGGCTTGCGCGCGCCCGAATGGGAGGGGGGGCGTGACTGAGGTGCGCAGCAGCGAAGCCGATGCTTCGCGCTTTCGGGTGCGGGCCCTGGTCATCGGCGCCCTGGTGTTTTTTGCGTTCTGCCTCATCGCTGCCCGGCTGGTGTATCTGCAGGTGGTCCGGCACGAAGACCTGGCGGCGCAGGCCGAGAGCAACCGCACGGCGGTGGTGCCCATCGTGCCCAACCGGGGGCTCATCCTGGACCGCAACGGCGTGGTGCTGGCCACCAACTATTCGGCCTACACGCTGGAGATCACGCCCTCGCGCGTCGGGGTGCTGGACGAGACCATCGACGAGCTGTCCAAGGTGGTGGAAATCCAGAGCCGTGACCGCCGCCGCTTCAAGCGGCTCATGGAAGAGTCGCGCAACTTCGAGTCCCTCCCCATCCGCACGCGGCTGACCGACCAGGAAGTGGCGCGGTTCACTGCGCAGCGCTACCGCTTTCCGGGCGTGGACATCAAGGCGCGGCTGTTTCGCAACTACCCGCTGGGCGACGTGGCCAGCCATGCCATCGGCTACATCGGCCGCATCAACCAGACCGAGAAGGCGCGCATCCAGGATTCCGAGGACGAGGCCAACTACCGGGGCACGGAATACATCGGCAAGCTGGGCATCGAGCAGAGCTTCGAGTCGGCCCTGCACGGCGCCACCGGGGTCGAGCAGATGGAAACTTCGGCCGGGGGGCGGGCGGTGCGCAAGCTCTCCAGCCACGCGGCCACGCCCGGCGACAGCGTGATGCTGTCGATCGACATCAAGCTGCAAAAGCTCATTGAAGACATGTACGGCAACCGCCGGGGCGCGCTGGTGGCCATCGACCCGCGCAACGGCGAGATCCTGGCGCTGGTGAGCAAGCCCACCTTCGATCCCAATCTGTTCGTCGAAGGCATCGACGTGGAGAACTGGACCGCGCTCAACGAATCCATCGACAAGCCCCTGCTCAACCGCGCCATGCGCGGCACCTACCCGCCGGGCTCCACCTACAAGCCCTTCATGGCCCTGGCGGCGCTGCAGCTGGGCAAGCGCGCGCCCAACGTGGTGATCAACGACCCGGGGTTCTACACCTTTGGCGGCCACACCTTCCGCAGCCACGAGGGCGGGCTGGGCGGCGTGGACATGCACCGCGCCATCCAGCAGTCGAGCAACACGTATTTCTATTCGCTGGCGGTGGAGATGGGCGTGGACACCATCCACGACTTCATGAAGCCGCTGGGCTTTGGACAGTCCACGGGCATCGACCTCAATGGCGAAGTGCGCGGCACCTTGCCCAGCACCGAGTGGAAGCGCAATGCCTACAAGCGCCCCGAAATGAAGCGCTGGTTCCCCGGCGAAACCGTGTCGCTGGGCATTGGCCAGGGCTACAACAACTTCACGATGCTGCAGCTGGCGCTGGCGCAGGCCACGCTGGCCAATGGCGGTATTCGCTACCGGCCGCACATGGCCAAGGCGGTGAAAAACGCGGTCACGGGCGTCGTCACCGAGATCAGCCAGCCGCCGGGAGTGGATCTGGGTTTTTTGCCGAAGAACGTGGACATCGTGCGCAACGCCATGGTGGCGGTGAACAAGGGCGGTACCGGCACGCGCGTGTTTGCCGGGGCGCCCTACACCTCGGGCGGCAAGACTGGCACAGCCCAGGCGGTGACGATGGGCCAGAACGTCAAATACAACGCCAAGGCGCTGGAAGAACACCAGCGTGACCACTCGCTGTTTGCCGCCTTTGCTCCTGCCGAAAACCCCACCATCGTGATTGCGGCCATCGTGGAAAACGCCGGGTTCGGCGCTGCGCACGCCGCCCCCATCGCGCGCCGGGTGTTTGACTACTGGCTGCTGGGCGACTATCCCAACGAGGAAGACATGGCGGCGGTGCAAAAAGGCCTGGCCTCGGCACCGATCGGCAAGCCCCGCAAAGCGGTCGATGTGCCGCTGATTGCGCCGTAGTTTGCTATATAAGTAATAGCTGCTTGCGCTTTATGGATAAGCGCTAGAGCCCATTTTTGCTTGAAATGGCAGCCCCGTGGTGCCCGTGCACTAGTCCACTGAATTTCAGTGGACTAGCGGAACTGGCTCCGCCAGACCATGGGTGGTGTTCCCCAGGGAGGAAAGCGCGGAGCGGCTCGGGGGCGCACCTCCCTGTCAGGCCCGTTGCGTCCGGCCCGCGCGCGCAGCAGGCTGGATCTGGCTGAACACCAGCGCTGCCACGATGAGCGCGGCGCCACCGAGCCCAGCCCAGCCCAGCCTCTCCCCGAGCAGCACCCAGGCTGTGAGGGCCGCGAACACCGGCTCCAGCCCGAACACGATGGCGCTGCGCATGGCGTCCACGCGCTGCTGGCCCCAGGCCTGCAGCGTCACCACCACTACGCTGGCCAGCAGGCCCAGGTACAGCAGCGCCAGCAACGCATCCAGAGGCAGGTCGGCCACGGACCGTAGCCAGCCCATGCCCTCGCCCTGCGCCAGCAGTAGTGCGGTGGAGGCCAGTGCCATCACCGTGGCCTGCGCGGCGGCCATGCGGGTGGCCCGCAGCGGCTGCGCGGCCGTGCGGCGTGCGCACTCTTCCAGCGCCAGGATGTACAGCGCGTAGAACACGGTGCTGGCCAGCGTCAGCGTATCGCCCAGGTTCCAGGGCTCGTTTTCGTGGAACATCAGCGCCATGCCCGCCAGCGCCATCACGCAGGCACCCCAGAGTCGCCAGCCATAGCGCCGTCCCAGGAAGGCCATGGCGATCAGCGGCACCACCAGCACGTTGAGGCCGGTCACAAACGCATTGCGGTTGCTGCTGGTGCGCGCGAGGCCCTCGATCTGCAGCCAGAACGCCAGGAACAGCAGCAACCCCAGCGCGCAGCCCCAGCGCCGCTCGTGGCGCAGCATGCCGCGCCACAACGGCGCCAGCACCAGCAGCGCGATCACGAACCGCAGCCAGATGATCTGCAGCGCGTCCAGGTGTGCCGAGAGCAGTTTCATGGCCGGGAAGGTGGTGCCCCACACCACGGTCACAGCCAACAGGGCCATCAGGCCCCAGCGTTCAGTACGCATCGGAAGAATTCCCCAAAACCAAAAAGAAAAAAGGGCCGCCGGTTGCCCGGCGGCCTTTGCAGTGCGGCGCGGCGCGAACTCTGATCAGTGGCTGACTTGGCCCAGAAACGCGCGGATGCGGTCGTTGGCCGGGTTGCTGAAGAACTCCTGCGGCGGCGCATCGTGCGCAATGCGGCCTTGATCGAAGAACATCACGCGGTCGGCCACCTCGCGCGCAAAGCCCATTTCGTGGGTGACCACAATCATGGTCATGCCACCACGCGCGAGGCCTCGCATCACGTCCAGCACTTCCTTGACCATCTCGGGGTCGAGTGCCGATGTGGGCTCGTCAAACAGCATCACCTTGGGTTGCATGGCCAGCGCACGCGCAATGGCCACCCGCTGCTGCTGCCCGCCCGACAACTGCCACGGGTACTTGTGTGCGTGGTCCTGCATGCCCACGCGGCGCAGCAGCTGCATGGCTTCGTCGTTAGCCTGGGTGCGCGGGGTGCGGCGAATGCGGCGGGGCGCCAGCGTCACGTTGTCCAGCACGCTCATGTGGCCGAACAGGTTGAACTGCTGGAACACCATGCCCACCTCGCAGCGCTGGCGCTGCAGGGTTGCGAGGTCGTCGCAGACGTCCACGCCGTCGATGGTGATGCGCCCGCTGTCGTGGGGCTCCAGCCGGTTGATGGCACGCAGCAGCGTGCTCTTGCCGGAGCCTGAGGCGCCAATGATGACCGTCACCTCACCGGTGTGGAACACGGTGGACACGTCCTTGAGCACCTGGTGTGCGCCAAACGACTTGCACACCCGCTCGGCCACGATGTAGGGCTTGGGCTGGTTGGTCGTTGCGGTCATCGGTTACGCCCTTCCACGTCAAAGCGGTATTCGACGGCGTTGGAGACTTGCGTGACCAGCGTGGTCAGCAGCAGGTAGGTGATGGCCACCGTGGTCAGCGTGGCAATGGGCTGGAACGTGGCCGACTGGATGCGGTTGCCTACATTGGTCAGCTCCACCACGCCAATCGCATAGGCCAGCGATGAGTCCTTGAGCAGCGCCACAAAGTTGCTCACCAGCGGCGGCAGCGAGATCTTGAACGCCTGCGGAAACACCACGTCAAGGAACACGTGCATGCGGCCCAGGCCCAGCGCCTTGGCGGCCTCGGTCTGCCCGCGCGGCACGGCCAGCAGGCCGGCGCGCAGGGCTTCGGCGTTGTAGGCGCCCACGTTCAGCCCCAGGGCCACGACTGCGGCGGCAAAGTCGGGCAGGTTCAGCCCCGGCACCAGCACGGGCAGGGCAAAGTACACAAACAGGATCTGCACCAAGAGCGGCGTGCCGCGAATAGCCCAGATGTACACGCCGGCCATCCAGCGCACGGCCGTCCAGCGGGCGGTGCGGGCCAGCGCCGCCGCCGTGCCCAGCACCAGGCCCACGGCACCACTGACCAGCGTGAGCCACAGCGTGGTGCGCGCGCCTTCGGAAAACGCCTGGGCGTTGGGGCCGATGGGGTCAGGAAAGAACGAAAGCAGCTGGCCCAGCAACGAGAGGGCCAGAACCATCAGCACCAGTGCAGCGACCAGCGTGGCATTGCTGCGCTGCTGTCGGGACCAGCCTTGTGGCCAAAGAGCGAGAAGCATGGATCGGACGACCGGAAGGTCTTGGTTGGAAATCGGGCCGGCGGCAGGACCATGGTGACGCCGTCAAAAACAGCAAAGGGTGCGCAACGGGCCAGGCCCAGCGCACCCCGTAGCGTGTTTTTATATCAGTTGCAGCGCACGTCTTCGTTGAAATACTTCTTGGAGACGGCGGCGTAGCTGCCATCGGCCAGCACTTCGGCAAACGCCTTGTTCCAGGCATCGGCCAGGCCGGTGTTGCCCTTGGCCATGGCGGGGGCGATGCGTTCGATGAACAGCATGTCGCCGAGCTTGAACCCGGCCTTGGCGTTCTTGGCGGCGGCTTCCTTGGCCACGAACTTGTCGCTCACCCAGGCGTCGACGCGTTTGGAGATCAGGGCGCGCTGGGCGTCGGTGTCCTGCGGGAAGTTCTTCACCTCCTTCACCCCGGTGAGCTTCTGCACGTTTTCCAGGTAGCTGGTGCCGGTCTGCACGGCCACCACCTTGCCGGTCAGGTCCTTGGCGTTGCGGATTTTTGCGTCCATGGCCACGATGATGCCGCCCGAGCAGTAGTGGGGGTTGGCAAACGTGACGGCCTTGGAGCGTTCTTCCGTCACGCCGTGCGAGGCGATGACAGCGTCCCAGCGGCTTTGGCCCAGGCCGGTCAGCAGCGCGTCAAAGCCCAGCGTCTTCCATTCGAGCTTCAGGCCCATCTTCTTGACCACCAGCTCTGCCACTTCCACCTCGAAACCCGTCAGCTTGGTGCCTTCGAAGAAGTTGAACGGGGCAAACTGGCCTTCGGTGGCCACGATGATCTTGCCGTCCTTCTTGATTTCGTCCAGCGTGCGGGCCTGGACGGCGAGGGCAGCGCACAGCGCCACGGCGGTGACAACGGCAGACTTGAAAAACTTCATGGCAGGTTCCTGTGGGGGTGGTTCAGGTACAAAAAATCCGGCATGCGGGTAGGCAAGCCGGAGCGGGTGAATGCAGGCATCGCCAACAGCGATGGGCCTCGTCATCAAACGGAAATGCGCAGAAATTATAGGACGGGCGTTCACATTCGGGCCATGCAGGGCAACCCCGATGACCTCGGGGCGCCCTGGTGGTAGGCCAGCTCAGCTTAGCAAGCATGATGCCATCCGGGGCACGAGCCCCTTCGGGCCTCGGCTAGCGCAGGAATGCGTCGTAACCCGTCTTGAGGATCAGCGTGCTTACCACCACGATGAAGATGCCACGCACAAAACCCGTGCCGTGCTTGAGCGCCAGGTGCGTGCCCAGCAGGCTGCCCACCACATTGGCGATGGCCAGCGTCACCGCAAAGTGCCACCACACATGGCCCTTGGCGGCAAACAGCGCGATGGCGGCGATGTTGGTGGCGCAATTGAGCAGCTTGGCCGAGGCCGAGGCGTTCAGGAAGTCATAGCCCAGCAGCCGCACAAACAGAAAAACGAAGAAACTGCCGGTGCCCGGGCCGAAGAAACCGTCATAAAAGCCGATGACCACGCCGATCAGGCAGGCCGCCAGCACTTCGGCCCTGCCCGCAAAGCGGGGTGTGTGGTGCCGCCCCAACTCTTTTTTGGCCAGCGTGTAGACCAGCACCCCCAGCAACACCAGGGGCAGCAGCTTGCGCAGGAAGTCGGCCGACATCACGGTCACGGCCCAGGCGCCTGCAAACGACCCCGCAAAACCGGCCGCTGCCGCGGGCAGCATGGCCGACCAGCGAACCTGCACCTTGCGGCTGTACTGCCAGGTGGCCATGGCCGTGCCCCACACCGAGGCCGCCTTGTTGGTGCCCAGCAGCGTGGCAGGGGGCGCCCCGGGGAAAGCCGCAAACAGGGCTGGCACCATCACCAGCCCGCCACCCCCCACGATGGCATCCACGAAGCCTGCGAGCAGCGAGGCGAAGGTAATAAAAATCCATTCCATCGCAGGATTTTCGCAGCTTGCCTGCTATGGATTCAGGACTACCCGGGGCATTGGCGAAAGGGAGGCCAGCGTAGAACAGGCAAGAAAAAGGCGCTGGGATCGCCAGCGCCTGGAAAAAAACGCACCTCGTTGGATGCTTGAAATTTGTTTATTGGTAGAAAGAGTGTCTCCTCGGGCCCCTCGCTTGGCACACCGAAGCGCGCTTTCGAGTGCCGCAACTGTAGCGACTGCACTCCGCTGGTGCATTGGGGGTTTCCCGCCCCCGTTGTGGGGCAGTGATCGGGTTTCCAGAGGCGGAATCGGGGTGTTGGGGTTGGCACGGCTCGTGCAATCGCGCTTGTAACAATTTGCGAAAGGGAGCCGCCATGCGGGGAGTCAACCACCGGTTCGTTGGGGTAGGGTCGCTGTGTCTGGGCCTGTGCGCGAGTGCGCTGGCGCAGACGGCGCCAGAGGTGGCGGCGGGAGCGGTGCCTCCCTTGTCCCTCACACGTCCCGGGCTGGTGGCGCAGTCCACGATCAGCGCGGCAGATACCGCGTGGATGATGACCTCCACAGCGCTGGTGCTGCTGATGACGCTGCCGGGCATTGCCCTGTTCTACGCAGGCATGGTGCGCAAGAAGAACGTGCTCAACACCATGGCCAGCGTGGTGGCCATTGCCGCGCTGGTCAGCCTGCTGTGGTTTGGCGCGGGTTACTCGCTGGCCTTCACCCCGGGCAGCCCCTGGCTGGGGGGATGGGACCGCATCGGCTTTGCGGGCCTGGACTTTCAGCTCGCTGGCGGCAAGCTGGCCGTAAGCCATGTGGCGCCGCACATCCCCGAGTCGGTATACGCCATGTTCCAGCTCACGTTTGCCATCATCACCGCCGCGCTGCTGGTGGGGGCGTTTGTCGAGCGCATGCGGTTTTCCGCCATGCTGATCTTCATCAGCCTTTGGACCCTGCTGGTCTACGCCCCGGTGGCGCACTGGGTGTGGGAGCCAGGGGGCTGGCTGGCCCAGATGGGTGCGCTGGACTTTGCCGGAGGCTCGGTGGTGCACGTGAATGCGGGTGTGGCCGGGCTGGTGTGCGCGTGGTTCTTGGGGCGGCGCACGGGCTATGGGCGCGAGGCGTTCGAGCCCTACAACCTGGGGCTGACCATGGCGGGCGCGGGCTTGTTGTGGGTGGGCTGGTTCGGCTTCAACGCAGGCTCTGCCGTGGCCGCCGACGGCCGTGCGGGGCTGGCAATGGCGGTGACGCACCTGGCCGCAGCGGCGGGTGCCTTGTCGTGGATGCTGGGCGAGTGGGTGGTGCGCGGGCGGCCATCCCTGCTGGGACTTTGCTCTGGCCTGGTGGCGGGGCTGGTGGCCATTACGCCTGCTGCGGGTTTTGTCACGCTGCGCTCGGCAGTGGTGATTGGCGTGGTGGCGGGTTTGGCCTGCTACTGGGGCGCCACGGGGCTCAAGCGCCTGCTGCGCGCCGACGATTCCCTGGACGTGTTTGGGGTGCATGGCATCGGCGGCATCGTGGGCTCGCTGCTCACCGGCATGCTGGCCAGCCGCACCGTGGGGGGTGTGCCAGGCAGCTTGCTCACCCAGGCCATTGGCGTGGGCGCTGTGATGGCCTACAGCCTCGTCGCAACCGCCGTGCTGTTGTGGATCACCAACCTGGCTGTGGGCCTGCGGGTGGATGAGCAGAGCGAGCAGACCGGGCTTGACATTGCCCAGCACCGTGAGCGCCTGGGGAGTTAATGAAGTCCACCCCCCTGAGGCCCTGCGGGCCTTCCCCCCGCTCTCGCATTGCTGCGCAATGCGGGCAGGGGGACGCAGCCAGCGCGGCGGGGCGGCCCTTGCGCGGCTGCCCGCGCTTGGGCCTCGCCGGTTTCATACGCTGCGGGTGGTGCGCAGCGCCATGGATGACTGAAATGCCATAAGGAGCCGACCATGCCCGATTCCGACAAGCTTGCCATTGCCGCCCATTTGCATGTGCTGCTGCGCCGCAAGACGGGGCGCGTGACCGACACCGAATGGATGGCTTCCAACGTTGAATATGCGCTGGAGATCGTGCGGTTCGCACGCCAACGTGCCCAGGAGGACAACGTTCCGGAGCTGGTCGAGTGGGCCGACCGCCTCGATCTCGCCATCCATGCCGCCCCACCTGCTGCGCCGCGGCGACCCTTGCTGGATGTGGCCACGCAGGCGGTGCGCCAGCGCATGGCGCCGCCGCCGCCAGAGCCTGCGCCGGAGGTTCCCCGTTATGTGGGAGGGATTCGCTGACCACGCTGCGGCCGGGTGGCCGTTGCGCGGGCGGTGTCAGTGCGCTGCCGTGCCTTGCACGAACAGGCCCGCCGTGGGCAGCAGCCCGGCCAGCTTGTCATCGCCATAGGTGCGCAGCACCTGCGCAATCACGACCTGGTAGCCGTTGAGCCACTGCGCTTGCGCCGCCTTGGCCTTCAGGTGGGCGGGGTGCTGCATCAATGCCTGCAGCGCTTCGAGCGACTGCCAGTAGTAGACGTTGGACACGAGGCCCTTGCCCGTGTCCTCCCACGATTCCTCGCCCAGGTAGCCGTCGATGGAGCGGGCGGCGGTGGCAATCGCCTCGTCCAGGCGGTGGAAGGCGTCGTCGAATTGAGAACCTGTTCAAGGTCTTTTCGGGGATCGCATTGGAGTGCAATCGGGATGAGTGGAAGCTTCGGATGCGCCGCATGGGCTCATGCCCATGCAAGCAGCTGAGGCGTCCAATCGCCCGATCTCACTCCAACCCTGCGGGCAAGTGCCTTGCCGGGCGGTCTGCGGCGTTGCGGCGCTTGCCAATAGCCGAGCTATTGGCTGCTCACCGCGCCTTGCATCCCCTCCCGGCAAGGCACTTGCGCGACCCCGAAAAGACCTTGAACAGGTTCTTCGTGGCAAAGATGAAGGTGGAGGAGTACATGGGCGCGATGGTATCCACGCTTATGCCGCGCGCCGCGCCTGGATGATCCACTCGGCCGCCCTCTCGGCCAGCATCAGTGTGGGCGAGTTGGTGTTGCCGCTGGTGATGGTGGGCATGGCCCCCGCATCCACCACGCGCAGGCCTGCAATGCCGCGCACGCGCAGTTGCGAGTCCAGCACCGCCATCGGGTCGTCATCCCGCCCCATCTTCGTCGTGCCCACAGGGTGGAAGATCGTGGTGGCAATGTCACCGGCCAGGCGCGCCAGGTCCTCGTCGCTTTCAAACTGCACGCCGGGCTTCCACTCCTCGGGCTGGTACCTGGCCAGCGCGGGCTGGGCCACGATGCGGCGCGTGACACGCAGGCTGTCGGCGGCCACCTGGCGGTCTTCGGCGGTGCTGAGGTAGTTGGGGGCGATGGCCGGTGCGGCCTTGAAGTCGGCGTTCTTGATGTTCACCGTGCCCCGGCTTGTGGGGTTGAGGTTGCACACGCTGGCCGTGAAGGCCGGAAAGCTGTGCAGCGGCTCGCCAAAAGCGTCGAGCGACAGCGGCTGCACGTGGTACTCGATGTTGGGCCAGGGTTGGTCGGCGCTGCTGCGCGTGAAGGCCCCCAGCTGCGAGGGCGCCATGCTCATGGGGCCACTGCGTTTGGTCGCGTATTCGAGCCCGATCTTGGCCTTGCCCCAGAGCGAGCTGGCCATGGTGTTGAGCGTGGCCACGCCGTTGACCTTGAACACCGCGCGGATCTGCAGATGGTCCTGCAAATTGGCGCCCACGCCGGGAAGGTCGTGCACCACGTCGATGCCGTGCTGGCGCAGCAGCGCGGCCGGGCCGATGCCCGAGAGCTGCAGCAGCTGCGGTGAGTTGACCGCGCCTGCGCTCAGGATGACCTCGCCCGTTGCGCGGGCCGTGACCATCTCCTGGCCGTCCCACACCTGCACGCCGGTGCAGCGCTTGCTGCCGTCGGGCTGCGTCTCGACGATGAGTTTGGCGGCCTGGGCGCTGGTCCACATCTCGAAGTTGGGGCGGCCATAGCAGGTGGGCCGCAGGAAGGCCTTGGCGGTGTTCCAGCGCCAGCCGCTTTTCTGGTTGACCTCAAAGTAGCCCACGCCTTCGTTGCTGCCGCCGTTGAAGTCGTCGGTGGCCGGGATGCCCGCCTGCTGCGCGGCCTGGGCAAAGGCATCGAGGACATCCCATCGCAGGCGCTGCTTTTCCACGCGCCACTCGCCGGTGCTGCCGGTAGCCTTGTTGCCATGCAGGCGCTTGAAGTTTTCATTCACGCCGCCGGGCTGGTCCAGGCGCCAGTGGTCCTCGTGGCGGCGGAAGTAGGGCAGGGCGTTGTCCCAGCGCCAGCTGGCGTCGCCCGTCAGTTCGGCCCACTGGTCGTAGTCGCGCGCCTGGCCGCGCATGTAGATCATGCCGTTGATGCTGCTGCAGCCGCCCAGCGTCTTGCCGCGCGGGTAGCGCAGGGTGCGGCCGTTCAGGCCCGCGTCGGGTTCGGTGTTGTAGAGCCAGTCGGTGCGCGGGTTGCCGATGCAGTACAGGTAGCCCACGGGGATGTGGATCCAGTGGTAGTCGTCCTTGCGGCCGGCTTCGATGAGGAGCACGCGGTGGCGGCCGTCGGCGCTCAGGCGGTTGCTCAGCAGGGCGCCGGCGGTGCCGCCGCCGATGATGATGGTGTCAAACGTGGTGTAGTCGCTCATGAGCAGGGGCGGTGGCAGTGTGAGGAAGGAGACGGAGGGCCATTGTGCGGACAGTGCCGGGTGTGTCGAGAGGGTCAGTGCCTATTGCTATTAAAAATATAGCTATCAGCGCACGATGGTAAAGCGCTGGCGGCCTGTTTGATATTAATTTCACGCATTCCTGGCCCGCCTGTGCTTGGCGCACGGTCCTGGGGTTCCTCTGCACGAATCGCCGCGCCGTGTGCATCTGCGGTCGCGGGTGGTCTGCGGCGTTGCAAAACCTCGCAATAGCTGCGGCTATTGCTGCGTTTTGCGCCTTGCAGTCCATCCCGATCCGCAGCGCACACTTTCCGCTCAATTCGTGCAGAGGATCCCTGGCGGGCATCAATCCTACGTGCCGCCTGCGTCCGGCTCCGCTACCATGCACGCTCCCTTTCATTCTTGGCAGCCCGCGCTGCCCAGTTCATGACCGACCCCGCTCCTCGCATTGTTCGCGCCGACACGCCCCAGGGGCCTTGTGCGCAGCTGCACGGGCGCTGGGGCGCGGCGGAGCTGGGAACCGGGGCGCAGTGGCAGGCCGTGTCGGGTCAGCTGCGCAGCCACCCGGCCGCACCCACGCTGGGCTGGGACCTGATGCAGCTGCAGTGGCTGGACCACGTGGGCGCCCAGTTGCTGTGGAACCACTGGCAGCATGCCTGGCCCGAGCGCCTGGCCTGCACCGACGCCCAGCGCGACATGCTGGCGCGCGTGGCGCAGTTCACCTGCACCGCGCCGCCGCCCGAGCCCTGGCGGCTGGGTGAGCAGGTGGACCACCTGGGGGTGCTGGTGCTGCACGGCGTGGACCATGCCCGCCACATGCTCGAAATGGTGGGCCGGCTGGTGCTGGACCTGGGTCGCTTGGCGCGCGCGCCGCGCAAGGGGCCGTGGCGCGACGTATCGGGCCACCTGTACCGCATGGGGGCCACGGCCCTGCCCATCACGGCGCTGGTGGGCTTTCTCATCGGCGTGGTGCTGGCCTACCTGATGAGCCTGCAGCTGCGGCAGTTCGGCGCCGAGTCGTTCATCGTCAACATCCTGGGCATCTCGCTCATCCGCGAGCTGGGGCCGATGCTGGCCGCCATCCTGGTGGCGGGGCGCTCCGGCTCGTCGATCACGGCGCAGATCGGCGTGATGCGCGTGACCGAGGAACTCGATGCCATGCGCGTCATGGGCATTCCCCACGGCTTTCGGCTGGTGATGCCGCGCACCATTGCGCTGGCACTGGCCATGCCGCTCATCAGCGTGTGGACCACGCTGGCAGCGCTGGCGGGCGGCATGCTGGCGGCCGACGTGGCCATGGACATCTCGCCCGGCTACTTCGTGCAGGCCCTGCCCGCCGCGGTCAAGATCGGCAACCTGGGCCTGGCCATGGCCAAGTCGGTGGTGTTTGGCGCGTTCATCGCGCTCATCGGCTGCCACTGGGGCCTGCGCGTGAAACCCAACACCCAGAGCCTGGGCGAGGGCACCACGGCCTCGGTGGTCACGTCTATCACCATGGTGATCATCGTGGATGCGTTGTTCGCGGTGGCGTTCAAGAATATCGGCATATGACTAGTCCCCCCCTGAGCCGCTTCGCGTCATCCCCCCAAGGGGGGACGCCACCCGTGGCCTGGCAAAGCCAGCTCCACGGTGGCACTGGCTCAACGGGAGCGAGGCCATGACTGAGCGCGTCGCCAAGCCCGCGCACATCGTCGTCGCGCCGGACGAGCCGCCCATCGTGGACGTGCAAGGCCTGTGGACGCAGTTTGGCAAGGGCGATGAAACCTTCACCGTGCACCAGGACCTGAACTTCACCGTGCAGCGGGGAGAGATGCTGTCGCTGGTGGGGGGCTCGGGCACGGGCAAGACGGTGCTGCTGCGCCAGATCCTCGGCCTTGCCCGGCCTGCGCGGGGGCAGGTCACGGTGCTGGGGCGCCCGGCGTCCGAGATGGGGCGCGAGGGCGCGGCCAGCCGCGTGGGCATGCTGTTCCAGCACGGCGCGCTGTTCTCGGCCTTCAATGTGCTCGACAACGTGGCCTTTGCGCTGCGCGAGCAGGGCACGCTGCCCGACGACCTGGTGCGCGACGCCGCGCTGGTCAAGCTGCAGATGGTGGGCCTTCAGCCCGAGCACGCCACGCGCATGCCGGCGGATTTGTCGGGGGGCATGGTCAAGCGCGTGGCGCTGGCGCGTGCGCTCATCATGGACCCGCCGCTGCTGCTGCTCGACGAACCCACCGCGGGGCTGGACCCCAGCAGCTCCGACGACTTCTGTGCGCTGCTGCGCGAGCTGCGGGCCGCGCTGGGGCTCACGGTGGTCATGGTCACGCACGACCTTGATACGCTGTTTGCGCTGAGCACCCGGGTGGCCGTGCTGGCTGATAAGAAGGTCATCGTCACCGGTCCGCCGCACGAGGTGGCGCATTTCAAGCACCCGTTCATCGAACATTTCTTCCTGGGTGAACGTGGCCAGCGCGCCATGGCCCCGGTGCAATCCGTGGAGCACGCCCTGGCAGCACAGACCGCCGCCGCCGTGCCCACGCCCGACAAGGAACCCAGCTGATGGAAAACAAATCCCACGCCCTCGCCGCAGGCATCTTTGTGCTGGTGGTGGCCGCCATGCTGGCGGGCCTGGCCATCTGGCTCACGCGCGACAGCGCCAACTACGAGCAGTACGAGCTGTCCACCAAGGACGGCGTGAGCGGCCTGCAGCCCCAGGCCGCCGTGCGCTACAAGGGCGTGGCCGTGGGCAAGGTCACGCGCATCGGCTTCGACCCGCAGGTGACGGGCAACGTGCTCATCCGCATTGCCGTCAACGAGCAGGCCCCCATCAGCCCCACCACCTTCGCCGTGCTGGGCTACCAGGGCGTGACGGGCCTGGCCCACGTTCTGCTGGACGATGCCGACCAACCTTACCCCGAGCTGCCCCCGGGCCCCAGCGGCCTGCCGCGCCTGCCCATCAAGCCGTCGCCGTTTGGCAAGCTCGCCGAGCAGGCCCCCGCCATCCTCACCCAGGTGGACGAAGCCACGCGGCGCATCAACCAACTGCTGGGCGACACCAACCAGCAAAAACTCACCGAAGCCCTGGGCAACATTGCCCAGGCCGCAGGCAGCGTGAACACGTTGACCCAGCGGCTCGATGCCACCGTGGCCCAGCGCCTGGACCCGGCCCTGGCCGCGCTGCCCCCGCTGGCCAGCGATGCGCGCAAGACCCTGCAGTCCCTGCAGCAGGCCGGCGCCAGCGTGTCGGTGCTGGCGGCCGACGTGAGCAAGACCACGCAGCGCCTGGGGGCCGAGGGCGGCCCCATCGACCAGATCACCATCGGCACGCAGTCCCTCGCCCGCGCGGCCGACCAGTTCAGCACCACCACGTTGCCGCGCCTGAACCGCGCGGCCGACGACACCTCGCGCGCGGCGCGCACGCTCAGCCGCACGGCGGGTGGTGTGGCGGACAACCCCCAGCTGTTCATCTACGGTTCGGGCCGCATCCCGCCCGGCCCGGGCGAACCTGGTTTCGCGCCCTGAGAAGGTGTGAACCAACCCACCATGCCCGCTCATTCCCCCAAAACACACCCGTTCGTCGTTGCAAATGCTCGCCATAGCCCGCGCTATGGCTGCGCTTTGCGCCTGGACCGGCCGCGTTTCGGCGGCCTGCTCGGGCACGCCGGATTCATTCACACCTTCTGAGGAGAAGCGTTGATGAAAAATACTATTAAAAACATAGCTGCTAGCGCTTTTCCATCAAGCGCTAGAGGCCTATTTGGTTCATTTTTTGCTGTGGGACTGCTGGGTATCGCTGGCTGCTCGGCGCTGCCCAGCCCACCCTCGCGCCCCGCGCTCTACGACTTTGGCCCCGGCCCGGTCGCCACGGCCCCCAGCGACCGCCGCGCGCCCTTGCCACCGTTGGCGCTGGCCGATGTGGAGGCCCCGGGCCTGCCGGAGGGCAGCAACGCCGTGCTCTACCGCCTTGCCTACGCCGACGCCCAGCAGCTGCGCCCCTACAGCCAGGCCCGCTGGAGTCAGCCACCCGCCCAGTTGCTGCAGCAGCGCCTGCGCGAGCAGCTCGGCCAGCGCCGCGCCATCCTCAAGGCCGACGACGGCGCCGCCCAGGCGCGTGGAGTTGCCCCTGGCGGCCGCTTGCCCACTGTGCTGCGGGTGGAGCTGGAGGAGTTCAGCCACCTCTTCGCCAGCGCATCCGAAAGCGCGGGCGTGGTGCGCCTGCGTGCCACGGTGGTGGACCTGACCCCGGGCGGTGAAGCGCTGCGCGGCCAGCGTGTGTTTACCGTACGCACCCCGGCGCGCACTGCGGATGCAGCAGGCGGCGTGGCTGCATTGGCCGATGCATCGACTCAGGTGGCGCAGGAAGTGGCTGATTGGGTGGAGCAGGTGGGGCGGTAGACCGACGCTGCCGTGGGTGCAGCCCGGTGGGTGCCTGTCGTCTGTCGAGGCCCCGCCTTGTGGCGATCAGCGGCGCCCACCGGTTATGAACGTGTCGGCGCGGCGGTTTCTGCCTGTTTTGCGCCGTTGGATTTAGCGCTTCCCTCAATCCCCGTCACCACCCGCGCATAGCGCGCAAAGCTCCAGTACGCCCAGGCCCAGTCCAGCAGCACGACCAGGCGGTTGCGGAAGCCGATCAGGAAGTAGACGTGCGCGAACAGCCAGAACAGCCACGCAAAGTAGCCCGAAAACCGCACCGGCCCAGCGGGCGAGGTGAGGTCCACCACGGCGGAGTTGCGGCCGATCGTGGCCAGGTTGCCGTAGTCGCGGTAGCGAAACGGCTGCGTGACCTGGCCGGCCAGGCGGCGCAGGATGTTGGCGGCCGTGGCGCGCCCCATCTGCTTGGCGCCGGGTGATACACCGGGAACGGGGGTGGGCTCCTGGCCGGGCGCGTGGCTCTTGGCAGCAGCCAGGTCGCCGATGACGCTGATCTCGGGGTGCCCGGGCAGGCTGAGATCCGGCGCTACCACCACGCGGCCCGCCCGGTCGGTGGCGCAACCCGTGGCCCCGGCCAGCTGGCGGCCCAGCGCCGAGGCCGCCACACCGGCCGCCCAGACAATGCATTTGCTCTTGATTTGATAGCTGGTTGCGCTTGTTGGTTGAGCGCTGGAGGGCGATTCGACCATCAACCCGTCGCTGTCGATGGCGGTGACGCGGGCGTTCAGGCGCACTTCCACGCCCAGCTTTTCGAGCTGCTCCCTGGCGCGCTGGCTCAGTGATTCGGGCATGGACTGGAGCACGCGGGGGCCGCCTTCGAGCAGGATGATTTTTGCGCTGGCCGGGTCGATGTGCCGGAACTCACCGGGCAGTGTGTGGCGTGCGATCTCGGCCAGCGTGCCCGCCATCTCCACGCCTGTGGGGCCTGCGCCCACGACCACAAAGTTGAGCCAGTCGGCGCGGCGGGCGGGGTCCGCTTCCTTTTCTGCCGCCTCGAAAGCCAGCAGGATGCGGCGGCGGATCTCAAACGCATCGTCCAGTGTCTTGAGGCCCGGGGCATGGGGCGCCCAGTCGTCGCGGCCGAAGTAGCTGTGGGTGGCGCCTGCAGCAACGATCAGGTGGTCGTAGGGCAAGGGGGCAGACGGGTGGGGCCCGTCCTTCAAATGCACGGTGCGCGCTGCCACGTCGATGTGCGTGACTTCGCCGAGCAAGGTCGTGACGTTGGGCTGTTGCCGAAACAGGTGCCGGATGGGCGCTGCGATGGCCGGGGCCGACAGCCCGGCCGTGGCCACCTGGTAGAGCAGGGGCTGGAAGAGGTGGTGGTTGGTCTTGTCGATGAGCGTCACATCCAGCGCGGCGCCGCGCAGCGCACGGGCGGCTTCGAGGCCGCCAAAGCCGCAGCCGATGATGACAACACGGGGGCGGGGCGAGGGAGCTGAAGAAGTGGTCATGCCCCCATTATTGGGGCTCGCAGCTTCCGGGCAGCCTGTGAAACGGGCGCCCTCCCGGACAAGGGCAGCCAAGCAAGGGCCGCCCCGCAGCGAGGGCTGCGTCCCACCGCCCGCAGCGCGCAGCGCTACGAGAGCGGGGGGGAAGCGGCGCAGCCGCTCAGGGGGGCTCACATCACGCCATGAAACCCAGGTTGGTCGGGTAGTCGGCTCCGCCAAAGTGGCTCAGGTTGGGCAGCACGCCCGCCAGTTCGCTGTTGCTCACGCCAAACCAGCTGGCCAGCGTGGCCGCGTACTGGTCCACTGAGGTGCTGGGCAGCAGGCGACCCTGGCCCACATGCCACTGGTCGTTGGCATCGGCAGTGTTGGTGATGCTGACCGGCGGCGCCTTGCCATAGAAGGCCTTGCCCTTGACCGCGCCACCCACCATGAGATGGTGGCTGCCCCAGCCGTGGTCCGAGCCGTCGCCGTTGGAGCTGAGCGTGCGGCCGAAGTCCGAGGCCGTGAACGCCGTCACCTTGTCGGCCACGCCCAGTTCGACCGTGGCGTTGTAGAACGCGGTCATGGCTTCGCTCACGCGCTGCATGAGCGTGGGCTGCTGCGAGATCAGGTTGTCATGCAGGTCGAACCCGCCCAGCGACACCATGAACACCTGCCGTTTGCTGCCCAATGCGGTGCGTGCGCCAATCAGGCGGGCGACCATCTTGAGTTGGTCGGCCAGCGAATTGCTGGTGGGGAAGGCCGTGGCCAGCGTGACACCGGCCAGCCCGGAGGTGATGGAAGCCTCGGCGCCCACAGCCCGCGCGGTGACGCGGTTGTATTCGTTCTCCAGGGTCTGGCCGCTGTTTTGCTGGATCAGCGAGGTGAGGGCCGTGCGCACGGCCGTGGAGCCGTAGACATTGCTTTTGACGCCGTTGATCGGGATCGCACCGTTGGTGCTGACCTGGTACTGCAGCGCGGAGTCGCCCGAGAGGAACACCGCATTGCCCGTGACGGAGATGCACGTGAACAGCGAACTGCCGTTGGAGGACAGCGCCAGGTCGCCGATGTTGCCGCCCCAGCCCACGGTGGAGCCTTCGGGCGAGGACGACTGCCAGACCGATTGCTGGTCGTTGTGCGAGAACAGCTTGGGGGGCAGCGGGTACAGCGCACGGTTGCTGCCGCTGTACTGCGCGCGCGTGAGCGGCACGACCAGGGGCCCTACGTTCAGCTGCACCGCAGCCTTGCCGGTGTTGAACAGGTTGGTCAGCCCTGTCATGGCAGGGTGCAGCGCGTACTGGCGTCCATCGGCCAGTGGCGTGGTGGGCGCGAGCAGGGTGGGGGTCAGGGCGGACTTGGCCAGTGCAATGCCCCCCGCCGTCTGCCCGGCACCGCCTCCGCGCGCGGCGCTGTATTTGTTGTAGCTGTCGTCGTCATAGGTAATGACGGTGTTGGCGTAGTCGTTGCCGCCGTACAGGAAGACGCAGACCAGCGCCTTGTAGTCGGTGGCCGTGAAAGCTGCGGCTTCGCCCACGGCGGCGAGATTGAGCGCAAAGGGCAGGGCGGTGCCTGCCATGCCCAGCTGGGCCGAGCGGCGCAGGAAGGCGCGGCGGGAGTGGAGGTCGGGTTGGAGGAGATGCATGGCGGCGCGCCTTATTTCTGGATCAGGTATTCGGCCGAGGCCATGACGAGGAAAATCGCGGCCGCCACGCGGTCGCGTTTGGCGTTGTCCGTGCTTGCCGCCGTGACGGGGGTCGTCTTGAGGGCGTCTGCGATGAGTTTGACCGTGGCTGCAGACAGCTGGCCGCCCGTCATGAGCAGGTTGACCCGGTCCACGAGCGCATCGGCATCGGCCACGATGGCCAGTTCGTTGGTATAGGCCGCCTTGATGTCGAAGCCGTTGTTGCCGTTGCTGCCGTTGTTGGGCAGGTCTGGCGCGTTCACGAAGATGCCGTTGCGGATCACGCCCTGCATGTAGTTGAGGTAACCGCCCACGCTGCTCTCGTTGACCAGCTGGAACTCGGGCGCCACGGCACCGGCCGTGGCCAATGCCGTTGAAGGCGGCACATAGCCCGGCCGGAAGAAGTTGAACACCGACGGCGAGCGCAGCGGGCTCTGCGCCAGGCGCGAGCCGGCCGAGCTGAGGTCGCCGATCTTCCAGCTGCCGTATTGCGACGCGATGCCAAAGGTGCGGCCCCACTGCACAAAGCGCAGCATGGGCTCGCGCAGGCGGCCGAACATGGGGTCCGTGAGCCCGGCGGGCGCACGGGCTTCGTCGTCAAGCAAAACGGCCTTGACCACGGCCCGCAGGTCGCCCCGCACGCCGAGGCCGTTGTTGTTGAAGGCGGCCGCCACACGGCTGATGTAGCCGGGGGACGGGTTGCTGGTGACCAGGCGCTGGATCAGCTGCTTGCCGATGAACGGCCCCACGTTGGGGTGGTTGAAGATGGTGTCCAGCGCCGTTTTGAGCGCCGCCGCACCGGGTGTGCCAGCGGCAACCGTGGTGCCCAGGAAGGTGGCGGCCAACGTGGAGTGCCGCGACTCGTTGAGTGCCATGGGCAGCCGCGTGAAATGGGTGCTGGGCACGGTGCGCGTGGTGCCAGGCACAGTGGTCGGGGCATTTTGCGACTGGTCGTAGTCGTAGCCTGTGAACACGCGCGCCAGGTTGGTGATGTCGCTCTGGGTGTAGCTATCGACCACCTGGCCCGAGCCATTGCGCTTGGCTGTGCCATCCTGGTTCAGCTCTACGAGCCCGATGGACATCAGCTGCAGGATCTCACGGGCATAGTTCTCATCGGGCTGGCGGCCGGTGGGGGGGTTTTCCTTCTGGTTGCCGCGCGTGTTGAGGTAGTAGCCCATCGCTGGGTTGAGGGTCACGTCCTCCAGCAGCTTGCGGAAGTTGCCGAAGGCATTGGCAACCAGCTGGTCCCAGTAGTGGGCGATGGCATGGCTGCGCCAACTGAAGTCCAGGCCCGAGAGCGATACCACGCAGATCTCGGACAGCGCGAGTGCCACGCGCTTGCGCAAGCCGTCGCTGGATGTCATGAGCTGCTGCCAGATCATGTAGTCGCCCGGGTAGGTGTTGTCGTAGTACGACGTGGCGTTGTCCACCGTGTTGTACCCGCGCTGGTTCAGCCAGTCCCACCCCTTGGTGCCGACGGGCAGGCTGAACTGGTTGTTGATCCAACTGTCGTAGGTGCTGGCGCGCAGGGTGGCGATTTCGCCGGTGGATGCCGAGAACTGCGCTTGCAGGAGGAACCGCGCCGCTTCCTGGTCGGTGTCGGCCCGTGTGTAGGTGTAGCTTCCAGCTCCCGGGGCTGGCGGTGGGGGCGGCGGCGTCGCAGGCCCTGGAGCGGGTGTGGGGCCGGGCGCTGGTGCAGGCCCTGGGGCGGGCGGCGTGGCGGGACCCGGCGCGGGGGCCGGGCCAGGCGCAGGTGCCGGGCCAGGGGGGGCGCAGAGCCCGGTGTTGGCGTCGTGGGCGGGCTCACGGTTTCATCAGCCGCATCACCACCACCACAGGCCGCCAACGCCACGCTGGCCATCAGGGCGGCGAGCGTGGCCTCCTTGGGCAACGGGGTCGGGCGCGGAGCCGGCTTTGTGGTGTCGATTCCCTCTGCAACCTCGGCAGGCGCTGCTGCGCAAGGCTCCTCTTTCAACAGTGTCATGGTGGTTCTGCTAGTTGTTTGTAACGCGAGCAACACCCTGCGTAGAGCCTTCCAACGCATTGCGTGCACGGGCCGTCTGCGTTGGTAGCTCTGCCCTGGGTGCCAAGGCCGGTGAATCAAGTGTATGGATTTGCAACTGGGAGCCACTCGGGCTAAATCGTTATGAATGACTACAAAAGTCACCAAATGCAACTTTTTACCCAATGAGGTCGGTTTCGACTATGGCGTATTCACCCACGGTTTTCTGAGCGGCGATCCTGAGCGGCTTGTCTGGCATCGGTGTAGTCCACAGGCCGACGTTCTCTGCCTCTGACTGCCTACGTGTGGCGCGTCGCGGGGTTTCTAAAGTGGGCTCATCGCTGACCGGCACCGTTTACCGCCATATCGGTGGCATGGCCGCAGCGAAACAACCGCAAGGAAGAAGACCATGAACGAAGACACCCTCAAGGGCAACTGGAAGCAGTTCAAAGGCAAGATGATTGAACAGTGGGGCAAGCTCACGAACGATGACTTTGACGTCATTGATGGCAAGCGTGAACAGTTCCTGGGCAAGCTGCAGGAGCGCCAGGGCATTGCCCGCGACGCAGCCGAAAAGCAGCTCAAGGAATGGCAGGAACGCCACCCGGACTTCCGCTTCAACGACTGACCGGTTGCCCGGCGCAGGGGCCCGGCCCCTGCCCTGCAGCAACACGGGAAACGACGGCTCCCGCACCCTGGTGCAGACAGCTGGACACCCCTGAATCACCCAATCCCGAGGAGAAACCCATGAAATTCGCACGTACTCTGATCGCATCCGTGGCTGCCGGCCTGCTGGCAACCTCTGCCTTCGCCATGACCGAACCCGAGCACAAGGCCGCCAAGGAGCGCATCTCGGCCGACTACAAGGCCGACAAACAAAAGTGTGATGCCCTGAAGGCGAACGCCAAGGACATCTGTGTGAAGGAAGCCAAGGGCAAGGAAGATGTGGCCAAGGCAGAACTGGAAGCCCAGTACAAGCCGAGCCCCAAGGCCACCCAGAAGGTGGCAGAAGCCCGCGCTGACGCTGCCTACTCTGTCGCCAAGGAAAAATGCGATGACCTGAAGGGCAATGAAAAGGATGTCTGTGAAAAGGACGCCAAGGCTGCCCAGGTGAAGGCCAAGGAAGATGCCAAGGTTGCCGCAGCGCAGGCCAAGCCTGCTGACAACGCCGCCGAAAAGGGCGCCGCCGTGGCAGAGGCCCGCAAGGATGCCAACGCTGAAAAGAACGACGCCAACTACAAGGCCGCCAAGGAGCGCTGCGATGCGCTGTCGGGTGATGCCAAGTCCAAGTGTGTAGACGACATGAAGCGCATGTACGGCAAGAGCTGATCCGCTGGGGACCTCTCAGTGGCCGGTACTCCCAGCCGCTGGCAGTCTTTACAATGCCCCGCCCCGTGCGGGGCATTTTTTGTTGTGGGGTCCGGATGGTGCTGAGCGGTTGATGCCGAACTGACCTGCATCAACACGCCCTGGTGGCTGGCGGCCTAAGCTCGTGCCCTGTTTTTGTCTCGCTGCAAAGGGATTCCCATGGCACAACTCGAATGGTCGGACGCGCTGGCCCTGGACCTGCCCCTGATGGACGACACCCACCGCGAATTCGTGGACCTGCTGGCCGCCGTGGACCGGGCCGACGATGCGCAGCTGCTCTCGACCTGGCATGCGCTCGTGGAGCACACCGATCACCATTTTGCGCAGGAGGACGCCTGGATGGCGTCCACCCGTTTTGCCTCGGGCAACTGCCACAGCATGCAGCACCGGGTGGTGCTGCAGGTCATGCGCGAAGGGGTGGTGAGGGCCCAGCAAGGCGACCTGCAAGTGCTGCGTGTGATGGCCAGCGAACTGGCGCTCTGGTTTCCGCAGCACGCCCAGAGCATGGACGCTGCACTGGCCCTGCACTTGCGCCGTGTGGGCTTTGACCCGGTCTCGGGCGTGGTGCACGCGCCGCACGCGCTGCCGGGCGAACTGATCCAGGGCTGTGGTGGATCGACCTGCTCCGACACCTCGGCCGGAGTTGCCGCCACCGAGACAGCTGCAATGGCCTGAGAGCGTCAACAGGCTCTTACCCCCGTGCGCAGGCCGCGCCGGTGTGGCATGCTCCCCAGTCTCTAGGCAAGTGGGCGGCATGACCGCTGTGCTTCATGGCCGAAACCTCTTCCCCGGTGGCTCTGTACGACGAGGCCGCGCGCCTGCAAGCCCTGCAGCGCTATGGCATTCTCGACACGCCGATGGAGCCCGCCTACGACGATCTGGCAGGGATTGCAGCCCATGTGTGCGAAGCCCCGGTCGCCCTGATCAGCCTGCTCGACAGCCACCGCCAGTGGTTCAAGGCATCGGTGGGGATCCCGCTGCGGGAAACCCCGCTGAACCAGTCCGTGTGCCGCTACGCCGTGCGCCAGCCCGGCGTGTTCATCGTGCCTGACCTGGCGAAGGATGCGCGTTTTGCGCACTTCGGCATCGTGACCCAGGAGAGCCCGCTGCGTTTTTATGCCGGGGCGCCCCTGGTCACGCCCGATGGTTATGCCCTGGGCACGCTCTGCGTGCTGGACCACCGGCCGCGACAGCTGTCCCAGAAAGCGCAGGACATGCTGGGCGCGCTGGCGCGCCAGGTGATCCGCCTGCTGGAGCTCAAGCGCGCCAACGACCGCCAGGGCCAGATGCTGGTGGAGCTGGAAGAAGCGCGCCGCCAGATGGCTGTGCTGGCCCATACCGATGTTTTGACCGGCCTGGCCAACCGGCGCTCGTTCACCGCGCGCCTTTTGCAGGAGCAGGCCCTTTTGCGGCGCGACGGCGAACCCGCCTGCCTGCTGATGATGGACATCGACCACTTCAAGCGCGTCAACGACGTGCATGGCCACCATGTGGGCGACCAGGCCCTGCAGCTTCTGGCCACGCTCTGCCGCGATGTGTTCCGCGCGGCCGACATGGTGAGTCGCTGGGGCGGCGAGGAGTTTCTGGCCCTGTTGCCCGCTACCCGGGTGGAGCAGGCCCAGGCGGTGGCGCAGCGTGTGCATGCCGCGCTGGCCAGCCACCCGGTGCCGGGGGTGACGCCGCCCTTGGTGCTGACCGTGAGCATGGGGCTGTCCAACTTCGATCCCCTGCGCCCTCTCGACATCACCCTGCGCGCGCTGGATTCCGCGCTCTACGCAGCCAAGCGCGAAGGCCGCAACCGCACCGTGGTGGTGTAGGTGCAGCGGATTTGCTTTAATTTTGATAGCTGCTAGCGCTTGCCAGTAAAGCGCTAAAGCCACTTCCCATCAAAATTTTGACGCTGCTTCAGTGCCCTGTGCTGCGGGGCAGTAGCAGCGCAGCCATGCGCCATGACAGATCCCGCAGGGCCCGACGCACGGCGGGTGAATCCTGCGCACCCACGGGGTTGGCATCGCTGCGCGGGCAGAACGCAGCCTCCAGGACCTGCTGCTTGGCGCAGACCAGCGCCACCCGGTCTTGCGCCCGCAGGGCCTCCATCAGTTGGTCGCGGTGGCGCTGCACGCGCTGCGCCTCGGCCAGCGTCAGGGTGGGCGGGTGCGCGGCAGCGCCTGCGGCCGGGCCGGTGAGGTGCTGTGCCCAGGACAGGGGCGTGGTGCGCGTTGTCATACAGCGCTCACCGGCGGTGTAGGGGGCGTGGCGGGGCGCGCAGCCGGTGGGGCGGGAGGGCGCACCTCCGGTGGCGCCATCGGGCGGCGGGGCGGCGTGTTGCCCTGCGACAGGCCGTACCAGTTCACCTTGCGCGTCAGCACCATCACAGCCGCCAGCACCAGGAACAGCGCAATGGCACCCACCACCAGGGCTGTCTGCTCCAGCTGCAGCAGCACATACAGCAGGCCATACAGCACCGCGATGCCCCCGCCCAGCGGGATGCCCCGCGCCAGCCCACCCAGCATGTGGCTGGCGTAGTAAGCGAGCAGCAGCACGCAGGCGCTGGCGGCCACGGCATACGAGATGCCGAACGGCAAGTGCTCCGACAGGCTTACCAGCAGCAGGAAGAAGCTGCACAGCGCGCTGCCCACCAGCAGGTACTGCACCGGGTGCACGCGCAGCTTCTTCATCAGCTCGAACAGGCCCACGGCGACGAAGGTGAGGGCAATGAACAGCACGCCATACTTGGTCGCTCGGTCCGACAGCGAATAGGGGTTCACCGGGTCGATGAAGGCCACGCTGAAGCTGTCGGCGCAGTCGCCGGGGGTGGCGCCACCGGGCACGTAGTCGCTGTGGCTGCCGTCGTCTGTGCCGCCCAGGCAGATGCGTTTGCCGTTGGCAATGTCGGCCTGTGCCGTGGTGGCCAGCGACGACAGGCGCCACTGGGCCGCGAAACCGGTCTTCTTGACCTCGCGCTCCGACGGAAGAAAGCGGCCCCCGAACGACGGGTGGGGCCAGCTGCTGGTCATCTGCACCTCGGTGTTGCCACCCAGCGGCACAAAGGCCAGGCGTTCGGTGCCCACCAGTTCCAGGTCCAGCGTGGCGGTCAGTCCGTCGGCCTTGCCGCGCACCGATTCTGGCAGTGCCGCATGCAGGCCCCGGCTGTAGGTGGGGTGGAAGGTGCCGGGCTTGAGGGTCAGGGTCTGCGAATCCAGGGTGAACTGCGCGGTGCGGATGCCACGCGCGTCGCCCACGGCCATCATGACGATGGGCGCACCGCAGTGCATGCGCGAGTTTTTCATGCTGCTTTGCGGCACTAGGCTCGCCAGCGGCCCCCACTGCGCCGTCACGTGGGCCTTGAGGTTGAAGGTGTTCACCTTGTGCAGGCCGCGCGCACGCTCTTCCATCGCGGCGCCGGTGCTGAGCTTGAGCAGCTCGGGCATGGCGGTCAGCAGGAACTCGCGGCGCTGCTCCACCATGCGGCGCTCATCGCCCTTGCCGGTCTCTACCTCCCAGCTCTCCACACAGGCGCTGTGGATCATCGGGCCCATCAGCGTCTGCGGTCCGGCCAGGCTTTCGGCCACGCTCTGGGCGGTGATGCTGCGGTAGCGCAACCGGTCGCGCACCACGTCTTCGATCATGCCGAGGCCAAAGAGAAGCAGGACGGTGATGGCGGCCAACGCGGCCAGTTTGGTGAACAAGGGGTGTTTGAACAAGAGATCCTCCACAAATGATGTTGTGGAGGCAGTGTTGTGGCCCGGTGTGAGGGCGCTATGAAGTTTGTGAGGCCAGTGTGAAGTCGGGCGTTGTGTCGGCATGACCTGTCAGGTCATCGACGGCCGAACTCCTTGCACCTACAAACGGCACAGGGCAATAGGAAACACGTTTTAGGGGGGCGGCATGCGCTATGGGGTTCCGTTGATTCTGGTCTTGGTGGCAGTGGTCCATGCCCTGCCGCTGGTGGGCGTGCTCGGGGCGGGCAAACTGGTGCAGCTGTACGGCACCCCGGTGCAGGATGCAGGCGTGGAGCTGCTGCTGCGGCACCGGGCCGTGCTTTTCGGGCTGCTGGCCGCCTTCATGGGCTATGCAGCCCTGCGGCCCGAACTGCATCGGCTGGGCCTGGTGGCGGGGCTGGTGAGCGTGGTGTCGTTTCTGCTGCTGTCGTGGCTGCAGCGGGGCAGCGCGCTCAGCGCCCCGCTGGTGACGGTCGTGCGGGTGGATGGGGTGGCACTGGCCTTGCTGGTGGTGGGGCTCGCTCTACACCTGCGCCGCTCGCATTAACTGGCGGGAAACTCCAGCGCCACGCGCAACCCTGGCCCGGTATTGCGCACCACCATCTGCCCCCCGTGCAGCGCCATCACGCGCTTGACGATGGCCAGCCCCAGGCCCGATCCGCTGCGCTCGCCGCCCGGCCGCGCGGTGGTGAAGAAGCGTTCGCCCAGGCGGGGCAGGGCGTAGTCAGGCACGCCGGGGCCGCTGTCCAGCACGGCCACGGTGGCGCCGTCCAGCTCCACCTGCACCGTGCTGCCTGCGGGCGCAAAGTCGATGGCGTTGTCCAGCAGATTGGTCAGTGCCATGGTCACCAGCTCGGCTTCCCACGGGCCGTTGCTGCCCGTACCGGACAGGGCCAGCATGATGCCGCGTTGCGCAGCACGGGCGCGTGTCTGGCCGATGGCGGCCTCGGAGCAGGCCTGCAGGGCTACAGGCGCGCGACCCTCGGCATGGTGGCGCTGCTCCAGTTTGGACAGCTCCAGCAGCCGGTCGATGATGCGCTGCAGGCGTTCGCTTTGCTGCACCACCTGGGTCGCAAATTCGGCACGGTCGGCAGCGGGCAGCTCGTCCTGCAGCAGCTCGCCCGCACCCCGGATGGCCGCCACGGGGCTTTTGAGTTCGTGTGTCAGTGCGCGCACATAGCCTTCTATGTAGTCGCGCCCTTCCAGCCTGGCACGCATGCGGTCCATGGCGCGGGCCAGGTCGCCCAGCTCGCCCGGTACCTCGGGCACGGCCAGGGCCGTGGTGGGCGGGGCGCCGGGGTCATGGCGCTCGCCATCGGCGGGGCCCTGCACGCTCAAGGCGTAGTCGCGCAGACGGCGCACGTTCCACACCATCCACAGCGTCACGGCCACGCCGACGGCGGCCGAGAGCGCTAGTAGCAAAAGGCCGCCCATGAATACCTTGCGCTCGGCGCGGTCGATGAAGCGCTGCACGGTGCGGGTGGGTTTGGCCACCGTCAGCACGCCTGCAATCTGTTCTTTCACGTAGATGGGCGCCGCCACATGCATCACGCCGCTGGTGTCGTCGTCTTCCACATCGCGCGTGGAGCGTGCGCCGTACTCGCCCCGCAGCGTGCGGGCCACGTCGCGCCACTGCGAGTAGTCGGCACCGATGGCGCGGTTCTCCGAGTCGAACAACACACGCCCCGTGGTGTCGGTCACATAGATGCGGTAGTCCAGTGACTGCTTGGAGAAACCCCAGATCGCTGCATCGATGGGCCGCGTGGCATAGCGCCGCACATGCTGCGCAAACGGACTGGTGCTGCTGTTGTGGGCCTCCGCCGCCAGCCGCCCTGCCGCCAGATCGTCACTGGCCAGCTCGGCCAGGATGTTGGCTGTGTCCACCATCATGTCCTCCATCACCTCGCGCACGCTGGGCTTGATCTCGGCCATGAACACGCGCAGCACAAAGAACGCGGCGATGCCGTTGATGAGGAAGAAGGCGAACAGTAGGCGGATGCCGAGGCGCATGGTGCGTTGCTTCAAAAATAATAGCTGTTAACGCTTGATGGATAAGCGCTAGAGGCTAGTTTGACCATTGAGCTGTGCCATCAGCTGCGCAGGCGAATGCGGTAGGTGGGGGATTGGTCCGGGTTTTGGTTCTGCTTTTCCCGGCCTTCAAACACCAGGCTGCGGGTGGCTGCGTCCCATTGCATCGGCTCCAGGGTGTAGGGGTTGCGCAGCGCCTCGGGTGACTGGGCCAGCCACGCGGGCATGTCGGGCGGGGCGACTTGTTCTGCGGCGGCACGGTGCTGCAGGAGGACAAGGCGGCGGTAGCCGTCGATGTCGGCAATCCGCTGCGCATATCCTTGGTAGTCGGGCGCTTCGATTGCTGCCAAGCAACGGCCGACAGGGTTGCGCAAATGCAACCAGAGCGAACAGGTTCCGTCTTTGGCCCATTGTCTTGAGGCCTCTGAAAACGCAGTCTGCAACTGGTGGGCTGGCAGGCTGCTGAGGGCTTGCACCTGCTGCTGGTACCCGACGGACAGATTGAGGGTGTGATGGGGGAGAAAACCCAAGTTGCTCGGTTTGCGGAACGTTCGCTGCCACCACGCTGGGGGCTCCTCAGAAGCTTCGGCGGGTAAGCCAGCGGTTCGGTACAAATAGAAGGCACTAGCAATAAAACGCATCTCGCCCGCCAGTGCCGGTGTCAGCGACTCCGTAGGGACGGAAAGCAGTGATTCGATGGCGTCGGTGACTGCCGCAGGTAGGGACTGCGTACCCTGTGCGCTTGCAGCGCTGAGCCATCGCAGTTCGCGGTGCTGCATGGCGATGGCGATCATGGCGGCTAACAAGGTATCGGCTCCGCTGGCCAAGCGGCGGCGCAGTTGAACCGCCTGCCGTGCCATTTCCATGGCCTGCAGATGCTGCCCGTGGGCCCACGCCAGGGAGGCTTGGGCCAGCCAGAGCTCATGGGCGCGCACCAGCACTCCGAAGGGTGCGTGTTCCGCAAGCAAGTAGGCGGGCGCCGGGTTGCTGAAGCGGGCTGCGCTGGTGATACCCGTTAAGCGTTGCAAGACGGCGGACTGCGTGCGCGCCAAGCTGGCAATTTCCACTTCATGCCTTGCGTACCGTGCGAAGCAGTCCGTAGCTTCCGCAGGGCAACGCAAGCGCGTCGGCAAAACGTCGTCACCTGCATCGTGGGGCGGGGGCATGCTGGGAGGCATCCCTTCCTGCCGGTCGCCATGGGCCTCCACCCAGCGCCTGCGCTCGATTTCGCGCGCCAGGCGCTGGCGGCCCAGTGCCATGGCATCACCGATGGCATCGCCCCCGGTGGGTGCGTCCAGCCCCATGAGGATCAGGTAGCCGTTGCCCTCCAGGGCCTGCTCGGTGGGCGGTGTGTACTGCAGTGCGCGCTGGGCCGCCTCGGTCAAGGCGTCGTCGTTCCAGTTGGCAACGACCAGTGCGGCCAGCCACACGGCCACCAAACCCCCCAGGGCCAGCATCAGCCAGCCCAGTGCTTTCAAGCAACGGCGCAAGTACTTCATAAAAATAGATAGCTATAAACCCAATACCAACGCGCGGTAGGGGCGTTTTTTATTGCACATCCAGGCAATACCCCATGCCCCGGTGCGTGCTTATGTACTCGCGCCCCGGGTCCACCTCGCGCAGCTTGGCGCGCAGGGTCTTGATATGGGTGTCCACCGTGCGGTCGGTGCTCTCGCTGTCGTCGCCCCAGGCGGCGGCCAGCAGGGCGTCGCGCGAATGAATGCGGCCTGCGCCTCGCAACAGGTGGGACAGCAGGCGGTATTCGCGCCGGGTCAGCGGCAGGGCCTGGCCGCGCAGGCTGATGCGCTGGCCCGTCTCGTCGTCGTGGAACAGCGCGGCGGCCGTGGCGGCGGGCGCTGCCGGGTGGCCATTGCTGTTCCCGTTGCCCGCGCGGCGCAGCAGCGCCTTCACGCGTGCCGCCAACTCGCGCGGGCTGAAGGGCTTGGTCAGGTAGTCATCGGCGCCCAGCTCCAGTCCCAGCACGCGGTCGATCTCTTCGCCGTGGGCGCTGAGCATCAGCACGGGCAGGGCGGCCGTGGGCGCAGCGTTGCGCACGTCGCGCAGCAGGTCCAGTCCACTACCGTCGGGCAGGCCCACGTCCAGCACCAGCAGGTCAAAACGGGTGCGCTGCAGCTGCTGGCGGGCGTCGCGCACCAGCAGGCTGTGTGTCACCAGCAGCCCGTCGCGTTCCAGCGCATAGGCCACAGTGCGGGCAATGGCGGGGTCGTCTTCGAGCAGAAGGAGTTTGGCAGACATGCCTCAATCATCCCCGGTGCTGCGCACCCCGCGCAGACAACGCAACTGGCGCGGCGCAGGCCAGGGACGCCGAGCAAGGGCCGCCCCGCAGTGAGGGCGTCGTCCCCCTTGGGGGAAGGCGCCGCAGGCGACTCAGGGGGTATTCCATGTCAGCGTGCAACGAGGATGGGGAACAATTTGCCCAGCCCGTCAGCCATCACCTCCACGGCCAGGGCGGCCAGGATCAGGCCCATCAGCCGGGTCATCACATTGATGCCGGTCTTGCCCAGCACGCGTGCAATCGGGTCGGCCAGCGCAAAACACACGGCCGTGGCCAGCGCGATGACCACGCCGTAGCCCACCAACGCCGCGTGCTGCCAGAAGGTCTGTGCGCGGTCGGCATAAATCACCACCGTGGACATGCTGGCTGGGCCGGTGAGCAGCGGGATGGTGAGCGGCACCACGGCAATGCTGCTGCCCGCTGCTGCCTTCTCGGCCCCTTCTTCATACTCGTTGGTGCTGGGCTTGGCCTCAGCGGGCTGGGCGTTGAGCATGTTCATCGCGCTGATGAGCAGCAGCATTCCGCCGCCCACCTGAAAGCTCTGCAGCGAGATATTGAAGAAGTCCAGGATCTGCAGGCCCAGCAGCGCACAGGCCGCAATCACACAGAACACGCTGAAGCTGGCCACCTGGATGGTGCGTCGCCGCTGCGGGTACGAAAAGCCCTGCGTGTAGTGGATGAAAAACGGCACGATGGCCAGCGGGTTCACGATGGCCAGCAAGGTAATGAGCGGTTTGAGATCCATCAACGGCCTCCAGAGACTTCAAGCAATGACATGGTGGTGTAGGGCGACGCATCCGACATCAGCCACACGATGGCCGTGGCCACTTCTTCGGCCGTGCCGCCGCGCAACATGGGCACCTGGTGGGCCAGGTCGCGCACGCGGTCGGGCAGGCCGCCGCTGGCGTGGATGTCGGTTTCGATGAGGCCCGGGCGCACGGCGTTCACACGGATGCCTTCGGCGGCCACCTCGCGCGCCAGGCCCACGGTGAAGGTGTCGATGGCGCCCTTGGCCGCCGCGTAGTCCACATACTGGTGGGCCGAACCCAGGCGTGACGCGGCGCTGGAGACGTTGACGATGGCCCCGCCAGCGCCGCCATGGCGCGTGCTCATGCGGCGCACGGCCTCGCGGGCGCAGACAAAGCTGCCGATCACGTTGATATCGAACATACGGCGCAGGCGCGCCACGCTCATTTCGTCCACCCGCTGGGTGGTGTCCACCACGCCCGCGTTGTTCACCAGGGCGGTGATGCGCCCGAGTTGTGTATCCACGGTGGCAAACATGGCCAGCACCTGGGCCTCGTCGGCGACATCGGCCTGCACGGCCAGCGCGGTGCCGCCTGCGGCGCGGATCTGCTGCACCACTGCATCGGCGGCGGCCTGGTTGCCCTGGTAGTTCACCGCCACCGCCCAGCCCTGGCGCGCGGCCAGTTGGGCGGTGGCGGCGCCAATGCCTCGGCTGGCGCCGGTGATTAAGACGATCTTGTCCATGAAATCGGGGTCTCCTGCAAGAATGGCGCATTGGAACAGGTTCTCGGCACATCGGGCAGGGCCCGATGTGCCGGGAGCGCAACGCGTGAGCCCCTTTTTTTCTTCAAGGAGATGGCAGCATGGGACAGTTTGTGGATCTGACTTCCAGCGATGGGTTGGTGTTTCCGGCCTGGGTGGCCCAGCCCGATGCCGCACCGCTTGGCGCCGTGGTGGTGCTGCAGGAGATTTTTGGCGTGAACTCTCACATTCGCGCCGTGGCCGACCGCTTTGCGGCGCGTGGCTACCTGGCGGTGGCGCCTTCGACCTTCCACCGCGTGAAACCCGGCGTGGACCTGGGCTACACCGGCGACGACATGCAGGCTGGCATGGGCCTGAAAGCGGCGGTGGAGGCGCTGCCCGCCCCCGGCGTGATGCCCGACATCCAGGCCGCCATCGACTACGCCGCCGCGCAAAGCGGCCGCAAGGTGGGCATCGTGGGCTTTTGCTGGGGTGGGCTGCTCACTTGGCGCGCGGCCTGTACGCTTACCGGCCTGTCGGCCGCCGTGCCCTATTACGGTGGTGGCATGACCAGCCCTGACGAAGCTGCGCGTCAGCCGCGCGTGCCTGTGCTGGCCCACTTTGGCGAGCGCGATCACTGGATCCCCATGGACAGCGTGCAGGCCTTTGCCCGCGCACAGCCGGGGGCCGAGGTGCACATCTACGCCGCCGATCATGGCTTCAACTGCGACCAGCGCGGCAGCTACGACGAGCCTGCGGCCATGACGGCACGCGACCGCACCCTGGCGTTCTTCGACAAGCACCTCGCATGAATTGGAATCCCCCCCTGAGTCGCTGCGCGCCTTCCCCCAAGGGGGACGACGCCGTCGCTGCGGGGCGGCCCTTGCTTGGCGTCTCTGGCGGGGGCGCGCCCATTGCAGGCGCCAGGGCGCAGCGATGAACTGCTCAATGTTTGGAGGCCGCCATGGCGAGTTCGACGTGTATCCAGGGTTTGAGGCGAATTTGGCCGCTACCGCTTGCCTGTAAATCGATGGTGGCTATTGTTTTAATAGCATGTGGATTTCAGACCCAAGCGGCCGACTACACCGGCCCCCTGTTCGACGCGCACCTGCACTACAACGAGGAAGCGTGGGACGGCAAAACCGGCCCCCACCCGCCCGCCGATGTGTTGGCGCGCATGAAGGCCAGCGGCGTGCGCGCCATCGTTGCCAATTCGCGGCCCAACGCGGGTTCGCTCACACTGGCGGGCCTGCCGCAGACGCGTGAGGCGGGTGTCACCGTCGTGCCCTTTGTGCGGTTGTACCGCAACCGGGCGGACTACACCGGCTGGTTTGCCGACGAGAGCATCTACACCATGGTGCAGACCGAGCTGGCGCGCGGCACGGCGGCCGGGCCCTACCGGGGCATTGGCGAGTTCCACCTGTACGACAGCGCCAATGCCGACGGCCCGGTAGCCAAAAAGCTCATGGTCCTGGCCGAAGAGCGTGACTTGGTGGTGCTGGCCCATGTGGACGATGTGGCCATCGACCTGCTGATGGCCCACACGCCCACCAAGGGCCAGAAGCTCCGCCTGATCTGGGCCCACACCGGCATCGGCGGTGCGCCCGTGGAGCGGGTGGATGCGCTGATGGCGCGCTACCCCGGCCTGGTGGGCGAACTCTCGTACCGCCCGGGCCTGGTCTGCGACGACAACCAGCTGTGCCCCGCCTGGCGTGCGCTGCTGCTCAAGTACCCCACACGCTTCGTGATCGGCTCGGACACCTGGGTCAACCAGCGCTGGCAGCACTACGAAAGCCTGATGCAGGGCTACCGCCAGTGGCTGGGTGGATTGCCTACCGATGTGGCGCGCAAGGTGGCGTGGGACAACGGGGCGGGGTTGTTCGGCGTCCCGGCGCCGCGCTGATCTTGCGACCCCAGGTCCCCGCCCGATCGCACCCCGTGCTACCGGCTGATACGCCCGCGTGATGGCCCAGCCTCCGGTGCACGCGGCGGTGGTGGCGGGAACCACAGGGTGAACACCGTCGGATGGCCTGGGGCGCTGCGCACGTAGACCAAGCCTCCATGCAATTCCATGGTGCTTTTTACGATGGCCAGCCCCAGGCCAACGCCGGGTGCTTCTTCGTTGCTCGGACTTTCAACCCGGTATGCGCGTTCAAAAATCCTGGCCTGGTGCTTGAGGGCGATGGGTTCGCCCTCGTTGGAGACCGAAATATGGCAGCCGCCATTTGATGCCACCGATCCTGAGAGCACAACCGTGCTGTCTGGGCGGGCGTGGCGAATGGCATTGGTCAGCAGGTTGCCGGTGGCGCGGGTGAGCAGGGTATCGTCAGCCCAGACATGGGCGCTCTGGTCTACCTGGAGCGCCAGCTCCAAACCCCGCTCCTGGGCGAGCAGTTCGAAGAAGGCTGCGATGGCCCCCAGCCGTTGCTCCAGCGGGATGAAGGTGGCATGAACGGCGCTTTGCTGGCTCTCGGCGCGCGCGAGGAACAGGATGTTCTCGATCATCCGCCCCATGCGCTCATACGTTGGCACAGCCGACTCGATCACCGCACGGTATTCCTCCGCACTGCGGGGGCGGTCCAGCGTCACCTGGGCAACCATCAGGAGGCGGTGGATGGGAGTGCGCAGATCGTGCGCAATGTCGGACGACACACCCGACAGGCGGGTGAAGGAATCCTCCAGCCGGTCGAGCATGTGGTTGAACGCCCGGGCCACAGGTTCCAGCTCGGCAATGTTGTTCTCGGGTGCCAGCCGTTCGTGCAAGGCATGGGCGCTGATGCGGTTGGCCGTGTTGGCCAGGCGGCGGGCCGAGGACAGGATGAGCCTGGCAGTGCACCATGCGAAGAGGCTCGCGGCCAGCGCGCCGACGCCCAGCGTGATGGCAAACACACGCCATGAGCGCAGGGCAAAGGCATGGCCCCGCGCGTGCAAATCCTCTGCAGGGATATGGACCATGCCTCCGTTGCTGGCGATCAGCGGCAGGAGGTCGTTGAAATCCTGGCCCAGCAGGTAGATCACCATCCAGAAGCTGGCCGTGATCAACAGCAGGGTGATCAAAGAAATCGCCAGCGCGATCTTCAGGGGCAGAGAGCGCCGCAGAACGGACCGCGCCTTAGGCGTTGTGCCGGGGCTCAAGGACATAGCCGACACCCCTCACGGTGTGAATGAGTTTTTCGGCGAAGGGCTCGTCGATCTTGGCCCGCAGTCGGCGCACCGCCACATCGACCACATTGGTGTCGCTGTCAAAGTGCATGTCCCACACGTTCTGCGCAATCAGGGTCCGCGATACGACCTGGCCGGCATGGCGGGCCAGATAGTCCAGTAGCACGAACTCCTGGGTGGTGAGGTCAATGCGCAGCGTGCCTCGCCTGACGCGTCGGCGCGCGGTATCGACTTCCAGCTCGCCCACGCGCAGCACGCCCTCTGGTGCGGACATGGGTGCACGGCGGCGCGCGACCACCTGGATGCGTGCCAGCAGTTCGGAAAATGCAAAGGGCTTGACCATGTAGTCGTCGGCACCCAGCAGGAGCCCCTTGACGCGGTCTTCGACCTCGTCGCGGCCCGATATGAAAAACACCGGTGTCTGTTGCTGTGTGCGAATGCCCTGCAGCACATCCCAGCCACTGGCGCCGGGCAGCCCCACGTCGAGCAGGATGAGGTCGTAGTGCCCTGAGGTGGCCAGGTGCAGGCCCTCCACCCCGTCGAACGCCGTGTCTACAACATGGCCATGCTCGGTCAAGCCCTTGTACAGGTAAGCAGCGGTTGATCGTTCGTCTTCAATGGAAAGCAAGCGCATGTGACGAGATCCCAGCGGTTTCTCAAGGGACAAAAAAAGGTGGAGTGCAGACGGATGGAGGGAAGCTGCGGATTGACTTTGGTGGATTGTTGAAGGTGCGTGTGGATTTGAGAAGCTTGCTGGATCGAAATGCACTGTTGCGAATTCACGAACAGTCGTGAGAGCTTGTGTGCGGTCTCGCGGGAGGATTGGTCTGGAGCGTGACCATGATCCTCGCGGATGCTTCGGGTGCGCCGTTTGCGCTAGGGATCCTCTGCACGAATCGAGCGGCAAGTGGGCGCTGCGGATCGGGATGGGCTGCAAGGCGCAAAACGCAGCAATAGCCGCAGCTATTGCGAGTATTTGCAACGCCGCAGACCGCCCGAGACCGCAGCTGCACACGGCGCGGTGATTTGTGCAGAGGGTCCCTAGCCCTTGTGCAATCAGCGGTTGTGTCCGATCCCCCGAGTTCGCGGCAACCTTTCGGGCCGTGGTGTTTGCGGCTGGTCTCTGCTGTTGCAGCGGTTTTTGCACGTCCAGGCTATCTATTGCACACCGTGTCTGGCGTTCCCATCCCGCCAAACCGCTGCGCGCCTCCCGGGGATCGCCAACAGCCTTTCAATTCGGAGGGAATGTGGCACCTGTGAAACGGCGTTGTCCCAAACCGAGGGGGGGGCGCATGCGTGTCCCCCGTGGTTGCGCTCTGCGGTCTGTGGGCACGAGGGTGCAGTGCCTACGCTTGCACCATGTCCTGCCAACAAGGCGTGGGACATGACTCCGATTGAACCCACTTAACAAGGATGACCATGAAAAAATTCGCCACATTGGCTGTGCTTGCAGCCATCAGCGCAACCTCTTATGCACAATCGTCTGTCACGCTGTTTGGCGTGGCCGACGTGGCGGTTCAGGTGGGCCGCGGCAGTGAGACGAACCGGACCAGCGTGGGCAGCGGTGGTCTGGCTTCCAACCGCCTCGGTTTCCGAGGTATTGAAGATCTTGGTGGTGGCATGAAGGCTGGCTTCTGGCTGGAAGCCGGTTACAACCTGGACGACGGTACTGGCGTCGGCAACACCTTCAACTTCAACCGTCGCTCGACCATCAGCCTGATGGATGACCTCTGGGGCGAAGTTCGCCTGGGCCGTGATTTCACTGCGACCTACAACAACATCTATGACGCATTCGGCGACAACGGCGTCGGCGCTCTTCTGAAGACGACTTCGCTGGGCAGCAACTACGGCTATGCCATGCAGACGCGCACCAGCAATTCCGTGTCGTACTTCACGCCCAGGAATCTGGGTGGGTTCTTTGGCCAGGTGCAGTACTACCGTGGCGAGGCTGCCAACGGCTCCAACGACGGTAACGGCTATGGCCTGCGCGCTGGCTACGAAAACGGCCCCCTCAATGTGGGCGTGAGCTACGGCTCGGTGTCCAGCCTTGGTGCGTATGGCGACGTGACGAATGCCAACATCGGAGGTTCTTACGATTTCGGTGTGGCCAAGCTGCTGGTTGAAGCTGGGCAGGATGAGTCCAAGGCCCGCGACGAGAAGGCTCGCCACTACATGATCGGCGCAACGGCTCCCGTGGGCAGCGTTGGCCTGGTTCGCGCTTCGTGGTCCCGCGTCAGCGTTCAGGACACCAATGTGCAGGCGAACAAGTTTGCCGTGGGGTACGTGCACAACCTGTCCAAGCGCACCGCTCTGTACACCACCTTTGCGTACCTGAAGAACAAGAACGGCGCGGCGCTTGCACTGAACGGTGCGAAGACCAGTGCGGGTGACAACTCCAAGGGCCTGGACATCGGCCTGCGCCACACGTTCTAAGACCCCAGGCGGTCTTCCTCTTGCCC
Source organism: Acidovorax sp. JMULE5 (assembly GCF_013376875.1). GTDB lineage: Bacteria > Pseudomonadota > Gammaproteobacteria > Burkholderiales > Burkholderiaceae_C > Acidovorax > Acidovorax facilis. The sequence continues at coordinate 4,009,125 of NZ_CP035951.1, forward strand.
ATTGCGATGGGCAATTGTCTCCAAGGTAAACGATTGGCCCGCATCCCCCAGGGGATGCGGGCTTTTTTGCATGGGTTGCGGGCAGGCCAGGCGGTTCATTACAGAGATGTCATGTACGCGCAATCCCGCTGTCAGGCGTGCGTTTCTATTCTTCAAACCTGTCCAAAGCAGGGGGTGTTTGCCAGTTTGCGTGCCAAAAGCCGCTCAGGTGTGCCACCCCCGCAACACATATTGAAGAGAGCCGAGCATGCGCAGACAAGACATTCAATTGCTGAACCTGGCCCGCCAGGGCGATCCCGCCGCCCGTAGCAAAGCGGGCCGGCGTTATTTGGTGGGGGGCGATGGCTTCCCGCGCCATGTGGCCACGGGGATCGAGTACCTCTCACACCCCAGCGTCCGTGAGCTGCCCGAAACCGCGTGTGCCATTGCAGAAAGTTTGCCGCTGCAGGATCTGCTCGAACTGAAGCAGGAAGATGCGTTGCACAAGGCCGCCGCTGCAGGCAGCCCGCTGGCGCAGTTCAAGCTGGGCGTGTGGATGGCGTTGACGCGCAGCTCCGTCACGGCGGGGCAGTCGTGGCTGGAGACCGCCGCCGCAGCCGGGCACGTCGAGGCCTGCCAGGTCATTGCGGCCGTGGAGGGCGCGCGCTCGGACCGCGCCCTGGAGGCGATGGTGGAATCGATCCAATCCAGCGCCGCAGTGGACGTGGTGCAGGTCGCGGTGATCGCTGCGCGCCAAGCGCGTGAAGAAGGGGGACTGGACCTGCTGGTCGATTGCCTGCGGGTGGCGCTGATGGTGGCGCCGCGCTTGACACACGCCCTGTCGGATCTGGTCGTGGCGGCGGTCTTGTGGGCCGAGCGCGAGAAACACTCCTTGCGCGGGCTGGCACCTGACCAGATTGAGGCCAGCCTGGAGCTGGCTGTCGTACGCGGGGATCGGGACGCTGCGTGCCTGCTGGGCCGTGCGCGTTGCGGAATTGACAGCGGCACGCTGGCGCCAGCGCGGCTGGCCACGTCGCTGAACCTGCGCAAAGGCGTGGCCTTGTTGTTGCGCGCTGCTGACGCGGGCCGGGACGATGCATGGCTTGCCCTGTACGCGACGCATGCAGACCACCGCTCGTCGGTATCCAACCCGCAGATGGCCCGCTTCTTCCTGGAGAAAGCGGCAATGGCCGGGCAGTCCGAGGCGCAGCGCAAGCTGGGGGCTTTGATACTGCGCGCGTCGAACTCGGTGGTGGAGTCGGAGCAGGCCATTGCGTGGCTGCATGCCGCTGCCAACCAGGGCGATGCGCACGCGCAGCGCCTGTTGGGCTCACTGGTACTGCCGCTGCAGGGGAGTGAATCCGTGGCGCGCGAGGCGATTGAGCAAGTGCGTCAAGCCGATCCCTGGCTGGCCGTGCGGCTGACGCTGGCGCGCGACTTCGGTTTGACCAAGCTGGAGGCCTTGAGTGTCGACCCTGTCGAGGGCCGTCGGCCCTGGGGGTTGCTGGTGGGGCAAAACCCGTTTATCGCGCAGGCCCGTTTGTCCGCACCGCGTGCCGTGCCGGCATTGACGCCCCTGGCGCTGCAGAACCTGGCGCGCGCGGCAGCATTGTTCGAACAATCGCGCGGTGACGGCAATGCCTTTGAGGGGGATCTGCGCCGCCGCTCGGTGCGCCAGCGGCGGGTATTTGAACGCCTCCATTTGTCCGAAGACCTCTTTTTTGCTACCGCTTCCTCGCGCAGGCTGGAGGCCTTCCGTCTGGGGCCGAAATGGGCTTTTCGCGCACGACAACCACTGGCCCTGGCGTTGGCGGGTTGACGGCTGCGTGGACTCTGGTGCGAAGAACGTCTGGCTGGGAGAGCTTCGTCAGCTGAGTGCCCTCGCGAGCACGGTCACCTCGTCCTCGCCAGATACCGCTTGCGCCAGAACAGCATCACCAGCGACAGGGCGATGAAGACCATCGAGCCCAACGCCCACCAGAACCCATCGGCCTTGTGGATGAGCGGCAAGAACTCGAAGTTCATGCCGAAGATGCCCGCTATCAGATTGAGCGGCAGGAACACGGCGGTGAGCGCCGTGAGCGTGCGCATGATGTCGTTGGTGCGGTTGCTCTGCACGCTGAAATGCATCTGCACGGCGGTTTCGGTGCTCTGCTCCAGCCGCCGCACGTGGTGCACCACGCGCTCGATGTGCTCCAGCACGTCGCGGCTGCGCACCTTGAGCAGGTCCAGCTCGCGCAGGCCAGCCGGGGTGTCGGGCAAGGCCCAGGTTTCCAGCGCATCGATCCAGTCCTGCACGGCGGTGCGCTGGTCTTCGCAGATCTCGTCGAGCTTGTGCAGGGCCAGCCGTGCTTCCAGCAGCGAACTCCAGTTCACATACCGCGCCCGGGGCTTGAGCAGCTCGTTTTGCCAGTGGTCGAGCTGGCGCGTGAGTTCGCGGCGCAGGTCCAGATAGCGGTCCACCATCATGTTCACCACGCGCAGCATCAGGTCGGCCGGGCTGGCGGGCACACGGGCGCCGGGCACGGGGCTGCTGCGGCCTTCGGTGCCGTTGCTGGTGGGTAGCGATGCCAGCAGACGGGCCGCATAGGCGTCGCGCACTGCGCAGTCTGCGGGGTGTACGGTCAGCAGCAGCTGGTCGAACACCGCAAACCCCACCGGGCTGGTGTCGATGCGGCGCAGCACCGGTGGGCCGCTGCGTTTGAGTGGGCTGGCGGGGCTATCACCTTCCACGGGCGAGTCGACGGTGTCGCCCTGCGCGGTGGCCAGGCGGCGAAACACCAGCAGGTCATATTGCGAGGTGTAGTCGTAGTGCGAGGGCAGCTGCGCGTTGAGCAGGTCGGACACGTGCAGGTCCACCAGCTGCAGCCCCACCAGGGTTTGCAGGCGCGCCTGAATCTCGGCCAGCCGCGCCTGGAAGGCGGGGCGCCCGCAGGCGATCCAGACAAAACCCTGGGCGGGCATCTGAGCGGGCAACGCGGTCAGCTCCTGCACGCCGCCGTTGTGGATGTGGAAGATGCGCATGACCCCGGTTTTGAATGAAAAGTGCCTCTAGCGCTTGTCCATAAAGCGCTAGTAGCTATTATTTTGTTAGCAAACGAGCCGCGTCGCGCGCAAAGTAGGTCAGCACGCCATCGGCACCGGCGCGCTTGAAGGCCAGCAGGCTTTCCATCATCACGGCGTCGTGGTCCAGCCAGCCATTGGCGGCAGCGGCCTTGATCATGGCGTACTCGCCGCTGACCTGGTAGGCGAAGGTGGGCACCTTGAACTCGTCCTTCACGCGCCGCACGATGTCCAGGTACGGCATGCCGGGCTTGACCATCACCATGTCCGCGCCTTCGGCGATGTCGATGGCCACCTCGCGCAGGGCTTCGTCGCTGTTGCCGGGGTCCATCTGGTAAACATTCTTGTCGGCCTTGCCCAGGGCGCCACGTGTGCCCACGGCGTCGCGAAAGGGACCGTAGAAGGCGCTGGCGTACTTGGCGCTGTAGGCCATGATGCGGGTGTGGATATGGCCCTGCACCTCCAGCGCCTCGCGGATGGCGCCGATGCGCCCGTCCATCATGTCGCTTGGCGCGACGATGTCCACACCCGCCTCGGCGTGCGTGAGCGCCTGGCCGGTGAGGATCTCCACCGTCTCGTCATTGATGATGTAGCCGGTCTCGTCCAGCACGCCGTCCTGGCCGTGGCTGGTGTACGGGTCCAGTGCCACGTCGGTCATCACGCCCAAGCCGGGGAATTCTTTCTTCAGCGCCCGCACCACGCGCGGGATCAGGCCGTCGGGGTTCAGGGCCTCTTTACCGTCGGGCGTCTTGAGCGACGGGTCGATCGCCGGGAACAGCGCCAGAACCGGAATGCCCAGCTTCACGCAGTCTTCGGCCACGGGCAGCAACAGGTCCAGGCTCAGGCGGTCCACGCCGGGCATGGAGGTCACGGCCTCGCGGCGCTGGCTGCCTTCATGCACAAACACGGGGTAGATCAGGTCGTGCGGCGTCACAGCGTTTTCGCGCACCAGGTTGCGGGTAAAAGCATCGCGGCGCAGGCGGCGCGGGCGGTTCTGGGGGAAGGGGGCGGGGCTTTGGAGGTGCATCGCGAGATTATCTCCCTGAGCCGCTGCGCGGCTCCCTCGGGGGACGCACCCCCTGGACCGGCGAAGCCGGATCCACGGATGCACTGGCATGGGGCGCGCCGGTTTCAAACACCATTGCGACGCCTTCTCACCTTGGAAATGCCGCTTGTAACACCCGATGCCCGGTGCTAAATTGGCGCCGGGCGGCTTGCCGCCCCCCGCTTTCCCTCCCTGAGCGGGGCCTCGGGTTGCAGCGATGCAAAACAGGCTTTCCCGGCCCGGCGGATTTGCCGGGCTTTTTTTTGGTGCGGCCTCGGGTGGCCCGCACAGGCCCTTAAACTGCCCCCATGCTCTGGGTCAAAGCCTTTCACATCGTCTTCGTGGCCAGCTGGTTTGCGGGCCTTTTCTATCTGCCGCGCATCTTCGTCAATCTGGCGATGGTGGCGCCGGGCTCAGCCGCCGAGCGCGACCGCCTGCTGCTCATGGCACGCAAGCTTTTTCGCTTTACCACGCTGCTGGCCGTGCCTGCGCTGGCGCTGGGCCTGTGGCTGTGGATGGGTTACGGCATCGGCTGGGGCCCCGGCAATGGCTGGATGCACGCCAAGCTTGCGGTGGTGCTGCTGGTGATCGGCTACCACCACGCCTGCAGCGTGGTGCTGCGCAAGCTGGCCGACGGCACCAGCCGCAGGAGCCATGTGTGGTTCCGCTGGTTCAACGAGGCTCCAGTGCTGATGCTGGTGGCCGCCGTGGTGCTGGTGGTGGTCAAGCCGTTCTAGGCCCGCACGCAGGTGCCCAAGACCTCCGCCTGGCCTCTCGCGCTGATCTATACAGCGCTCATCGTCTTTGCCAGCCTGTTCCCGTTTGACGGCTGGCGCGCCCAGGGCATTGACCCCCTGGTCTTCCTGCTGGCGCCGCTGCCCCCGCCGTACTGGACGGGTTTTGACATCGCCACCAATGTGGTGGGGTATGCCCCGCTGGGTTTTCTGCTGGTGCTGGCCATGCTGCGCTCGGGCTGGGGGCGGGGCGCGGTGCTGCTGGCCACGCTGGTGGGCATGCTGCTGTCACTGGCCATGGAGTTCCTGCAGATCTACCTGCCCCGGCGTGTGCCCTCCAATCTGGACTTGCTGCTCAACGCGGCGGGCACCCTGGCGGGGGCGCTGAGCGCCGCGCTGCTGGAGCGCCTGGGCGCCATCGACCGCTGGAGCGATTTCAAGGGCCGCTGGTTTGTGCAGGACGCCAGCGGCGCCATCGTGCTGCTGGCGCTGTGGCCGCTGGCGCTGCTGTTCCCGGCGGCGGTGCCGTTCGGGCTGGGGCAGGTGCTGGAGCGGCTGGAAGCGGCGCTCATCGAGGTGCTGGCCGACACCCCGTTTCTGGACTGGCTGCCGCTGCGCGAGGCTGCGCTCGACCCGCTCTCGCCCAGTGGGGAGCTGCTGTGTGTGACGCTGGGCCTGCTGGCCCCGTGCCTGCTGGGCTACTGCGTGATCCGCCATGTGGGGCGGCGGGCGCTGTTTGCCCTGGGTGTGGTGGCCGTGGGCGTCACGCTCACCGCGCTGTCGGCCGCCCTGAGCTGGGGCCCCGTGCATGCCTGGGAATGGATGGGCCTGCCCACGCGGGTGGGAGTGTGGGGCGCGCTGGCGCTGGCGGTACTGCTGCTGGCCTTGCCCCGGCGTGCCTGCGCTGCCGTGCTGCTGGTGGCCCTGGTCTGGCACCTGGCGCTGCTCAACCAGGCGCCCACCAGCGCCTACTTTGCGCAGACGCTGCAGATCTGGGAGCAGGGCCGGTTCATCCGCTTTTACGGCCTGGGCCAGTGGCTGGGGTGGCTGTGGCCCTACGCTACGTTGATCTACGTGGTGTTTCGGGTGTCGCGCAAGGAAGGCTCCTCCTGAGTCGCATTCAGCGCCGCGACGGCGTCATGGACGCGTGGATTCGTAAAATGCAGCCATGAGCGACACCACCCCCGCACCGGCCGCAGTGCCCGGCTACTACCAGCGCCACATCTTCTTCTGCCTGAACGAACGCACCAACGGTGAGGACAGCTGCGCCCACCACAACGCCCAGGCGGGTTTTGACCGCTGCAAGGCCCAGGTCAAGGCGGCAGGCCTGGCGGGGGCCGGCAAGGTGCGCGTGAACAAGGCCGGCTGCCTGGACCGCTGCGCGGCGGGCCCCGTCGCGGTGGTCTACCCCGAGGGCACCTGGTACACCTATGTGGACGCGGCCGACATCGACGAGATCGTCGAATCGCACCTGAAAAACGGCCAGGTGGTGGAGCGCCTGGTCACACCGGCGGAACTTGGCCGCTGAATACGCCTCCATCCGTCTCGTTGTTTTTTCTTGAATGATTTTGGCTGCTAGCGCTTGTCCATCAGGCGCTAGCAGCTATTAAATTGGTAGTAAACCCGTGAATGCCCAGACCGAACGCCTGACCCTGTCCGGCCCCGCAGGCGCCATCGAGGCCGTGCGTGACGCTGCCGCGCTGGCCGACGGTGCTGCTGCGCCCCGTGGCGTGGCCATCATTGCCCACCCCCATCCGCTGTTTGGCGGCACCATGGACAACAAGGTGGTGCAGACGCTGGCGCGCGCCTTTGTGCAGTGTGGCTGGACAGCCGTGCGTTTCAATTTTCGCGGCGTGGGCGGCACCGAAGGCGTGTACGACGAAGGCCAGGGCGAGCTGCAGGACCTGCTGGCAGTGGTGGAGCAGGTGGCGCCCGTTGCCGCTGGTCAGCGGATTGCGCTGGCGGGATTCTCGTTTGGCGCATTTGTCACCAGCCATGCGCTGGCCGCCCTCTGGCCGCAGGGTCGCGTGGACCAGGCAGTGCTGGTGGGCACGGCAGCCAGCCGTTTTGCCGTTGCCCCGGTGCCGCCCGATGCCCATCTGCGCACCCTGGTCGTGCACGGCGAGCACGACGACACTGTGCCGCTGGCCGCTGTGATGGACTGGGCGCGGCCCCAGATACTGCCTGTCACAGTCATTCCCGCAGGGGGGCATTTCTTTCACGGACAATTGCCGCTTCTGAAAAATCTGGTGGTGCGCCACCTGCAATCGCGAGGCTGAGCCACCCCAGCCTGCGTCTGACTTTGGGTTGGCTTCAACCCGCCCCTCCTGGTCGCCTCCCAGCAGTTTCTGCTGTTTCTTTTTCCTCTTTTCCGAGCCCTTCCAGCCCCTTATTGCCCATGAAACGAATCCTGTCCGCGCTGCGATCCCTGGCCGTCTTTGCCGCCGTGGCCCCTGCCGCTTTCGGCGCCTATGCCCAGGCGCCCCAGCCTCCTGAAATTGCCGCGCGCACTTATATGCTGGTGGACGTCACGGCCAACCAGGTGCTGGCCGCCAAGGACATTGACGCGCCGGTGGAGCAGGCTTCGCTCACCAAACTCATGACGGGCTACCTGGTGTTTGACGCGCTGCGCGCCAAGAAGATAACCCTGGACCAAAAGCTGCCCGTGAGCGTGCGCGCCTGGAAGATGCCCGGCTCGCGCATGTTCATCGACCCCAAGATGCAGGTGCCGGTGGAAGACCTCATCAAGGGCATGATCGTCCAGTCCGGCAACGATGCCACGGTAGCGCTGGCCGAGGGCGTTGGCGGCACGTACGAAAACTTCGTCAAGCTCATGAACGACCAGGCCAAGGCCCTGGGCATGAGCGGCACCAGCTACAAGAACCCCGAAGGCCTGACCGAGCCCGGCCACCTCACCACGGCGCGCGACCTGTCCGTTCTCGCCACGCGCCTGATGAAGGATTTCCCGGAGTACATGCACTACTACTCCACCAAGCAGTACAGCTACCCCGGCACGCCTGCATCGAACGGCAGCAATCGCAATTCCCTGCTGTTCCGCGATCCGACCGTGGACGGCCTCAAGACCGGCCACACCGCAGCCGCAGGCTACTGCCTGGTGGCCACGTCCAAGCGTGAATTCCCAGGCGTGGGCCAGCGCCGCCTGCTGTCTATCGTGCTCGGTGCTGCCAGCGAAAATGCGCGCGCCAACGAAAGCCAGAAGCTGCTGAACTGGGGCTATACCGCGTTTGAAGCCGTCAAGCTGTTTGACGCCGGCAAGCCCGTCGCCACGCCCGCCGTCTGGAAGGGCACGGAAAACACCCTCAAGATCGGTCGTGATGAGGCCATCGTGGTCACCGTGCCCGCAGGCAGTGCAGGCAAGATCACCACCCAGATTGCGCGCCCCGACCCGCTGGTTGCTCCGTTCACCAAGGGGCAGTCTGTGGGCTCCCTGAAGGTACTCTTGGGCGAACAGGCTGTGGCGGAAGTGCCGCTGGTCGCGCTGGAAGGCGTGGAACAGGCAGGCATCCTGGGCCGTGCATGGGATGCCATCCGGCTCTGGATAAAGTAGCTGGAACATCCTCCTCCGGCGCTACCGCGTCTTCACCCCTTTCCGAATGGCTGCGCCATTCAGAAAGGGGGGGGCACCGCCAGCGCGGCGGTTCTGGCTTGGCCGCGCGCTTTCGGCAGCTGTTGGTCTCCATCTTGAGCCTGGGTTTTCAAGGAAAACCGCGTAGCGCTTGCCCGTTCAGGGCCTTGCTGCTACATTAGAAGGCTTTTCGGAAATTCCGAAGGGTTTCACGTTTTCGTTTTTTACGTTTAGGGACGTATTCATGCCAACCATCAATCAACTAGTCCGTCAGGGGCGCGAGGTCGAAAAGATCAAGTCCAAGAGCCCTGCGATGGAAAACTCTCCCCAGCGCCGCGGCGTGTGCACCCGTGTGTACACCACGACGCCTAAGAAGCCTAACTCCGCTCTGCGTAAGGTTGCCAAGGTGCGCCTGACCAACGGTTTTGAGGTCATTTCCTACATCGGCGGTGAAGGCCACAACCTGCAAGAACACAGCGTCGTGCTGGTTCGCGGCGGTCGTGTCAAGGACTTGCCCGGTGTGCGTTACCACATCGTGCGTGGTTCGCTCGACTTGCAAGGCGTGAAAGACCGCAAGCAGTCGCGCTCCAAGTACGGTGCCAAGAAGCCCAAGGCAAAGTAAGTCCTGCGCTTTTGCACAAGAATTTTCGGTGCTGTATCCCGCGTGGCGCGGTGAGGCAGCGTAGTGGCCCCAAACGCAGGTGTTCTGCGCGGGTCGAGTAAGTGGGAGTCCTTGATTGGCTCTCGCGGTGTCTGAAAAGATGCCAACTGAAGCAAAGATAGAGGTAAAAAATGCCACGTCGTCGCGAAGTCCCCAAACGTGAAATCCTGCCGGATCCCAAGTTCGGCAATGTAGAGCTGTCCAAATTCATGAACGTGATCATGGAAGGCGGCAAAAAGGCGGTTGCAGAGCGCATCATTTATGGCGCTCTGGAACTGATCGAGAAGAAGCACCCTGACAAGGACCCGCTGGAAGCCTTCACTGTTGCCATCAACAACGTGAAGCCCATGGTCGAAGTGAAGTCCCGCCGCGTGGGCGGTGCCAACTACCAGGTGCCTGTGGAAGTGCGCCCTGTCCGTCGTCTGGCTCTGTCCATGCGCTGGATCAAGGAAGCCGCCCGCAAGCGCGGTGAGAAGTCGATGGCCCAACGCCTGGCCAACGAACTGCTGGAAGCCACCGAAGGCCGTGGCGGCGCCATGAAGAAGCGTGACGAAGTGCACCGCATGGCCGAAGCCAACAAGGCATTCAGCCACTTCCGCTTCTAAATCGACGAACTGCCCTCGTCGCCAAGCGCAAGGCTGCCGGCAATTTTGCCTGCAGCCTTGTGGCGATTGAGGTGGTCACAAAATTGACGGGTCGCAGCGCCACAATGCTGGGCCCTTCCCCTGAATAACACGACCCATCCAAGGATCCACCATGGCTCGCAAGACTCCCATCGAGCGCTACCGCAATATCGGTATCTCGGCCCACATTGACGCTGGCAAGACCACGACCACCGAACGTATCCTGTTCTACACGGGCGTGAGCCACAAGATTGGCGAAGTGCACGACGGCGCTGCCACCATGGACTGGATGGAGCAGGAACAAGAGCGCGGCATCACGATCACCTCGGCTGCCACGACCTGCTTCTGGAAGGGCATGGATAACTCCTACGAGGAGCATCGCTTCAACATCATCGACACCCCTGGTCACGTGGACTTCACGATCGAAGTGGAACGTTCGATGCGCGTGCTCGACGGCGCCTGCATGGTGTACTGCGCCGTGGGTGGCGTGCAGCCCCAGTCGGAAACCGTCTGGCGCCAAGCCAACAAGTACAAGGTGCCTCGCCTGGCCTTCGTGAACAAGATGGACCGTACCGGTGCCAACTTCTTCAAGGTCTACGAGCAGATGAAGCTGCGCCTGAAGGCCAACCCTGTGCCAGTGGTGATCCCAATCGGCGCCGAAGACAAGTTCACCGGCGTGGTCGATCTGCTGAAGATGAAGGCCATTCTGTGGGATGAAGCCTCGCAGGGCATGAAGTTCACCTACGAAGAAATTCCAGCCGACCTGGTCGCATCCGCCAAGGAATGGCGCGAGAAGATGGTGGAAGCCGCTGCCGAAGCCTCCGAAGAGCTGATGAACAAGTACCTGGAAGAGGGCGACCTCTCCGAAGCTGAAATCAAGTTCGGCCTGCGTACGCGCACCATCGCCACGGAAATCCACCCGATGCTGTGCGGCACCGCGTTCAAGAACAAGGGTGTGCAGCGCATGCTGGACGCCGTGATCGACTACCTGCCAGCACCGACGGACATCCCTGACGTGACGGGTACCGATGAAGACGAAAACCCCGTCACCCGCAAGGCGGACGACAGCGAGAAGTTCTCGGCCCTGGCATTCAAGCTGATGACCGACCCGTTCGTGGGCCAGCTGACCTTCGTGCGTGTGTACTCCGGCGTTCTGAGCAAGGGCGATACCGTCTACAACCCCATCAAGGGCAAGAAGGAACGTATCGGCCGTATCGTGCAGATGCACGCCAACGAGCGCCAGGAAGTCGAAGAAATCCGTGCCGGCGACATCGCTGCCTGCGTGGGCCTGAAGGACGTGACGACCGGTGAAACGCTGAGCGACATCGACTCCCAGATCATTCTGGAGCGCATGGTGTTCCCTGAGCCTGTGATCACCCAGGCCGTGGAACCCAAGACCAAGGCCGACCAGGAAAAGATGGGCATCGCACTGCAGCGCCTGGCTGCAGAAGATCCATCCTTCCGCGTGAAGACCGACGAAGAATCGGGCCAGACGCTGATCGCCGGCATGGGCGAGCTGCATCTGGAAATCATCGTGGACCGCATGAAGCGCGAGTTCGGCGTGGAAGCCAACGTGGGCAAGCCCCAGGTTGCTTACCGCGAAACCATCCGCAAGACGGTGGAAGAAGCCGAAGGCAAGTTCGTGCGTCAGTCCGGCGGTAAGGGCCAGTACGGCCACGTCGTGCTCAAGATCGAACCTAACGAAGCCGGCAAGGGCATCGAGTTCGTCGACGCGATCAAGGGCGGTGTGGTTCCTCGCGAATTCATCCCGGCCGTGGAAAAGGGTATCAACGAAGCCGTCACGCAAGGCGTGCTGGCCGGCTACCCCGTGGTGGACGTCAAGGTCACGCTGCACTTCGGTTCGTACCACGATGTGGACTCGAACGAACTGGCGTTCAAGATGGCTGCCATCTTCGGCTTCAAGGAAGGCTGCCGCAAGGCCGGTCCGGTCATTCTGGAGCCTATGATGGCCGTGGAAGTTGAAACGCCGGAAGACTACGCTGGTACCGTGATGGGTGACCTGTCCTCCCGCCGTGGCATGGTCCAGGGCATGGACGACATCCCGGGCGGTGGCAAGGCCATCCGCGCTGAAGTGCCGCTGTCCGAAATGTTCGGCTACTCGACCTCGCTGCGCTCCGCGACGCAAGGCCGCGCCACGTACTCGATGGAATTCAAGCACTACAGCGAAGCACCGCGCAACGTGTCTGAAGCCATCATGGCTGCACGCGCCAAGTAAGCGCGTCGAGTGAAAGGTCTGCCCTGGGCAGGCCTTTCCTCTTTGTTTTTGAGTCAAATTGGCTGCTAGCGCTTGTCTATAAAGCGCTGGCAGCTATTAAAACAGTAGCAAAATTCTTGCAATCTGCGATCCGGTGCCGTCCTGTTGCCCTGTGCGGGACGAACCAGCAATCGGGTGCAGACGTTAAACCCCAACACAGGCATTGCTCTTTGGAGATTCAAAATGGCAAAAGGTAAATTCGAACGGACCAAGCCTCACGTCAACGTGGGCACAATCGGCCACGTGGACCATGGCAAGACGACGCTGACGGCAGCCATCGCTACCGTGCTGTCCGCCAAGTTCGGCGGTGAAGCCAAGGCATACGACCAGATCGACGCAGCGCCCGAAGAAAAGGCCCGCGGTATCACGATCAACACCGCCCACGTGGAATACGAAACGGCCAACCGCCACTACGCTCACGTGGACTGCCCTGGCCACGCCGACTATGTGAAGAACATGATCACCGGCGCAGCCCAGATGGACGGCGCTATCCTGGTTTGTTCCGCTGCTGACGGCCCAATGCCCCAGACCCGCGAGCACATCCTGCTGGCTCGCCAAGTGGGCGTGCCTTACATCATCGTGTTCCTGAACAAGTGCGACATGGTGGACGACGAAGAACTGCTCGAACTCGTCGAAATGGAAGTGCGCGAACTCCTGGACAAGTACGACTTCCCAGGCGACGACACCCCCATCATCCGTGGTTCCGCCAAGCTCGCCCTGGAAGGCGACAAGGGCAAGCTGGGTGAAGAAGCCATCATGAAGCTGGCCGAAGCGCTGGACACCTACATCCCCACGCCAGAGCGCGCTGTGGACGGTGCCTTCCTGATGCCCGTGGAAGATGTGTTCTCCATCTCCGGCCGTGGCACCGTGGTGACCGGTCGCGTTGAGCGCGGCATCATCAAGGTCGGCGAAGAAATCGAAATCGTCGGTATCCGCGACACGCAAAAGACCATCTGCACCGGCGTGGAAATGTTCCGCAAGCTGCTGGACCAAGGTCAAGCTGGCGACAACGTCGGCCTGCTGCTGCGCGGCACCAAGCGCGAAGACGTGGAGCGCGGCCAAGTGCTGTGCAAGCCCGGCTCGATCAAGCCCCACACCCACTTCACCGCTGAAGTGTATGTTCTGAGCAAGGACGAAGGCGGCCGTCACACGCCCTTCTTCAACAACTACCGCCCTCAGTTCTACTTCCGCACGACCGACGTGACCGGCGCCATCGAGCTGCCAGCCGACAAGGAAATGGTCATGCCTGGTGACAACGTGTCGATCACTGTGAAGCTGATCAACCCCATCGCCATGGAAGAAGGTCTGCGCTTCGCTATCCGCGAAGGCGGCCGTACCGTGGGCGCTGGCGTCGTGGCCAAGATCATTGCTTAATTCATAAGCAGAACAAGGAACTTGCCATGTCCAAGCAAAAAATCCGCATCCGCCTGAAGGCGTTTGACTACAAGCTGATCGACCAGTCCGCTGCCGAGATCGTTGATACCGCCAAGCGCACCGGCGCTATCGTCAAGGGTCCCGTGCCCCTGCCGACACGCATGAAGCGTTTCGACATCCTGCGCTCGCCGCACGTCAACAAGACCAGCCGCGACCAGCTCGAAATCCGCACGCACCAGCGTCTGATGGACATCGTGGACCCAACGGACAAGACCGTTGACGCCCTGATGAAGCTCGACCTGCCTGCTGGCGTGGACGTCGAAATCAAGCTGCAGTGATGTAGCAACGGCCGTTGTGAGGTGGGTCCGCCCGCCTTGCAGTGTCTGAAATAACGCGAACTTGCTTGAAAAAGCAGTTCGCGTTATACTTTAGGGCTTCGCTCAATTTGCGCCTGTTAAAAGGTGTGCATTGGCGGAGTTTTATTAACCTTCTTTCATACACGCGGGCGAGAGCTTGCGAAAACGCTGCAGCCAATTGAAGTTGTGGCGGTGAGAGTTTTGGAGAAAACCAATGAGTCTGAGCAACTCCCTCGGGTTGCTGGGTCGCAAAGTGGGCATGATGCGTCTGTTCACCGATGATGGGGACGCAGTGCCTGTCACGGTGGTGGATGTGTCCAACAACCGCGTTACCCAGGTCAAAACCCAAGAGAACGATGGCTACGTGGCCTTGCAGGTCACGTTTGGTTCGCGCAAAGCATCGCGCGTAACCAAGCCAGAAGCCGGCCACCTTGCCAAGGCAGGTGTGGAAGCCGGTGAAATCATCCAGGAATTCCGCGTCACTGCTGATACTGCTGGCAAATATGCCGCAGGTGCAGCTGTGCCCGTAACCGATGTGTTTGCCGTGGGCCAGAAGGTCGATGTGCAAGGCACTTCCATCGGTAAGGGTTACGCCGGTACCATCAAGCGTCACAACATGAGCTCGCAGCGCGCGTCGCACGGTAACAGCCGTTCGCACAACGTGCCTGGCTCGATCGGTATGGCACAAGACCCCGGTCGCGTGTTCCCCGGCAAGCGCATGACGGGCCACCTCGGCGATGTCACCAAGACCACGCAAAACCTCGATGTCATCCGCATCGACGAAGCGCGTCAACTGCTCTTGATCAAGGGCGCTATTCCGGGCTCCAAGGGTGGGTTCGTGACGGTGCGTCCAGCGGTCAAGGCCAAACCTTCCAAAGGAGCGAACTAATGCAGCTCGAACTCCTGAATGACCAAGGCCAAGGCGCATCCAAGCTGGATGTTCCTGAAACCGTGTTCGGTCGTGAATACAACGAAGATCTGGTGCACCAGATCGTCGTGGCCTACCAGGCCAATGCACGCCAAGGCACTCGCGCCCAGAAGGACCGCGAGCAAGTCCGTCACTCGACCAAGAAGCCTTTCAAGCAAAAGGGTACGGGTAACGCACGTGCAGGTATGACTTCCTCGCCACTGTGGCGTGGGGGCGGTCGGATTTTCCCGAACATGCCTGACGAAAATTTCACGCAGAAGATCAACAAGAAGATGTACCGCGCCGGTATGTCTGCCATCTTGTCGCAGCTGGCCCGCGAAGGTCGTCTGGCTGTGGTCGACTCGCTGAAGCTTGACTCCCCCAAGACCAAGGTCCTGGCCGACAAGTTCAAGGCGATGAACCTGCAATCGGTGATGGTGATTGCCGACGAAGTGGACGAAAACCTGTACCTGGCTTCGCGCAATCTGGTGAACGTGCTCGTCGTTGAGCCCCGTTACGCCGATCCCGTGTCGCTGGTGCGTTTCAAGAAAGTGCTCGTCACCAAGGGTGCAATCGACAAACTCAAGGAGATGTTCGCATGAGCACACTCAAGTTTGACGAAGGTCGTCTGATGCAAGTGCTAGTCGCTCCTATCGTGTCCGAAAAGGCCACCATGGTTGCTGAAAAGTCCAATGCTGTGACGTTCAAGGTGCTGCAGAACGCAACCAAGCCAGAAATCAAGGCCGCTGTGGAATTGATGTTCAAGGTCGAGGTCAAGGGCGTCTCTGTGGTGAACACCAAAGGCAAGACCAAGCGTTTTGGCAAGACCATCGGCCGCCGCGACAACGTTCGCAAGGCATACGTCACGCTGCAACCAGGTCAAGAGCTGAACCTCTCTGGGGAGGCCGCGTAATCATGGCTGTCATCAAGATGAAACCCACTTCGCCCGGCCAACGTGCCGTGGTGAAGGTCACGCGTGACCACCTGTACAAGGGTGAAGCGTACGCACCCCTGCTGGAGCCACAATTCCAGAAGGCCGGTCGTAACAACAACGGTCACATCACCACCCGCCACAAGGGCGGTGGTCACAAGCACCACTACCGTGTGGTGGACTTCAAGCGCAACAAGGACGGCATTCCGGCCAAGGTTGAGCGCATCGAGTACGACCCCAACCGTACGGCCCACATCGCTCTGGTGTGCTATGCCGACGGCGAGCGCCGCTACATCATCGCTCCCCGCAACCTGGAAGTGGGCGCAACCCTGCTGTCCGGTTCGGAAGCCCCGATCCGCGCTGGCAACACGCTGCCTATCCGCAACATCCCCGTGGGTTCGACCATTCACTGCATCGAGCTCAAGCCCGGTGCCGGTGCTCAGATCGCCCGCTCGGCAGGTGCTTCGGCAACGCTGCTGGCCCGCGAAGGCGTATACGCTCAAGTGCGTATGCGCTCCGGCGAAGTGCGCAAGATCCATATCGAATGCCGCGCCACCATTGGTGAAGTGGCCAACGAAGAGCACAGCCTGCGCCAACTGGGCAAGGCCGGTGTGAAGCGCTGGATGGGTATTCGTCCTACGGTTCGCGGCGTGGCCATGAACCCTGTGGATCACCCTCACGGTGGTGGCGAAGGCCGCACCGGCGAAGGCCGCCATGCAGTCGATCCTTGGGGCAATCTGACCAAGGGTTATCGCACCCGTAACAACAAGCGCACACAGATCATGATCGTGTCGCGTCGCAAGAAGTAAGGGGTAACAGATGACTCGCTCTCTTAAAAAGGGTCCATTTGTTGACCATCACTTGCTGGCTAAGGTCGAAAAGGCCGTTGCCACCAAGGACAAGAAACCAGTCAAGACCTGGTCGCGTCGCTCCATGGTTCTGCCCGAGTTCATCGGTCTGACCATTGCCGTGCACAACGGCAAGCAGCACGTACCTGTCTATGTCACCGACCAGATGGTGGGCCACAAGCTGGGCGAATTCGCCCTGACGCGCACCTTCAAGGGTCACCCCGCTGACAAAAAAGCGAAGAAGTAAGGAACGACCATGTCTGAAACACGTGCAGTCCTCCGGGGCGTCCGTCTGTCGGTCGACAAGGGCCGTCTGGTCGCTGACCTGATCCGCGGCAAGAAGGTGGACCAGGCTCTGAACATCCTGAACTTCACGCAGAAAAAAGCTGCGGGAATCGTCAAGAAAGTTCTGGAGTCGGCCATCGCCAATGCCGAACACAACGATGGCGCTGACATCGACGAACTGAAGGTCAAGACCATCTACGTCGAACAAGGCACCACGCTCAAGCGCTTCACCGCGCGCGCCAAAGGCCGCGGCAACCGCATCAGCAAGCCCACGTGCCATGTGTACGTGACGGTTGGCAACTAAAGGCTCGGGAAGACTATGGGACAAAAAATCCATCCTACCGGCTTCCGCCTTGCGGTCAGCCGCAACTGGTCCAGCCGTTGGTACGCCAGCAACCGCGACTTCGCGGGCATGCTGGCCGAAGACATCAAGGTGCGTGAGTACCTGAAGGCCAAGTTGAAGAACGCGGCTGTGTCGCGCATCCTGATCGAGCGTCCAGCCAAGAACGCCCGCATCACCATTTACTCGGCACGTCCTGGTGTGGTGATCGGCAAGAAGGGTGAAGACATCGAGAACCTCAAGAAGGAACTCGCTCTGCGCCTGGGTGTGCCTGTGGCAGTCAACATCGAAGAAGTGCGCAAGCCCGAAATCGATGCCAAGCTGATCGCCGACAGCATCACGCAACAGCTCGAAAAGCGGATCATGTTCCGCCGGGCCATGAAGCGTGCCATGCAGAACGCCATGCGTCTGGGTGCCCAGGGCATCAAGATCATGTCGTCCGGTCGTCTGAACGGTATCGAAATCGCTCGTTGCGAGTGGTACCGTGAAGGCCGCGTGCCACTTCACACGCTGCGCGCCGACATTGACTACGGTACCTCTGAAGCCAAGACCACCTACGGTGTGATCGGCGTCAAGGTCTGGGTCTACAAGGGCGATACGCTGGGTCGTAACGACCTGCCTGCCGTGGAAACCCCACGTCCAGACGAAGAACGCCGCCCACGCGGTCCACGCCGTGACGGCCGCCCAGGTGGCGATCGTCCAGGCGCAGGCCGTGGCCCACGTCGTCCAGTCGGTGGTAACACCGCTCCGGCCGACGGCAGCGACAAGCCAGTGGAAGCTGGTGGCGCTGATAACACCGCCGTTAAGCGCGTACGCAAAGTCGCCGCGCCCGCTACAGCAGCGGACGGAAAAGGAGAATAAGTATGCTGCAACCTGCTCGCCGCAAGTACCGCAAGGAGCAAAAGGGCCGTAATACCGGTGTCGCAACGCGGGGTGCCTCCGTTGCGTTCGGTGATTTCGGTCTGAAGTGCACCGATCGTGGCCGTCTCACGGCCCGCCAGATCGAAGCTGCACGCCGTGCGATTTCCCGCCACGTCAAGCGTGGCGGCCGTATCTGGATCCGCGTGTTCCCGGACAAGCCAATCTCTACCAAGCCCGCAGAAGTGCGTATGGGTAACGGTAAGGGCAACCCCGAGTACTACGTGGCCGAAATCCAGCCCGGCAAGATCGTTTTCGAGATCGTCGGTGTGCCTGAAGAACTGGCCCGCGAAGCGTTCCGCTTGGCTGCAGCCAAGCTGCCGCTGCGCACCACGTTTGTCAGTCGTCACCTTGGCGCTTAATTCAGGAGAACAAGCAATGAAGACTACTGAACTGCGCCAAAAAGACGTCGCCGGTATCGAAGCCGAAATCAAGGCGCTGCAAAAGGCCCACTTCGGCCTGCGCATGCAAAAGGCTACGCAGCAATTGGCTAACACCAACACGCTGCGCACCACCCGCCGCGATATCGCCCGTGCAAAGACCATTCTTGCTGAAAAGCAAGCCGCCAAGTAAGGAGCCCATATGACGGAACCTAAAAAATCCCTCAAGCGCACCTTGGTAGGCAAGGTGGTCAGCGACAAGCGTCAAAAGACTGTGACCGTGCTGGTCGAGCGCCGTGTGAAGCACGAGCTCTACGGCAAGATCGTTGCGAAGTCGAGCAAGTACCACGCCCATGATGAGAATGGCGAGTACAAGCTGGGCGACGTGATCGAAATTACCGAAAGCCGTCCGCTCTCTAAGACCAAGAACTGGGTGGCTACCCGCTTGGTGCAAAAGGCCGGTCTGCTGTAAACCAGCATCCCATTGCACTGGGGTCAAGACCCCGGACGGCAAGGCCTTTCAAAACGACCCACAATGTGGGTCGTTTTGCTTTGTGGACCACTTTTTTAGGACTCAGGCAAATCGGGATGCGGCATCAACTCGCTTTGGCGTGAGTCGCTTGTCTGAGCCTTGTTCTGCGCACGTCATGTTGTGTTGGCGGCGCGGGGCACTTCGCGTATCCAATCCCATTCATCCCGCTATCCATTCCACCATCCCAAGGAGATAACAATGATCAAAGTCGGTGACACCCTGCCTGCCAGCACGCTCATGGAATATTCGGAAGTCGAGGGCGAAGGCTGCAGCATCGGCCCGAACCCTGTGCCTGTAGACAAGGCTACGGCTGGCAAGACGATTGCCCTGTTTGCATTGCCCGGAGCGTTTACGCCCACCTGCTCGGCCAAGCATGTGCCAGGCTATGTGGAAAAGGCCGCCGAGTTCAAGGCCGCTGGTGTGGATGAGATCTGGTGCGTGAGCGTGAACGACGCCTTCGTCATGGGCGCATGGGCACGTGACCAGAAGACCGATGGCAAGGTCCGCATGTTGGGCGACGGCGACGCCACTTTCGCCAAGGCCACCGGTCTGACGCTGGATCTGACGGGCAAGGGCCTGGGTCTGCGCAGCAACCGCTATTCGATGCTGGTGCGCGACGGCAAGGTGGTCACCCTCAACGTGGAAGCCCCGGGAAAATTTGAAGTGAGCGACGCTGACACGCTGCTCCAGCAAGCCCAAAAGGCTTGAGTTCGGCGTTAACCGGCTGCGCCGAGTTGCTCCCTGCGATGTGGGGCGTTCTGGCTTGGGCCGGCTGCCGGGGTCGCCATTGCTGTGGCGAGAACTGACGAAGCCGGCCATAAGCGTGATCCCGGGAAGGCCTTGAGCGGATCTAAAGCTCGTTGGAAAACCGGATGGCATGGAGCAGCCGCTGCAGCTTCGCTCTGCGTGTCGGCGCCAGCCATTGACTGGCCCATTGGATCTCGCCGGTCAGCCGAGCCCGCTCGCTAATGTCCACCTGGGGCTGTTGGCCCAGCCGGTGCAGGCGGGCCTTGAGGATGTCGAACTGTGTGCGGCTGTAGTTGGCGCGCTCGTTGACCACCAGTCCCGTCACATACTGCCGCTGGTGCGCTGGCATCACGCGGGTCTTGTCCGCGCGCAGGGTGAATCCTTCGTCCTGGGCAATGGCGGTCACCCAGGCGCGCAAGTCCACCCACTGCTGGTGCAGCGCCTTTGAACCTGAAAACACCAGGTCGTCGGCATAGCGTGTGTAGCGCGCGCCAAAGCGCTCTGCCAGGGCGTTCAGCCGCAGGTCCAGCCCGAAGGCGCACAGATTTGCCAAGGCGGGCGACGTGGGCGCACCCTGCGGCAAATGGGGCTGTTTCAGGCGCGTGTTGATGGCACGGCGATGCGCGATGGCCTCCCGCGGCAGGGGGGCTGCTTCCAGCAATCGTTCCCGGATGGCCTGAGGGGTTCGCGTGGTGGTCAGCCGCGTCAGCAGCTCGGCGGCCGGCCGGCCGTGGCCCAGTGCCCGCCACAGCGCGCGCACGCGGGTGGCCGTGATGCACATGAAGAAATCGGCCAGGTCAAACCGTATCACCACAGCCTGCTGGGTGTGGACCTGTGCGTGGGTGCCCACGCCGTGGCCGCGCACAAAGCCATGCGCGGCCTCGTGCACGGGCACGCCAGCCAGCAGGCTGTCCAGAATGCGGCGCTGCGTGCTGGCCAGGCGCGGGCGGGGCGCCTCCAGCAGGCGCAGCCCACCGCTGGGTTTGGGCAGCAAGCGGTAGCGATAGTGCGAAAGGGGCAGGGCATGGCCTCCGTCCTGGCGTTCGCGCCAGTGGGCATGCTCGGGCGCGAGCCATAGGAGGTCGTCCAGTGAAATGGCCAGGGTCTCGGTCACGTCGGTGGCGGTCAACAGCACGGGCGTGGTGCGCTCACGGCCCATCCATGCGGGGTGCGCGCCTGCCGTGGCGGAGCGCAGCAGCCAGTGCAACGGCTCCCCGGTGCGTGGGCTGGCGGCCCAGGTGCGGAAAGCCCGGGCGAGTTGGGGGTCGGGCCATTGGTGCAAAGGCAGGGCTGGTTCGGCGTTTTCATCGTCGTCGCCCACCAGCTCGTCCCAGGCGTCCTGGTCTTTTTCCTCCTGCTGGCTGAAGGTCGTCGTAAGCGACTGCAGGGTGGAGCCATTGCGCAGCCCCGCTTTGCGCCACCAGACACCCCAGCACAGCCAGGTGGCCACGTCCTCAGGCTCCAGCCGCGCCCATTCGGCCCCGGACGCGTGGGACAGGCGGCGCAGCTGTTCGAGCAAGGGCGGGGGCAGTGGAACGGGGCTGTCCGCCAGGGTCGTGTTGTTACCCAGGCAGGCACCTGCGCGCGCTGCCAGTGCCTGGAGGGTGCGACGCTCCGGCTCCCGTGCATCGGCCAGCACGGCCATGGCCAGCGCCTTGGCCAGTGCGCGTGTGCGGGCTGGAGTCTTCGTCACGAAGCTGCGAAGTGTAGGAAGTTGGCCCGGTGCCAACCTGCGGGTTGGGTGCGAACTGCACGCCACGGGTGGCGGGAGGTTCGCGCGCCGCGATGGACGCGTTGGAAGACAACACCGTGGGGCTGCCCCACGGCTCGATCCTGATCAACAGGCTCGAAGTGCTTGGCACCGGGCCGGTCTGATTCTATAGTTGCTATAAATTTAATAGCTATTGATGCAATATCAGTGAGCGCTAGGCACCAAAAACTCAAGAAACATCAACCTTGAGGTAGTGCGCCCCCGCAATGGGGTTGTGGTAGTAGGGTGGAATCTCTTCAAAGCCCAGGTCGGTGTACAGCGCCCGGGCCGACTCCATGTCGTCGAGCGTGTCGAGCAGCACGCAGGCGTAACCCGCCTGGCGCGCCCGGTCGAGCATGGCCTCCGCGAGTTCGCGGCCCAGGCCGAAGCCCCGGAAGGCTTTGCGCACGTACAGCCGCTTCATTTCGCTCGCGTTGGGGTAGTCGGCCGTATCCAGTGGTCGAAGGGCGCAGCAGCCGGCAATCGCCCCTTCGACCTGGGCTAGCAGCAGTGCGCCGCGCGGCGGGCCGTAGTCGCCGGGCAGGCCTGCGAGTTCGGTCTCGAAGTCCTGGAAACACAGGTCTACGCCGAGGGTGTCGGCGTACTCCCGGAAGATGGTGCGGACCGCTTCCATCTCGGCGGGCGAGGTGGGGGTCAGCAGGGTGACGGAAGGCTTGTCCAAAACGCAGTAGTTCAAAACAGCGGAAGCCGCAGTGTAGCGAGTCTGGCTAGAACCCCGCCGCTGCCCCCAGAGAGGACACCCACCAGGCCAGCGCGGCACTGAGTGCCAGCACCACCAGCGCCACGGCCCGGCTGGTCAAGTCGTCGCGAGACGGCGTGGCCGGGGCGGGCAGCAGCTTGTCGCCCTGCAGCATGGGCCGGACGAGGCGTTGGCGGCGAACCAGCACATAGAAAATGATGGCAATCAGGTGCAACCCCACCAGCCCCAGCACCAGGTACTGGCCAATTTCCTTGTGGTAGCCCGTGGCCTGGCCGACCACTGCATTCGACACAAACCGGGTGAGCGGGCCAGCGAAGGCGATCTCGTCATCACTCAGCAAACCGGTGGCCACCTGGGCCACCAGCACGGCCAGCAGCGCAAAGACCGACAGGGCGCCCAGTGGGCTGTGGCCAATGCTGTCTTCGGCATGGGCTGAGCCGCGCAGATACCGCAGCACCCGCATCGGGGAGTACAGAAAACTCGTGAAGCGCGACCAGCGCCCGCCCATCAGCCCCCAGACCATGCGGAACACCAGCAGCGCCAACACGCCGTACCCCAGCCGGAAATGCCATTCCATGGCGTTGCCCCCCACCTTGGCGGTGATGACCAGGCCCACGACGCTTGCGGCCAGTGCCCAGTGGAAGATGCGGGTGGGAAGGTCCCAGATGCGTACGGAGTGTTGCGTCATGGCGGCGGGGCAGGGTGGTTGGACGAAGGGTGGTAGGCCGCATTGTGAAGGAGGCGGGGTCAACCCGAAAGAGCATGCCCGCTGCGAAATGGGCGGTAAAACGGCATACTTGCCCCGGGCTCTCAGAGCCTGTCCACCCCACGAAAAAGGAATCTCCCTATGAAAGCACTTGCCGCGTTCGCCCTTGCCGCCGCTACGCTGACCTTGTCCGCACCGGCCTCTGCCCAGTTCGCCAAGGCGGAAGACGCCATCAAATACCGCCAGAGCGCGCTGTTTGTGATAGGCCAGCACTTTGGCCGCCTTGGGGCCATGGCCAATGGCCGTATCCCGTTCGACGCCAAGGCCGCGCAGGAGAACGCGGACGTGGTGGCGCAGATGGCCAAGCTGCCCTGGGCAGGATTTGGCGCGGGCACCGACAAGGGCGCGCCCACCAAGGCTCTGCCTGAAATCTGGACCGAACAGGCCAAGTTCAAGGAGCATTCCGACAAGCTCGAAGCCGAATCCGTCAAGCTGGCCGCTGCGGCCAAGACGGGAAATCTGGACAACCTCAAGACCGCGTTCGGCGCGGCCGCCGGCACCTGCAAGGCCTGCCACGACAATTACCGCGCTAAATAGGGTACATCCCCCTGAGCGGCTGCGCAGCGGGGCGGCCCTTGCGCGGCGTCCGCTCGTCTGGGCAACGCCAGTTTCAGAGGCCATTTGCAAAATTGATAGCTGCTGACGCTTGACCCATAAGCGCAAAAGGCCGATTTCATGAGAAATCGGCCTTTTGCCTTTGGAAGGACTGACGGAGGCGAGGCTCAGGTCTCGGCCAGCAGCTTCTCGATGAGCTGGTGCAGCTCGGGGAAATTCGGGGCGCCTACAAAGGTCTTCACGATCTCGCCGCGCTTGTTCACGATGAAGGTCGAGGGCGTGAGCCGCACATCGCCCCAGGCCTGGGCCACCTTGCCGGTGTTGTCGATCGCCACCTTGAAGGGCAGCTTGCGGGTTTCGGCAAAGTTCACCACGTAGCTGGGCGGGTCGTAGCTCATGGCCACGGCGAGCGTGTCGAAGCCTTTGGCGTGGTACTTGTTGTAGGTGGCCACGATCTCGGGCATTTCGGCCACGCAGGTGGTGCAGCTGGTAGCCCAGAAATTCACCAGCGTGACCTTGCCGCGCAGATCGGCGGTGGATTGGCTCGTGCCGTCTAGCAACACGAAGGTGGATTCCGGTGCCGCAGAGCGGCCTGTATCCAGGTACACATAAGCGCCCACGGCCGCAAATGCTGCCACTGCCACTCCTGCCGCCCAATGCTTGATCGCCATGACTTGTCCATTCATCCTGAAACTGTGGCCCCTGTGGGTACCCGGGCCTGCAACCGGCATTGTGCCGGACCTGCCCTAACAACAACGCCCGTCTTCACGGGTGGCCCGCAGGCCCAGCTTGGGATGGAGTCGGCTTGGCGGGCAAAAGTTCGCCTGCGGGGACGCAACCTGTTGATCTGGCTCACTGTGCCGATAATCGACCGATGAACTGGACACCAACCCGGGCTGCTGCCCTGCCGCCCCTGCTGTGGCTGCTCGTGGGCTGCAGCCCTGCGCTGAACTGGCGCAGCGTGCCTTTGCCCGACGCCGGCATCACCATCACCTTGCCTTGCAAGCCTGACCAGGCCACGCGCACGGTCGAACTGGCGGGGGTGCCCGTCGAGCTGTCCATGGCGGGCTGCGATGCCGACGGCGCCACATTTGCCGTGTCGCATGCGGCCCTGGCAGACCCTGCCCAGGCGGGCGCTGCCCTGCGGCACTGGCGGGCCGCTGTGGTCGCCAACCTCGGCGCGGGCGCCGCAGCCACGGCGGCTGATTCGCCGTATACCCCCAAGGGTGCACTGCCCCTGCCGCAGTCGGTGCGCACCGTGGTGCAAGGCCAGCGTGCCGATGGCAGCCCCGTGTTTGCCCAGGGCGTGTGGTTTGCGCGCGCTGCGGGGCCGCAGATGCGGCTGTACCACGCAGTGGTTTACACGGGCAAGCCCCGGCCCGAGTTGGCCGACCAGTTCTTTGCAGGGATGGTGCTGCAATGACCGGGCATGCAGTGCTACCCAGGCGGGCAGCGGTCATCGTTTTTCTGGCCTTTGCCTTCGCCTACTTCCTGTCGGCGCTGGTGCGGGCGGTTACGGCCACGCTGGCGCCCACACTGGCGCAGGAGTTTTCGCTGCAGGCCAGCGACCTGGGCTTGCTTGCGGGCGGGTACTTTCTGGGCTTTGCGGTCACGCAGCTGCCGCTGGGCACCTGGCTGGACCGGCATGGCCCCCGCAAGGTGGCGCTGGGATTTCTGGGTGTGGCCGTGGTGGGCAGCCTGGTGTTTTCGGTGGCGACGGGGTTTTCGGGCCTGCTGGCCGGGCGTGTGTTGTGTGGTGCGGGCGTCAGCGCCTGCCTCATGGCGCCGCTCACGGGCTATAGGCGCTGGTTTGAGCCCACGGCGCAGATGCGCGCCAACTCCTGGATGCTGATGACGGGCTCGCTGGGCATGGTGGCGTCCACGCTGCCGGTGCAGTGGGCACTGCCGCTGGTGGGGTGGCGGCCGCTGTTCTGGGGGTTGGCGGCGCTGATCGCGCTGTCGATGGTGGTGATTGCCGTCTGGGTGCCCGGCTGGGCGGCGGCCGCACCGGGCGCGGGCGGTGGTGGCGGTGGCGATGCCACGACGGAGCGCGGCCCCAGCGGTGTCACTGTGCCACCGGGCTATGCGATGGTGTGGCGCCACCCGTATTTCCAGCGCCTGGCGCCCCTGGGCTTCTTTGTGTACGGCGGCATGGTGGCCATGCAGACCCTGTGGGCAGGCCCATGGATGCAGCGGGTGGCGGGCTACTCGCCGCTGGAGGCTGCCACGGGGCTGTTCTGGATCAACGTGGCCATGCTCTGCACGTTCTGGACCTGGGGCATGGTCAACCCCTGGCTGCTGCGCAAGGGGCTGGGGGCCGACCGGCTGATGGCTGCGGGGTTGCCGCTGTGCCTGGTGGTGTTGCTGGGCATCATTCTCGCGGGGCCGCAGGCGGGGGGCGGTGCCTGGGCGCTGTTTTGTGTGTCGTGCACGTTTGTGTCGCTGTCGCAGCCTGCGGTGGCCATGGCGTTCCCGCAGGCGCTGGCGGGGCGCGCGCTGTCAGCCTACAACCTGGTGATTTTTGCGGGCGTGTTTGTGGTGCAGTGGGGCATTGGCCTGGGGGTGGACGCCTTTGCCGCGGCCGGCCTGTCCACGGTGCAGTCGTTCCAGGCCGCGATGGCGGTGTACCTGGCGTGCAACGCGGTCGCCTACGCGTGGTTCCTGCTGCAGGGGCGGCGCCATAATGTGCTGCAAACCACCACGCCATGAGCACCACCAGCATCCTCATCATTGCCCACGCCCCGTTGGCCCATGCACTGCGCGAATGTGCGCTGCATGTGTTTCCCGACTGCGGCGACAACGTGGCCGCTCTCGACGTGCAGCCCAACCAGCCGCCCGAAGAGTCGCTGGCACAGGCCCGCATCATGCTGCAGCAGCTGGGCGCAGATTCCACCCTGGTGCTCACCGACGTGTTTGGTGCCACCCCCTGCAACGTGGCGCAGCGCGTGATCGAGAACGTGCTCTCGCGCCTGGTGACGGGGGTCAACCTGCCCATGCTGCTGCGGGCCGTGAGCTACCGCCACGAACCCCTCGACGCGGTGGTCACCCGCGCCGTGGTGGGGGGCACCCAGGGCGTGATGCAGGTGGCCATCTCCGCGCCGCAGAACCAGAACACCCGTAATCGACATGATCAAGACACGTACGACCATCAGCAATAAATTGGGCCTGCATGCCCGCGCTTCGGCCAAGCTGACCAAGCTGGCTGGCAGCTTCCCCTGTGAGGTTTTCATGAGCCGTGGCGACCGCCGCATCAACGCCAAGAGCATCATGGGCGTGATGATGCTGGCCGCCGGCATGGGCACTGAGGTGGAGATTGAAACCAACGGGGATCGCGAACAGGAGGCCATGGATGCCCTGCTGGCCTTGATTGCCGACAAATTTGGTGAGGGTGAATGACGTTCTCCGTCCACGGTCTCGCAGTCGCTCGCGGCATTGCCATCGGCCGTGCTGTGCTGGTGGCGTCCAGCCGTGTGGACGTGGCGCACTATTTTGTGAAGCCAGAACAGGTCGAGGGCGAGATTGAGCGGGTGCGCAACGGCCGCAATGCCGTGGTCGAGGAACTGCAGCGCCTGCAGACCGACATGCCCGCCGATGCGCCGCATGAGCTGACCGCGCTGCTCGACGTGCACCTGATGCTGCTGCAGGACGAGGCTTTGACGGGTGGCGTCAAGCACTGGATCACCGAGCGCCTGTACAACGCCGAGTGGGCGCTGACCACACAGCTCGAAGTCATCGCGCGCCAGTTTGACGAGATGGAGGATGAGTACCTGCGCGAGCGCAAGGCTGACCTGGAACAGGTGGTCGAGCGCATCCTGCGCTACATGAAGGGCGTGGCCAGCCCCGTGGCGCCGCCGCCCAGCAGCCCTCGCCGCCACAAGCAACTGGGCCTGCAGCAAGACCTGCTGCTCGACGACACGGTGGACGTGCCCCTGGTGCTGGTAGCGCACGACCTCTCGCCCGCCGACATGTTGCAGTTCAAGCAAAGCGTGTTCGCCGGCTTCGTCACTGACGTGGGCGGCAAGACATCGCACACCGCCATCGTGGCGCGCAGCATGGACATCCCGGCCGTGGTCGGTGCGCGCGCCGCTAGTCAGCTGGTGCGGCAGGACGACTGGGTCATCATCGACGGCGATGCAGGTGTGGTCATTGTCGATCCGTCGCCCATCATCCTGGCCGAATACGGCTTTCGCCAGCGCCAGGTGGAGCTGGAGCGCGAGCGGCTGGCCCGGCTGCGCCACACCCCTGCCATCACCATCGACGGCCACAAGATCGAGCTGCTGGCCAACATCGAACAACCCGGCGACGCGGCCACCGCCGTGCGCGCCGGGGCCGTGGGCGTGGGCCTGTTCCGCAGCGAATTCCTGTTCATGGGCAAGACGGGCAACCTGCCCGGCGAGGACGAGCAGTACCGCGCCTATTGCGAGGCCATTGACGGCATGCAGGGCCTGCCCGTCACCATTCGCACCATCGATGTGGGCGCGGACAAGCCGCTGGACCACAAGAGCCACAAGGACAACTACCTGAACCCCGCGCTGGGCCTGCGCGCTATCCGCTGGAGCCTGGCCGACCCGGCCATGTTCCGCACCCAGCTGCGCGCTGTGCTGCGTGCGGCGGCGCATGGCAAGGTCAACCTGCTGTTCCCCATGCTGGCGCACACCCACGAGATCCAGCAGACGCTCGCCCAGGTGGACTTGGCCCGGGGTGAGCTGGATGCACGCGGCGAGCCTTACGGCCCCGTGCAGCTGGGCGCGATGATCGAGGTGCCCGCCGCCGCGCTCATGGTGCGCACCTTCCTCAAGTACTTCGACTTTCTCTCCATCGGCACCAACGACCTGATCCAGTACACCCTGGCCATCGACCGTGCCGACGAGGCCGTGGCCCACCTGTACGACCCGCTGCACCCCGCCGTGCTGCGCCTGGTGGGCGACGTGATCGCCGAGGGGGAGCGCCAGGGCAAGAGCGTGTGCGTGTGTGGCGAGACTGCGGGCGATGTGACCATGACGCGGCTGCTGTTGGGCCTGGGCCTGCGCAGCTTCTCCATGCACCCCGCGCAGATCCTGGCTGTGAAGCAGGAGGTGCTGCGCGCCGACACGCGCAAGCTGGCGCCGTGGGCGCAGCAGGTGTTGGAGGGCGACGAGCCTGCGGCGTTGCTGACCTCTTGAGTGACAGAGTTTTGCTATTAAAATAATAGCTTCTAGCGCTTTATAGATGGGCGCTAGAGCCAAATTTGACGCGTATTTCTCATGGTCAGCGCGCCCGCATCCCCATCACTGCCGCGCTGATGATCATCACCGTGGCCAGTGCGATGCTCCAGCTGAACGAGCGGCCACTCACCACGATCAGCAGCGCGGTGGACGCCAGCGGCGTGATGTAGCTCAGGATGCCGATGTGCCGCGCGTCTCCGAGCTTGAGGGCCTTGTCCCACATAAAAAACGACGCCCCCAGCGGCCCCAGGCCCAGCACTGCCAGCAGGGCCCAGTCGCGCGACTGCAGCGCCACGGCGGGCTCCAACGCCACATGGCACAACAGCGACAGCACGCCGGACACCAGTCCGAAGAGGCCGATGGCCGTGGTCGGAAAGGCCGCCACGCGCTTGGTCATGAGCGAGTACGTGGCCCAGATGAATGCTGCGGCCAGCGCGGGCACGTAACCCCAGGCCAGCGTGCCACTCAGCTCGCGTCCACCCGCAATCGCAATGGCTGCGCCCCCAAAACCCAGCAGCGCCGCCAGCACATGCGGCAAGCGCAGCGCCACACCGGGCAGCACCACTGGCGAGAGCACCACGATGAACAGCGGCCACAGGTAGTTCACCAGGTTGGCCTCCACGGGCGGCGCGTGGCGCAGCGCAATGAACAGCAGAAAGTGGTACGCAAACAGGCCATACACACCGAGCGCCAGCGTGCGCAGTGGAATGCGCCACTGCGACGGGTCACGCAGCACAAACGGCCAGGCTGGCACGCTGCCGATGATGAGCGCAATGCCCGTGAGCAGGAACGGTGGAATGTGGGTGAGCGAGACACCCAGCGAGGCGAGGGAGGCCCACAGCGCGATGGCGCCCAGGGCGTACAGGTTGGCTTGCATGGCGCCAAGCTTACGCGCGCACGGCACTCGGGATCGTCGCGCAACGATGGTCCGTCGTCGCGTGGTGATCGTCGGCTGGACGCGGCAGCCTTTGTCAGTGATTCAGTGATCTTCAGCGCGCCGCAGCGCAGCCGTGAGGGCCGAGGGCGAGCGGTAGCCCGTGCGCCGCGCCACTTCGGCCACGGCCATGCCTGTGCCCCGCAGCAGCCGCGCCTGTGCCAAGCGCTGGCCGCGCAGCCAGGCCATGGCACCCATGCCCTGGTCTTCGCGGCACCTGGTAGCGAACTGGCTGGGGCTCAGATGCACCTGCGCCGCCAAGTCGGCAACGTTGAGTTCGCGGTGCCATTGCAGGGCTGCCCAGCGCTGCAGAGCAGGCCAATCGATAGTGCGTTGGTGCGTGGATCGGTGGAGGGATGTATGGGGTGCTGAGCCCGCCAGCCACGCTTCCAGCAGCAATGCCGGGCCGTGGGTCTGCGCCAGCGGGCGGCCTTGTTGCAATGCGCTGGCCAGGTAGTGCGCCAGGGGCAGCGCATCGGTGGGCAGTGCGGTAGTGAGCTGCGCGCTGGCGCACTGCGCCCAGCCGGGGTGGGCGCTGTCGAGCACCAGGCAGACGCTGCCGCGCGACGATTCGAAGTCGTGGCGATCCCCCGGCGCAATCACGCAGCCGCCACCGGGCGCCACGCGCACACCGTGCCCCGCGACTTCCAGGTCCAGTGCGCCGGAGAGACCCAGCAGTATCTGGAAGTGATCGTGGCTATGGCTGCCCGGCGATGCGCCGTAGCGCCGCAGCGAGAGCGATTCCGCCGCGCCCATGATCGTGCTCTGGGTTGCGCGTCCCGCCAGGCTTAAACGCCAGCGGCGTGCGCCTGCTGGTCCGCGTGGTAGCTGCTGCGCACCATGGCGCCTACCGCAGCGTGGCTGAAGCCCATCTTGTAGGCCTCTTCCTCGAACATCTTGAAGGTGTCGGGGTGCACGTAGCGGCGCACGGGCAGGTGGCTGTTGCTGGGCGACAGGTACTGGCCGATGGTCAGCATGTCGATGTTGTGTTCGCGCATGTCGCGCATCACCTGCAGAATCTCTTCGTCCGTCTCGCCCAAGCCAACCATGATGCCGCTCTTGGTGGGGACATTGGGGTGCAGGGCCTTGAATTTTTTCAGCAGGTTCAGGCTGAACTGGTAGTCGGAGCCTGGGCGCGCTTCCTTGTACAGGCGGGGTGCGGTTTCCAGGTTGTGGTTCATCACGTCGGGTGGCGCGGCTTTCAGGATTTCGAGCGCACGGTCGTCGCGGCCCCGGAAGTCGGGCACCAGGATCTCGATCTGCGTGGCGGGCGACAACTCGCGGATGTTCTGGATGCACTCCACAAAATGGCCGGAGCCGCCGTCGCGCAGATCGTCGCGATCCACGCTGGTGATCACTACGTACTTGAGCTTGAGCGCGGCGATGGTCTTGGCTAGGTTCAGGGGCTCGTCCTTGTCCAGCGGGTCGGGGCGGCCGTGGCCCACGTCGCAGAACGGGCAGCGGCGCGTGCACTTGTCGCCCATGATCATGAAGGTGGCCGTGCCCTTGCCAAAGCACTCGCCGATGTTGGGGCAGGAGGCCTCTTCGCACACCGTGTGCAGCTTGTGCTCGCGCAGGATCTCCTTGATCTCGTAGAAGCGTGTGGTGGGGCTGCCCGCCTTCACGCGAATCCACTCGGGTTTCTTGAGCACTTCGCCTTGCTCGACCTTGATCGGAATGCGCGAGAGCTTGGCGGCCGCTTTTTGCTTGGCCAGCGGGTTGTAGGCTTCGGTGGATTGCGCTTCGCGGACGACTTCAGGGGTGCTCATGGCATGTAGGCAGGTTCAGGGCGCCAACCGGATGCTGAGCTGCTGGCCCAGCACCTGCGCGGCTTCTTCCCAGGTGGTGTGGACCCCGATTGTAGAAAGGTCCACCGTTTGCAAACCTGCGTAACCGCAAGGGTTGATGCGCGCAAAGGGCTCCAGGTCCATCGCCACATTGAGCGCCACGCCGTGGTAAGTGCTGTGCCGACTGACCTTGATGCCCAGGGCGGCGATCTTGCCCAGGCCTTCAAAGTCGGGAATCGGGGCTGCCGTGCCGATGCGCTTTTGCGGGCGCTGCGGCAGCATTGCGTGGCTGTGCGGGTCGTTCAGCCGCACATAGATGCCGGGGGCGCCGGCCACGCGGTGACCAGTCACGCCAAAGTGGGACAGCGTGCGGAGCACGGCTTCTTCCACGCGGTAGACGTACTCCTTGACGAAGTAACCGGCGCGCTGCAGGTCGATCAGCGGGTAGGCCACCACTTGGCCGGGGCCGTGGAACGTGACCTGGCCGCCACGGTTGGTGGCTACAACGGGAATGTTGCCTGGGTTCAGCACATGGTCGCTCTTGCCTGCGAGCCCTTGCGTGTACAGCGGTGTGTGCTCGCACACCCAAAGCACATCGGGTGTATCGGCCGCGCGTTGGGCCGTGTAGTCCTGCATGGCCTGCACGGTGGTGGCGTAGTCCACCTGGCCCAGCATGCGAATGTCGATGGTCATGCGGCTAATCTGCTGCAGCCCCGGGGCTACAGCACCACTTTCACCAGGGGGTGTGACGACAGTGCGCGGTACAGGTCGTCGAGCTGCTCCCGGCTGGTCGCGGTGATGGTGATGGTTACTCCGAGGTAATTGCCGGCGCGGCTGTCTCGCAGTTCAATGGTTCTGGCGTCAAAAGTGGGGTCGAACTGGCGGGCCAGTTCAGTGACAGCATGCACAAAGCCGTCCACCTTGGCGCCCATGACCTTGATGGGGAACCTGGAGGGGTATTCGATCAACGAGTCTTTGCGTGGATCGTTAGCCTGTGTGTCGAGGCCATTGGCAGGTGGTGGGCTGGAGGTTGTCATGGTGCGTACTGCTTCGGTTTCAATAGCTGGCGGGGCTTTACCATTGTGCGCCAGCGGGGTTGTTGTGCTGCCACTTGGTTGCAGGCAGCCTGCCCCAGGCCAGTGCACGGCAGTGCGGAAAGGATGGGAAAAGCCGTTGGCCTGTCACCACAACAGCGCATGCACGCGCACCGGTTTTGGGCCGGGCTTGCAGGTCTTTGTCGTGCGTCACGGGTTTTTACTTATAATTAGAGGCTTTGTGAAAGTTGCAGTCTGTAACGCGGGCGTCATTCAACAATGAAAACAATCCCGCCTGAGACTGAAATTGAGGCTGAAGAATCTGACTTCAAGCCCCTGACGGCCGAGGAGGCCGAGGTGTGGCGCAGTCGCAATCCTTCCATCTCTGTGTGGAAGGTGGTGGCGGGTCAGGCACTGGTCGGGATGCTGGTGGCCCTGGTGGCCTGGGCTCTGACGGGCAGGGCATCGGTGGGCTGGTCTGCGGCTTATGGTGCGCTGGCTGTGGTGGCTCCGGCAGCGTTGTTTGCACGCGGTGTGTTGCGCCATTCGGCGTCTTCCAAGCCGCGTGCCGCCATGGTGGGATTCTTTGGTTGGGAGATTGCCAAGATCGTGCTGACGGTGGCGCTGCTTGCTGCGGCACCTCGGCTGGTGTCGGGCTTGAGCTGGATTGCCTTGCTGGTTGGCATGGTGGTCGCAATGAAAACGTACTGGGTGGCGCTTTTGGTGCGACCCGGTGTCCGAAAAACCGATTGATATAGAGAAGAGTTGTCCGATGGCCGCAGAAGCGCACGCTCCGACTGCAAGTGAATACATCGTTCACCACCTGCAGCATCTTCAAAACGTCAACCAGACCAAGATTGTTGATTTCACCGTCATCAACTATGACTCGATCATCGTCGGTCTGGTTCTGGGTGTGCTCACCCTTTTGATTCTGTGGTCAGCTGCCCGTAAGGCAACCTCCGGTGTGCCCGGTCGCTTCCAGGCGGCGGTGGAAATGCTGGTCGAGATGGTGGACAACCAGGCCAAGGCCAATATCCACAATGCCGAGAGCCGCAAGTTCATTGCTCCTCTGGGTCTCACGGTGTTTGTCTGGATCTTCTTGATGAACTTCATGGACATGTTGCCGGTGGATCTGCTGCCCGCCATCTGGGCCAAGATCTATGGCGCTGCTGGTCATGATCCCCACCACGCCTATCTGCGTGTCGTGCCTACGGCCGACCTGTCCACCACCCTGGGGCTGGCATTTGCCATTCTGATCCTGCGCTTCTGGTACAGCGTCAAGATCAAGGGCGCTGGCGGCTGGGCGCATGAACTCGTGTCGGCTCCGTTCGGCACCAGCAAGAACCCCATCTTCGCCCTGATTCTGGGCGTCGTGAATCTGCTGATGCAGATCATTGAATATGTGGCCAACACCGTATCGCATGGCATGCGGTTGTTCGGCAACATGTACGCCGGTGAACTGGTGTTCATGCTGATCGCCCTGATGGGTGGTGCGGCTGCACTGTCGCTGTCGGGTGTGCTGCTGCCTGTGGGCCACGTCATCGCTGGCACCATCTGGACGCTGTTCCACATTCTGGTGATCTCTCTGCAAGCCTTCATCTTCATGATGCTTGCACTGATCTACCTCGGTCAGGCGCACAACGCGCACTAACGGTTCCCTTTCGTTTCCCTTTTCTTTTTCAACCTTTCTTTTTTTAACTCAGGAGTCATCATGGAAAACATTCTCGGTCTCGTCGCTCTGGCTTGTGGTCTGATCGTTGGTCTGGGCGCTATCGGCGCTTCCATCGGTATCGCACTGATGGGCGGCAAGTTCCTCGAATCGTCGGCACGTCAGCCTGAACTGATCAACGAACTGCAAACCAAGATGTTCATCTTGGCTGGTCTGATCGACGCCGCCTTCCTGATCGGCGTGGCTATCGCTCTGCTGTTCGCTTTCGCCAACCCCTTCGCTTCGACGTTCTTGGCCAACCTGCCCAAGTAAGTCCCGTTCAACGCCACTCTAGAAAGGTGTTGCCGTGAGTATCAATGCGACCCTGTTCATTCAGGCCATCGTCTTCTTGATCCTGGTGTGGTTCACGATGAAATTCGTGTGGCCCCCGATCGCGAAGGCGTTGGATGAACGAGCCCAGAAAATCGCCGAAGGCCTCGCTGCTGCCGACCGTGCCAAGTCCGAACTGACCGCTGCCAACCAGCGCGTCGAAAAGGAACTGTCACAGGCGCGCAACGAAACGGCCTCGCGTCTTGCGGACGCCGACCGACGTGCCCAGGCCATCATCGAAGAAGCCAAGGCACGCGCCACGGAAGAAGGCAACAAGATCGTTGCCTCCGCCCGTGCCGAAGCCGAGCAGCAAACGGTGCAAGCCCGCGAAGCCCTGCGTGAGCAGGTGGCAGCGCTGGCCGTCAAGGGTGCTGAGCAGATTCTCCGCAAGGAAGTCAATGCCGGCGTTCACGCCGACCTGCTCAACCGCCTGAAGACCGAGCTGTAAGGGGACACACATGGCTGAACTCGCCACCATTGCCCGCCCTTACGCCGATGCCCTGTTCAAGGCCGCTACTGCGGGTGCGGGCATGGACCTGGTCAGCACCGCTGACTGGGTCGATGAACTGGCGGCCATTGCCGCCAACCCCCAGTTGCGTCAGCTGGCGGACAACCCCAAGGTGACGGCAGACCAGGTGTTTGCCGTCTTCACGGGTGTTGCGCGTTCGGCGCTGTCCGATACGGCCAAGAATTTCCTGCGCACAGTCATCGACAACGGACGCATCAACGCGCTCCCGGAAGTGGCTTCGCAGTTTCGTACCCTCGTGAATCGCCGCAACGGCTCTTCGGATGCCGTGGTGTACAGCGCTTTTCCGATGGACAGTGCCGCACTGTCCGAGGTCAGCGCAGCGCTGGAAAAGCGCTTCGGCCGCAAGCTCAATCTCGCTGTTCAGCAGGACGAGTCCCTGATCGGCGGCATTCGCGTAGTGGTGGGTGACGAGGTGCTGGACACTTCGGTCAAGGCCCGTCTTGAACAAATGAAAGCGGCCCTCACTGCGTAACGCGCGGCGAGGACAGCGAACCAAAGAAAGAAGGAAAGAGTCATGCAACTCAATCCCGCAGAAATTTCTGAACTCATCAAGAGCCGCATCGAAGGTCTGGCTGCCAGCAGCGATATCCGCAATCAGGGTACCGTGGTGTCTGTGTCGGACGGTATCGTTCGCGTTCACGGCCTGTCGGACGTGATGCAAGGTGAAATGCTGGAGTTCCCCGCCACCAAGGACGGCCAGCCTTCCTACGGCCTGGCGTTGAACCTTGAGCGCGACTCCGTCGGCGCCGTGATTCTGGGTGAGTACGAGCACATCTCCGAAGGCGACACCGTCAAGTGCACGGGCCGTATTCTGGAAGTGCCTGTCGGCCCCGAGCTGATTGGCCGCGTGGTGAACGCCCTGGGCCAGCCTATTGACGGCAAGGGTCCTATCAATGCCAAGCTCACCGACGTGATCGAAAAGGTCGCACCGGGCGTGATCGCCCGTAAATCGGTGGACCAGCCTCTGCAAACCGGCCTGAAGTCCATCGACTCCATGGTGCCTGTGGGCCGTGGCCAGCGCGAGCTGATCATTGGTGACCGCCAGACCGGCAAGACGGCAGTGGCCATCGACGCCATCATTGCCCAGAAGGGCCAGGGCGTGACCTGTATCTACGTTGCCATCGGTCAAAAGGCTTCGTCGATCAAGAACGTGGTGCGCGCACTGGAACAAGCCGGTGCTATGGACTACACGATCGTGGTGGCCGCATCGGCTTCCGAATCGGCCGCCATGCAGTACGTGTCGGCCTACTCCGGCTGCACGATGGGCGAATACTTCCGCGACCGTGGCGAAGACGCCCTGATCGTGTATGACGACCTGTCCAAGCAAGCTGTGGCTTACCGTCAAGTGTCGCTGCTGCTGCGTCGCCCACCAGGCCGCGAAGCCTACCCTGGCGACGTGTTCTATCTCCACAGCCGTCTGCTCGAACGTGCAGCCCGCGTGAATGCCGACTACGTCGAAGCGTTCACCAAGGGCGAAGTCAAGGGCAAGACCGGTTCGCTGACCGCACTGCCGATCATCGAAACGCAAGCTGGCGACGTGTCCGCTTTCGTGCCTACCAACGTGATCTCGATCACTGACGGCCAGATCTTCCTGGAAACCTCGCTGTTCAACGCCGGTATCCGCCCCGCCATCAACGCCGGTATCTCGGTGTCGCGCGTCGGTGGTGCTGCCCAGACGAAGCTGGTGAAGAACCTGTCCGGTGGTATCCGTACCGACCTGGCCCAGTACCGTGAACTGGCTGCGTTCGCGCAGTTCGCTTCCGACCTCGATGAAGCCACCCGCAAGCAGCTCGACCGCGGTGCCCGCGTGACTGAACTGCTCAAGCAGGCGCAGTACAGCCCGCTGTCCATCTCGCTGATGGCTTCCACGCTGTTTGCTGTGAACAAGGGCTTCATGGACGACATCGACGTCAAGAAGGTTCTCGACTTCGAACACGGCCTGCACCAGTTCCTGAAGACCAGCCACGCCGCTCTGCTGGCCAAGCTGGAACAGGCCAAGGCCATGGACAAGGACGCAGAAGCCGAATTGACCGCAGCCATCGCCGCGTTCAAGAAGTCGTTCGCTTAAACCGGACGAGGAGCCATCATGGCAGCAGGCAAGGAAATACGCGGCAAGATCAAATCGGTGGAGAACACCAAAAAGATCACCAAAGCCATGGAAATGGTGGCTGCATCCAAAATGCGCAAGGCGCAAGAGCGGATGCGGGCTGCCCGCCCTTACAGCGAGAAGATCCGCAACATTGCAGCCAATCTCGGCCAGGCCAACCCTGAATACGTGCATCCGTTCATGAAAGTGAACGATGCCAAGACGGCTGGCGTGATCGTGGTGACGACCGACAAGGGCCTGTGCGGTGGCATGAACACCAACGTGCTGCGCGTCGTGACGTCCAAGCTGCGTGAGCTGCAGGGCGCTGGCGTGTCCACCGAGGCGGTTGCCATTGGCAACAAGGGCCTGGGTTTCCTGAACCGTGTCGGTGCCAAGGTGGTTTCGCACGTGACGGGCCTGGGCGACACGCCCCATCTGGACAAGCTGATCGGACCGGTCAAGGTGCTGCTCGATGCGTATGCAGAAGGCAAGATCAACGCGGTGTACCTCTCGTACACCAAGTTCATCAACACCATGAAGCAGGAATCGGTGGTGGAGCAGTTGCTCCCTCTGTCGTCCGCGCAGATGCAGGCCGACAAGACCGAACATGGCTGGGACTACATCTACGAGCCCGATGCACAGACCGTGATCGACGATCTGCTGGTCCGCTATGTCGAGTCCCTGATCTACCAGGCCGTTGCGGAAAACATGGCGTCCGAGCAGTCGGCACGCATGGTGGCCATGAAGGCCGCCACCGACAACGCCGGCAGCGTCATTGGCGAGTTGAAGCTGGTCTACAACAAGACGCGCCAGGCAGCGATCACGAAAGAACTTTCGGAAATCGTGGCTGGCGCCGCTGCTGTGTAAGCAGCTCAACCAACATCTTTATTGGAGCGAAAAATGGCTCAAGTGCAAGGCAAGATTGTTCAATGTATCGGCGCTGTGGTGGACGTTGAGTTCCCGCGCGACCAGATGCCCAAGATTTACGACGCTCTGAAGCTCGACGGTTCGACCCTGACGCTGGAAGTGCAGCAGCAGCTGGGCGACGGCGTGGTGCGTACCATTGCGCTGGGTTCGTCCGACGGCCTGCGCCGCGGCATCATGGTGACCAACACCGGCAACTCCATCACCGTGCCCGTGGGCAAGGCGACGCTGGGCCGCATCATGGACGTGTTGGGTGCTCCCATCGACGAACGTGGTCCCGTGAGCCAGGAACTGACGGCCTCCATCCACCGCAAGGCCCCTGCGTACGACGAACTGTCGCCTTCGCAAGAGCTGCTGGAAACCGGCATCAAGGTGATCGACCTGGT
Source organism: Acidovorax sp. JMULE5 (assembly GCF_013376875.1). Classification (GTDB taxonomy): domain Bacteria; phylum Pseudomonadota; class Gammaproteobacteria; order Burkholderiales; family Burkholderiaceae_C; genus Acidovorax; species Acidovorax facilis. The sequence goes on from NZ_CP035951.1 coordinate 4,047,423, forward strand.
GTGCCCGTTCGCCAAGGGCGGCAAGGTGGGTCTGTTCGGTGGCGCCGGTGTGGGCAAGACCGTGAACATGATGGAACTCATCAACAACATCGCCAAGGCCCACAGCGGTCTGTCGGTGTTCGCTGGTGTGGGCGAGCGTACCCGCGAAGGGAACGACTTCTACCATGAAATGGCCGATTCCGGCGTGGTGAACCTGGAGAAGCTCGAAGAGTCCAAGGTTGCCATGGTGTACGGCCAGATGAACGAGCCCCCAGGCAACCGTCTGCGCGTTGCTCTGACCGGCCTGACCATCGCCGAGTCGTTCCGCGACGAAGGCCGTGACGTGCTGTTCTTCGTGGACAACATCTACCGCTACACGCTGGCCGGTACCGAAGTGTCCGCTCTGCTGGGCCGCATGCCTTCCGCCGTGGGCTACCAGCCTACGCTTGCCGAAGAAATGGGCCGCCTGCAAGAGCGTATTACGTCGACCAAGGTCGGCTCGATCACTTCCATCCAGGCCGTGTACGTGCCTGCCGATGACTTGACCGACCCGTCGCCTGCCACCACGTTCGCCCACTTGGACTCCACCGTGGTGCTTTCGCGTGACATCGCCTCGCTGGGTATCTACCCTGCCGTGGACCCTCTGGACTCCACCAGCCGCCAGCTGGACCCGAACGTCGTGGGCGAAGACCACTACGCTACGGCCCGTGCGGTGCAAGGCACGCTGCAGCGCTACAAGGAACTGCGCGACATCATCGCCATTCTGGGCATGGACGAACTGGCACCTGAAGACAAGCTGGCCGTGGCCCGCGCGCGCAAGATCCAGCGTTTCCTGTCGCAGCCTTTCCACGTGGCCGAAGTGTTCACGGGCTCCCCAGGCAAGTACGTTCCGCTGTCGGAAACCATCCGTGGTTTCAAGATGATCGTGAACGGCGAATGCGATCACCTGCCAGAACAGGCGTTCTACATGGTGGGCACCATTGACGAAGCCTTCGAAAAGGCCAAGAAGGTGGCCTGATTGCCCGGCGGCTGAGCAGCCTACCGCCGCTCGGCCTTCAGCAATCAAGCAACCCACCTTTTCCTAGGAGCAATGATGAACACCATCCACGTTGATGTGGTCAGTGCCGAAGAGTCCATCTTCTCCGGTGAAGCGCGTTTCGTGGCGCTGCCTGGCGAAGCTGGCGAGTTGGGCATCTATCCCCGCCACACCCCGCTGATCACCCGTATCAAGCCGGGCTCGGTGCGCATCGAAATGGCTGACGGTTCCGAAGAGTTTGTCTTCGTGGCCGGTGGCATTCTGGAAGTGCAGCCCAACTGCGTGACTGTGTTGTCCGATACCGCCATCCGTGGCAAGGATCTGGACGACGAGAAGGCCAACGCCGCCAAGGCCTCCGCCGAGGAAGCGCTCAAGAATGCCAAGAGCGAAATCGACCTGGCCAAGGCCCAGTCCGAACTGGCCGTGATGGCGGCGCAGATTGCTGCGCTTCGCAAGTTCCGCCAGAAGAAGTGATTCAGATCTTTGTGGATCTGCCCCAAAACCCGGCTTGGCCGGGTTTTTTTATGCCCGCCTGCTGCAAAACAGCAAGCGGTCATGGAAGTCCGCACTAAGGCAAGGCGGGGGACGTTTCCAGCAGGTGAAGTTGCAGCCCTTCACACGCCACGGAAAGCATATCGCCGCTGTCCGCCTGGAGCAAATGCCGGCTGCTCAGAAAGGCACGCGCTATGGATAGTGAGCGCACGCTCAGCGACAGCGATTCAATCAACAAGTGTTCTCCCGGAACCAGCTCCAGACAGACATCCGGCGTGACTGCAATGGGATGGCCAGGCTGCGAGCCTGTGAGTGCCCGCCAACGGTGCTGGTGTGTTTGCACATCCGGGGTGCCCATGCGCAGGGCATGCAGTCCGGTGATTCCCAGGGGGCCGCCCCCGCTGTCCTGCAGGGCCTGCCGATGCTGCGCGCGGCGTTCTACCGGCGTTGCGGTTTCGGGCCAGGGGTAGAGGGCCGCACGCCGATCCCACTCGCAAAAGAACACACAGCAGCTTGGAGCGGAAAGCTCAAGCAGCACGGAATTGGTGAAATTGGTGACCCTTTCGCCCCGACTGTTCTCAGACTGGAAGGCGCGGGGAGGCTTGTAAGTGATGCCTGCCTCCATAGCGTGCTCCAGACTTTCGGCCAGGGGCGAAGCAGGCTCCAGAGCAAAACCGTGGATCAAGGGAGGTTGCGCATGGTCGGGAAGATCGCCGTTGGTGGTCGCCGCCCACAATTCGAGGTCTGTGTTGCCCAGATGGACCCAGCCGTACGTGGCGAAATCAGTGCGTTGCAAGGGCCAGGCCACGGGCAACCCGAAGGTCTCGCTGAAGAGCTGAAACAAAGGCTCGGCTGCGTGAAGGCGCAGCATGACATGGTCGATGGAGCGGTAGCTGGAAGCCATTGAGGTGTTCTGGGCCGGTGACCGCGCCATTGTCAATCTCTTCACGATTGGCAGGGCAGAAAAAAGCCGAGGCCCCGTGAGGGGCCTCGGCTTTTGAGCGTGAGACTGCGTCGGCGTGCCGACCGCAGCACCTGCCGTGCGAATTACATGGCGCTGAATTCGCCCGAAGGGATCTTGCCAGTGCGCAGGGCTTCAGCAGCCTGGGCGCGCACGGCAGCGCGGTCAGCCGTGGACGTGTAGGTCACCACACGCGAACCAGCGGGCTCGATGCTGCGGGTCTGGGCCACGGTAGCGGCTTCAGCGGCCACTTCGGCACGGGTGCGGTTCGTGTCGAACTTCAGGGCAAATTGCGAACCATCGGCTTCGTCAGCGTGGGCGCCGAAAGCAGTGAAAGCGGCAACAGCGGCGATAGAGAGGAAACGGACAGACTTGTTCATGGTGAAACTCCAGTGAAATTCAAAAAATAGGGACGAGGTACTTGGCAATACGAAAACGTGTGAACCGTGGATTCAACAAGAATCAACCACGCTCACCCGAAGGGATCTGGCCAGCGCGCAGGGCTTCAGCAGCCTGGGCACGCACAGCAGCGCGGTCAGCCGTGGACGTGTAGGTCAACACACGCGAGCCTGCTGGCTCGATGGAGCGGGTCTGGGCAACGCTGGCGGCTTCTGCCTGCACTTCAGCGCGGGTGCGGTTGGTTTCAAATTTGGTCGCGAATTGCGAAGCATCGGCTTCGTCAGCCTGTGCGCCAAAAGAGGCGAAAGCGGCAACGGCAGCGATGGAGAGGAAGCGGGCGGTGTTGTTCATGATGAAAATCCTTGGAAGTTAAAAAGCGTCTCAAAAAAGCCGGGTCAAAAAACCATTCCTGAACCGGGTTCGGTGAGTCGCCTTGCGGGTTCGGCTCATCGATGGGTTGAACTGTACGCGGGTGAAGTCCAAAGAAAAACCACCGAGTCGCAAACTAACTGTTCCAGTATTGGAAACAATGGGCTGGGAACTTCGGTCGCGGATTTCGTAATGAGCGAGAAGATCGCCTTAAAACAAGATGATCTAGAGGAAAACCCTGCGGCTCATTTGGAACAGTGAGAATGCCCCGAAAGACATGCACGGTGCAGGAAGCGCCAGCCACTCCCCCAACAAACCGCGCTTCTGCTGGGCCCGCAAATCGCTTGGGCGGGCCGTCAAAAGCCCGCAGCGTCAACCCACTTTCTGGAGGCAACTCCGTGCGATCAGCCTCCCGCCGTGGAGGCTGCGCGCGCGATGTCTAGCGCAGCACCGGTGCGTCCGGCAATTCGTTGTGCCCGGGCGTATCGGGCAGGCGTGGAAAGTGCCGGGCAAGGCGCAAGGACACGGCGTCGACGGCTTGTGCGAGACCCTCTTCGTACTGCAACTGGCGAAAGCGGGGAGCCATCAGCGCAATCACATCGCGCCATTCATCCGCTGCCACATGCCGGGCAAGGCCCCGGTCGGCCACGATCTCTATCGCGTGTTCGGGCAGCAGCAGGTAGATCAAGACGCCGTTGTTGTGCTCGGTGTCCCACACGCGGTATTTGCTGAACAGCATGAGGGCGCGTTCGCGCGCGCTGGCGTTGCGGCGCAGGTAGCTCCAGGGCAGGCTGGCTTCTGCGACGATGCGGATCTGGCCCGTGTGCTGCTGCTCGCTGGCAGCCACCCGCGCGGCTAGGCGCTCTAGGGTGTCGCCGGGCAGCGCGCGGCGTGCCTGGGGCTCGCCCCAGCGATGGCGGGCCAGGCGCCAGAGGGCGGCCGGTAAGGTCGCTATGGAGGTGGTGGTTGTTGATCCTGGACCCATGTTCACCAGTCCCCCGAGGCGCCGCCGCCTCCAAAATCGCCACCGCCACCCGAGCTGAACCCGCCACTGTCGCTGCTGCTGCCACCGCCGCTCCAGCCTCCGCCGCCGACACCCGCGCCCCAGCCGCCGACCGCCGCACCGCCTCGACCACGCCGTCGGCTGCTGCCACCGCCAGTGCCGCCGAAGATCCAGGTGTAAAGCAGTGCGAGAAGGCCCGCGCCGCCCGCCACAATCAGGCTGGAGGTGACCACAAAGGCCAGCAAGCCCACACCGCCGCCCATGAGCAAGCCCCCGAGGCGGCTGCCAAAAATGCTGCGCATCACCGGTCCCGCCACCATCACGCCGAAAAACAAAAAGATGGCGAGGTCCGTCCAGTCGAATCCGTCGCGGCTGGTGTCGGGGCTGTTGCTCGCGGGTGCAGGCAACGCCTCACCGGCTATGCGTGCGGAGATCTGAGTGACGGCGTCACGCAGGCCGCCTGCATAGTCGCTTTGCTGGAACCGGGGCTTCATGGCGCCGTCGATGATGCGCGCCGCTGCAATGTCGGGGACGGCGCCTTCCAGGGCCTTGGCGACCTCGATGCGCATCTTGCGGTCGTTCTTGGCCACGATCACGAGCACGCCGTCACCCACGTCGCGGCGCCCGATCTTCCAGGTGTTGCCCACGCGGTTGGCGAACGATGCAATGTCTTCGGGAGCGGTGGTGGGCACCATCAGCACCACCACCTGCGCGCCCCGGGTCTGCTCCAGCGTTTGCAGCTGCGTCTCCAACGCGGCCTTGTCGGAGGCGCTCAGGGTGCCGGTCTGGTCGATGACGGGGCCGGTGAGCGCGGGCACGGGCAACAGGCCACCGTCAGCATGCGCCCATGGGACTGCAAATGCTATCAATAATATAGCTATCAGCGCTTTATAGATAAGCGCTAGGGGCATATTTTCCTCAAATTTTCAGCGGTGGAGAGGGCCGCGTTCAAGGCTTGGGCTTGGACGCGGAGAAATCCACGGTGGGCGGCGCGGAGATCTGGGCTTCGTTGGCCACGGTGAAGCTGGGCTTGGGCGCATAGCTGAACGCCATGGCCGTCAGGTTGGTGGGAAAGCTGCGCGCGAGCACGTTGTATTCCTGCACCGTCTGGATGTAGCGGTTGCGCGCCACGGTGATGCGGTTCTCGGTGCCTTCCAGCGTCACGCGCAGGTCGCGAAAGCCCTGGTTGGCCTGCAGCGTGGGATAGCGCTCGGACACCACCATCAGCCGCGACAGCGCGCCCGACAACTCGCCCTGCGCCTGCTGGAACTTGTTGAACGCCTCGGGATTGTTCAGGGTTTCGGGCGTGACCTGGATCGAGGTGGCCTTGGCGCGCGCCTCGACCACGCGCGTCAGGGTTTCCTGCTCGAAGTTGGCCTCGCCCTTGACGGTGGCGACGATGTTGGGCACAAGGTCTGCGCGGCGCTGGTACTGGTTGAGGACCTCGCTCCACGCGGCCTTGGACTGCTCGTCCAGCCGCTGGAAGTCGTTGTAGCCGCAGCCGGTCAATGCGCTGAGCGCCAGCAGGGCGGTCAGCAGGGCAAAAATGCGTTGGATCATGGTGGCTTCGCCAGGTGGAGTTCAGGGACAGTTTGGGGCACAGAGACAAGATGCCAAGGTGCCATCAACCGGCAGCTTGGCTGATTCTGCAACAAGTGCCTTCCCTGGTGCCACTTTCCGGGCGGGCCACAAGGCTTTGGGAGATGGCCGCACAATAGCAACCCGCACATGGCGGGCCGCATGGCCGCCGCGCCACCTTCCATCCCAGACGCCTCACCAACCACCATGCCCCGTTCTCGCGCCAGCGCCGCCACCCTCGGAGGTTCCTCGGACGACACCGAAGCCGCGTTCTATGAGGCTTTGCAGCGGGGCGATATCGAGCTTTTGATGTCCTGCTGGGCAGAAGACGACGACATCATCTGTGTGCATCCCGGCGGGCCCCGGCTGCTCGGTGCGGGGGCGATTCGCACAGCGTTCGAGGCGATGTTTTCGCATGGCACGGTGCGGGCGCGGCCGTTGCAGGTGCACCGTGTGGTGGCGTTGACAAGCGCTGTGCACAGCGTGGTCGAGCAGGTCGAGGTGATGCTGCCCGACGGCCTGCACCAGGCCGTGGTGCTGGCCACCAATGTCTATCACAAGACCCCGGAAGGCTGGCGCCTGGTGGCCCACCATGCGAGCCCCGGCGTCGCGCCCGATGCGCAGCAGGTGGTGGACGCCCAGCGGCCCGTGCTGCACTGAGTGGTGGGGCCTTGAATTCAAGCTTTTTTAGGGTCTGGCGCTTGATGGGAAAGCGCAAATAGCTATGAAATATGTAGCACCTCGATGGTTGCCCGGTGGACAGCTCCAGACCATCTGGCCAGCCCTGTATTCGCGCCGCGTGTTCGGCCCCCGCCCCGTGTACCGCCGAGAGCGCTGGGACACGCCGGACGGTGACTTTGTAGACGTGGATTTTCTGCTGGAGGAGGGTGCCACGGCGCCTGCGGCACTCCGGCCGCTGTTGGTGGTCTTCCATGGCCTGGAAGGCTCGTCGCGCAGCCATTACTGTGAGGCCTTTGCCGACTGGGCGCGCGAGCGCGGTTGGGCCTGCGCCTTGCCCCATTTCCGGGGTTGCAGTGGCGAGATCAACCGGGCGCCCCGCGCCTACCACTCCGGCGACCACGCAGAGATCGGCTGGATGCTGCAGCGCCTGCGTGCGTCGCACCCAGGCCCCTTGGTGGCCGTGGGGGTCTCGTTGGGTGGCAATGCGCTCTTGCGCTGGGCGGCCGAGGTGGGCCAAGACGCTGCGCGCAGCGCCGATGCGGTGGCGGCCGTGTGCTCGCCCATCGATCTGGCCGCAGGGGGGCACGCCATCGGGCGTGGCTTCAACCGACAGGTCTACACACGCATGTTCATGCGCACCCTGGTGCCCAAGGCGCTGCGCAAACTCGCGCAGCACCCCGGGTTGTTTGACCGCCAAGCGCTGATGGCGGCGCGCGACCTGTATGCATTTGACAACGTGTTCACCGCGCCACTGCATGGCTTTCGCAACACCGAGGACTACTGGCAGCGGGCGTCGGCCAAGCCGCTGCTGCACCACATCCGAATTCCGGCCCTGGTGGTGAATGCACGCAACGATCCGTTTGTCCCGGCCGCCAGCCTTCCGCTGCCGCACGAGGTGCGCAATGGGTTCGTCACGCTCTGGCAGCCGCCACACGGCGGCCACGTCGGGTTTGTCCATGGCCGCCTGCCGGGGCACGTGCGTGCCATGCCCGACGCGGTGGGCGGGTGGTTGGCGGAACACGCAGGGGCTGGGACGCGGGCGGGCGCACAATCGCCGCATGGATGACATCGTCAAACAGGCGCTGGCCAAGTGGCCCAACGTGCCCGACTGCTATGGCTGGCTGGGCCTGGACGCGCGTGGCCACTGGTACCTGCGCGATGACCAGGCCCAGGCAGCAGGGCCGTTTCCGCAGAGCAAGGGGTCTTTGCTGCAGCATGAAAAGCTCATCGAATTCATCGCGCGCAATTACGAATCCGATGCGCAGGGGCAATGGTTCTTTCAGAACGGGCCCCAGCGGGTGTATGTGGAGCTGGAGGCTACGCCCTGGATCTGGCGCATACAGTCCGATTTTTCGGTGGTGTCCCACACGGGCCGTGGCGCGGCGGTGCAGGACTGCCTGGTGGACGCGCAGGGCTACGTCTACCTGACGTCGGCGCTGGGCGTGGGCCTGGTGCATACGCTGGACGTGCCTCTGGTGGCCGAAGCCGTGGAAGCAGGGCGCTGGCTGCCGCAGGAAGTGCTGGCGGAAGAGTTGCCTGATCGCTACGGCTTTGTCATGAGCCCGCAGGGCCAGTGGGGTGCCCGCGAAACCCCTGGGTCACCGCGCATGGTGGATGCAAAGCAATCCTGAAAAGCAAAAAAGCCGGTCCACTGAACCGGCTTTTTTATGCCTGCATGCAATGCCCCAAAGGGTGCACCGCACATGCGCAACGGAAGGCTTACTTGGCGGCGGCAGCCATGAACTCGACCGCTGCGCGCAGGTCGGCGTCGGACGCCTGGGCTGCACCGCCACGGGGAGGCATTGCGCCCTTGCCCTTGGCCACGCTGTTGTACAGCGCATCGATGCCGGCAGGCAGGCGGGCCGACCAGGCGGCCTTGTCACCAAACTTGGGAGCACCGGCTACGCCTGCAGCATGGCACACCTGGCAGGCCTGCTTGTACAGGGCTTCGCCTGCGCCTGCGCCCGCGGCGGCGGCCGCTGCCACCGGCGCGGCAGCGGCTGGCGCGGCTTCTGCGGCGGGGGCTGCTGCTGCCACCGGCGTGGCGGGGACGGCGGGAGCGGCTTCTGCGGCTGCCGGAGCAGCACCAGCCGCAACGGGTGCTGCAGGCTCGGCAAATTTGGCACCGGCAGCATTGGCCATGTAGGCCACGGCCCGTGCGATTTCGGTGTCGTTGAAGTCGCCGCCACCTTGTGGGGCCATCGCACCCTTGCCCTTCAAGGCGGATTGCACCAGCGTTTCAAAGCCGGTGGCGATGCGGGCCGTCCAGGCGCCAGAGTCGGCAAATTTGGGAGCACCAGCGGCGCCGGTTGCATGGCAGGCGGCGCACTGGCCCTTGTACACCTCTTCGCCACCCCGGAGAGGGCGGTTGGCGTCACGGATCTCGACCATGCCCACCTTCTGGATGCGCTCGGCAATGGCTTTCTCCGGATTGACGGCACCAGCGGCAGGCTTGTCTGCCGACGTGACGTACAGGACCAAGCCAATGATGGCAAAGATCGGAATCACAAACGAGAAAAGTACCGCGACCAGCAACTGCTTGGGGTTCTTGATCGGGCCGGTATGGGCTTCTTCGTGGTGGTTGTCGCTCATGACGTCCTCTGGTGTATCGGGGGCTTTGATGAAATCAACCTTAAATTATATCTGCGGGGCTGTTGCCTTCGGGTCAGGCCCGCGCGCGCCCTGAATCTCACCGCCACACAGCCTGGGCCTGGCACGCGCCCGCAAACCATGGGGGCGGCGCCAAGCTTGCCGCCGCCTGCGTCAGGAGGGGTTGCCTGCTGCCGCTTCGGGTGCACCGCCGCCCAGGGCCTTGTACAGCGCCACCTGGTTTTGCAATTGTGCAAGTTTCACCTGCACCACAGCCTGTTGCGCCGTGAACAGCGAGCGCTGGGCATCCAGCAGGTCTAGGTAGCTCGACACGCCATTGCGGTAGCGCAGATCAGACAGTTGCAGCCGGGCGGCCTCGGCCTGCGCCTGCAGCTGTTGCGCCTGTGCCTGCTCGCCCAGCGTGGCCTGGCCGGCCAGCGCGTCAGACACTTCGCGGAAGGCCGTCTGGATGGCTTTTTCGTATTGCGCGACGGCGATGTTGCGGCCCGCTTGGGCGCTTTCCAGGTTGGCCTGGTTGCGCCCTGCATCAAAGATGGGCAGCAGCAGGGAGGGCGCAATCGTGAACCCCCACGAGCCGCTCTTGAACAGGCCCGACAGCTCGCCGCTGGCGGTGCCTGCCTGCGCCGTGAGGGAGATGCGCGGGAAGAACGCGGCCCTGGCGGCGCCAATGTTGGCATTGGCAGCAATCAGCAGCTGCTCCGCCTGGCGGATGTCGGGGCGGCGGGTTAGTAGTTCGGATGGGAGCCCCGCCGGCAGCTGTGCCATGGCGGGGGCGGCTGCCAGTCTGCTGCCTGTAAGGCTGGCGCGAATGTCATCGGGTAGGGCTTGTCCCAACAGCAATGCCAGGGCGTTTTCGTCGAGCGCGCGCTGGCGCTGCTGCTGGGCCAGCGTGGCCCGCGCCGCCTGGGTCAGTGACTCGGCCTGGCGAAAGTCCAGCTCCGAGGCCACGCCTGCATCGAGGCGCATCTTGGTCAATCGGATGGACTCCTCGCGCGAGGCGAGGGTCTGGCGCGACAGGTCCAGCAGTTCTTCATCGGCCAGCAGGTTCAACCAGCCGTTGGCTACGGCGGCCACCAGGCTGACCTGTGCGGCGTTGCGGCCTTCTTCGGTGGCGAGGTATTGGGCAAGGGCCTGTTCCTGGAGGCTTGCAATGCGGCCAAAAAAGTCGATCTCCCAGGCCGAAACGGCCAGGCCCACGCTGAACGAGTTGGTCAGATCGCCGGACCCTGCGGCGGGCGCGCGGCTCGCGTTGGCGGCCAGGCCCACGCCGGGGTACAGGTCGGCCCTGCGCACCTGGAATGTGGCGCGGGCCTGCTCGATGTTGAGCACGGCCACGCGCAGGTCGCGGTTGTTGGCCAGGGCCACCTCGATGAGCTGGCGCAGCCGGGGCTCGGCAAAATAATCTTGCCAGGGCGCGGCAGTTGCTGTGCCTGGGGCTGCCGCGTCCGTGGTGGTATAGGTGGCCGGCACTGGCGCTGCAGGGCGCTCGTACGTGGGTATGAACGAACAGCCGGCCAGAAGCAGGGCCGTTGCAAGGGCGATGGCGGTAGCGTGTGGGTGATTAGTCATGGGTTCCAACTCCTGCTTCTTCTGCGTGGCGGCGGTTCATCTCCTGCTGGCGCGCGCTGCCCTTGAACAGACTGCGCACCACTACGAAGAACACGGGCACGAAGAACACGGCCAGCACCGTGCCGGTGATCATCCCGCCCAGCACGCCGGTGCCGATGGCGCGCTGGCTGGCCGAGCCGGCCCCCGACGCAATGGCCAGTGGCAACACCCCGAGGCCAAAGGCCATCGACGTCATAACGATGGGGCGGAACCGCAGGTGGGCCGCCGCCAGTGCCGACTCGATCACGCTCTTGCCCTGGGCTTGCAGGTCCTTCGCAAATTCGATGATCAAAATCGCGTTCTTGGCTGACAGCCCGATGATGGTGATCAGCCCCACCTGGAAGTACACGTCATTGGCATAGCCGCGCAGCAGGGTGGCCAGCAGCACACCCAGCACCCCGAGCGGCACCACGAGAATCACGGCCAGCGGAATCGACCAGCTCTCATACAACGCGGCCAGGCACAAGAACACGGCCAGGATGGCAAAGCTGTAGAGGATCAGCGACTGGGAGCCCGCCAGCTTTTCCTCGCGCGACTGGCCGGTCCATTCGAAGCCGAAGCCTGCAGGCAACTGGCCGGCGAGTTTTTCCATCTCTGCCATCGCTGCGCCCGTGCTGAAACCAGGGGCCGGTGCGCCCGAGATGCGCATGGCGGGATAACCGTTGTAGCGCACCGTCTGCTGTGCGCCGTTGACCCAGCGCGTTGTGGCAAATGCGGAAAGTGGCACAGGTTTGCCCTGGCTGTTGGCGGCGTTGATCTTCAGCAGATCGTCCGGCTGCATGCGTGCAGGTGCGTCGGCTTGCACCACCACACGCTGCAGGCGGCCCTGGTTCGGGAAGTCGTTCACATAGCTCGAACCCAGTGCCGTGGACAGTGCCGAGTTGATCGCATCAAACGGCACACCCAGCGCACTGGCCTTGTCGCGGTCGATATCGATCTGCAGCTGGGGTGCGTCTTCCAGTCCATCCGGGCGCACCTGGGTCAGCACCTTGCTTTGCGAGGCCATGCCCAGCAGCTGATTGCGTGCCTTCACCAATGCCTCGTGCCCGGCGCCTCCTCGGTCCTGCAGGCGGAATGTGAAGCCGCTGGCGTTGCCCAGTTCAGGAATGGGGGGAGGGCTCAGCGGGAAGATGAACGCGTCGCGGATGCCCATCAGCCCGCCAAAAGCGCGGTTGGCCACGTCTTGCGCAGACTGACCCGGGCCGTGGCGCTCGCTCCAGTCCTTCAGGGTCACAAAGGCGAGGGCCGCATTCTGGCCCTGGCCGGAAAAGCTGAAACCCAGCACACCCACCATGCTTTGAACTTCGGGCTGCTTGAGGATGAATTCCTCAACCTGTTGCATCACGGCCAGCGTGCGTTCCTGTGTCGCACCGGGGGGCAGTTGCACATTGACGATGATGTTGCCCTGGTCTTCGCTGGGCAGGAACGAGGTGGGCAAGCGCATGTACACCACGGTCACGGCGCCGATGATGGCGGCGTAAATGACGAGGTAGCGCGCGGCCCGCTTGAGCATGCGCGCAACAAAGCCTTCGTACCCCTTGGCCGTGCGTGAGAAGCTGCGGTTGAACCAGCCGAAAAAGCCGCGTTTTTCATGGTGGTGGCCGGCTTCTACGGGCTTGAGCAGCGTCGCGCACAGTGCCGGTGTGAGCGACAGCGCCATGAAGGCCGAGAAAGCGATGGATGCCACCATCACCGCCGAGAACTGGCGGTAGATGTTGCCGGTGGACCCGGCAAAGAAGGCCAAAGGTACGAACACCGAGATCAGCACCACGGTCACGCCGATGATGGCGCCCGAGATCTGGCGCATGGCCTTGCGGGTGGCCTCCAGTGGCGAAAGACCCTCCTCGCTCATGATGCGCTCGACGTTCTCCACCACCACGATGGCATCGTCCACCACGATGCCGATGACCAGCACCATGCCGAACATGGTCAGCACATTGATCGAGAAACCCAGCGCCAGCAGTGTGGCGAACGTACCCAGCAGTGCGATGGGCACCACGATGGTCGGGATGATGGTGTAGCGCCAGTTCTGCAAGAACAGGAACATCACAAGGAACACCAGCGCCACGGCTTCCAGCAGTGTCTTGGCCACCTGGGTGATGGAGATGTCCACGAAGCGCGAGCTGTCGTAGGGGATGCTCCAGCTCATGCCTTCGGGGAAGTAGCGCGAGAGTTCATCCATCTTGGTGCGCACGGCCTTGGCGGCTTCGAGGGCATTGCCGCTGGGAGACAGTTGGACGCCGATGCCTACGGCGGGCTTGCCGTTCAGGCGTGCAGCCGTGGCATAGGCCTGTCCGCCCAGCTCGACACGCGCCACGTCCTTGATGCGGACCGTGGAGCCATCGGTATTGGCGCGCAGCACGATGTTGCCGAACTGCTCCACGCTGGAGAGCTGTCCGTTGACCACCACGGTGGCCGCGATGCCCTGGCCCGCCACATTGGGCAGGTCGCCGATGGTGCCGCTGGCTACCTGCGCGTTCTGCGCACGGATGGCGGCTGTGATCTCGGCCGCCGAGAGGTTGAAGCTCACCATCTTGGCCGGGTCGATCCAGATGCGCATGGCACGCTCGGTACCGAACAGCTGGGCTTGGCCAATGCCTTTCAGGCGCTGCAGTTCGGGCACCACGTTGCGCGATGCGTAGTCGCCCAGCGCCACCGTGTCCGTGGCCGGATTGGTGGACGAGAGCATGGTGAACAGCAGGAAGTTGGAGCGCGACTTGTCCACGCGCACGCCTTGCTGGGTCACGGCCGAGGGCAGGCGTGGCGTGGCTCGCGAGAGCCGGTTCTGCACATCGACCTGCGCCAGGTCGGCGTTGGTGCCGGGCTGGAAGCTCAGGGTGATGCTGCCGGAGCCATCGGCCTGCGCGACGGACTCCATGTAGATCAGCCCGGGTGAGCCGTTCATCTCGCGTTCAATCACCGACAGCACGCTGTCTTCGAGGGTTTGCGCAGAGGCGCCAGGGTAGGCCGCGTTGATGACGATGGACGGCGGCGCGACAGGGGGATACTGGGCGATCGGCAACTGTGTGATCGCCACCCCGCCCATCACCATGATGAACAAGGCAATCACCCATGCAAAGATGGGGCGGTCGATAAAGAACTTGGCCATGCTGGAATGCCCCTTATGGCTTCGATGCCGAAGCGGCCGATGCAGCAGGTGTAGCGGCCTGTGCCGAAGGCGCCCCCGGAGCTTGCCACGGGACGGGTTTTACGGGCGTGCCGGGAGGCAGCATCTGCAGCTTCTGGAAACCGTCCACCATGATCTTTTCCCCGGCCTTCAGCCCCTCAAGAACCACCCAACGGTTGTTTTGTGCGGCGCTGACCTTGATGGTGCGCTGGGACACCTTGCCGTCTTCGCCCACCACGCTCACGGTGTCGCCCTGTTGGGTGCGCGTGACAGCCTGCTGAGGCAGGGTGATGGCATTGCTGGCCTGGGCTTGCTCAATGCGCACGCGCAGGTACAGGCCGGGCAACAACTCGCCCTTGGGGTTGGGCACCTCGGCGCGCAGCGTGACCTGGCCCGTGGTGGCGTCCACCGACAGGTCGGTGAACAGCAGCTTTCCTGTCTGGGCGTACTCCGAACCATCGCCCATCACGAGTTTGACACTGGCGGCCTCTGCGCTGCCTGCACGCTTGAACTGTCCACTTTCCATGGCCCGTCGCAACTGAAAGACGTCGCCCGCCGATTGGGTGAAGTTCACGTACACGGGGTCGATCTGCTGCACCACCGCCAGGGGGGTTGCTTCGCCTTGTCCCACGAGCGCACCTTCGGTAACCAGAGCCCGGCCGATACGGCCCGAGATGGGCGAGGTCACACTGGCGTAACCCAGGTTGATGTCTGCCGTACGTACAGCAGCCCGGGCGGTGGCCACATCTGCCTGTGCCTGCTTTTCGGCAGCTTCGGCATTCACAAAATCCTGTTTGCTGATGGCATTGGCACTCACCAGCGGGCGGTAGCGTTCCACTTGAGCACTGGCCTGTGCGAGGTTGGCCTGGGCCTTGGCCAGGCCGGCTCGCGCGCTTTCCGATGCTGCAGCGTAGGGGGCAGGGTCAATGCGGAACAGCGGCTGCCCTGCCTTCACATCACTGCCTTCCTTGAAAAGGCGCTGCTGCAGGATGCCTGCGGCGCGAGCACGTACTTGTGCAACCCTCGAGGCCTCCACACGGCCCGGCAATTCCGTGATCAAGCCGACATCGCCAGGCGTTGCCGTCACCACACCCACCTCAACAGGTGGCATTTGCGGCCCTCCAGCGGGTGCTTGGCCATCCGTCTTGCCACAAGAGGCGAGAAGCAGTGTTGTTGCTGTCAAGGCAACCAGAGAGACAGCCCTGCGGGTGGGAAAGGCGCTAAAGGAGGGAGTTGCAGATGCATCACGCAGCATGGGAGTCCTTTTTGATGGGCGTCAAGGAATCGGGTTGTAGGGGATGGGCCGCTTGTCGAGGGCCCGACCAGGCCAGAGCCCGACAAAATAAGTGCGCGATTATACATACAGACATGAATGTATAATTGTGACGGCTGATGCCTTTGTGGATCGTGTGGGTACGTAGTGTGTAGAACGAGGAGACAAATACCAATGGCGCGTCGAACCAAGGAAGATGCGGTTGCCACGCGCAACGGCTTGATTGATGCGGCGGAGCAGGTTTTTCGAGAGAAGGGGGTTTCACGCGCTTCGCTGAGTGATATTGCGCAGGCTGCGGGGGCTACGCGGGGAGCGATCTACTGGCACTTCAAGGACAAGGTGGATCTTTTCAATGCCATGATGGATCGGGTGACACTTCCGCTGGAGCAAGGCTACGGGGAGTTTGAGAGCAGCACCTGTCCAGACCCTGTGCAGCGATTGCGCGCGGTGATGGCGCTCGTGCTGCGCGGCGTTGCCTCTGATGAGCGAACGCGCAGGGTTTTTGAGATCGCGCTCTACAAAGTAGAGTATGTGAGTGAGCTTGTGGGGGTGCGTGACCGCCATGTGGCTGCGTCGGAGGGTTTTACGCAGCAGCTGGCGCGTGATTTCGCGTTGGGGGCGCAGCACCAGGGGGTTGTCTTGCCGATGGCTCCGATCGAGGCGGCGATTGGTTTGCATGCCCTGTTCGATGGCTTGATTCGAAACTGGATCCTGAGCGAGGGTGGTTTTGATCTTGTGGGTGTTGGTGGTGCCTGTACCGATGCCTTTTGTTGGGGCTGGGGCTCTCGCTGCCGGTGTCCTCGGGTGCCGAGGTTTGTAGTCTTCCTTCCTGATGTGCCATCCATTTCGTCGTTGTACGGGAGTCGGTTGTGATTGATTCCTTCGACGTGTGGTGGCGTGCGATAATGCGAAGCTATGCCATTTCGGTCGTGCGGCTGTAGCTCAGTGGATAGAGTATTGGCCTCCGAAGCCAAGGGTCGTGGGTTCGATCCCCGCCAGCCGCACCATGGATTTGTATAGCTTTGCCTCCTGTCATGAACTTGGCGTGGTGGCTTGGCCTTATGAATTTCTCTGGACTGCAAAAAACTGGTGCTATAATTCGAAATTCTCCGGAGGGGTGCCCGAGTGGCTAAAGGGGGCAGACTGTAAATCTGTTGGCTTACGCCTACACTGGTTCGAATCCAGTCCCCTCCACCAGTGAATAGAAGTGATGAGGTTGGTGTTTGGTCTCGTTTTTGCGGGGCTGGGCGCGCAGAGACTGTTGGTCGATGCGGGAGTAGTTCAATGGTAGAACCCTAGCCTTCCAAGCTAATGACGCGGGTTCGATTCCCGTCTCCCGCTCCATTGCTTGTTGTGCTGGTTTGTTGAGTTAGAGATTTTGATGTCGCGCGAGCGGTGTCAAGTTGCCCATGTGGCTCAGTGGTAGAGCACTCCCTTGGTAAGGGAGAGGTCGCGGGTCCGATTCCCGCCATGGGCACCACTTTCAGGTGCGTCCGATTCTGGTTGCGCCGAGATCCAGTTGTATTGGTATAGATTTTTTTCGGAGTCGGAAAAATGGCAAAAGGTAAGTTCGAGCGCACCAAGCCTCACGTCAACGTGGGCACAATCGGCCACGTGGACCATGGCAAGACGACGCTGACGGCAGCCATCGCTACCGTGCTGTCCGCCAAGTTCGGCGGTGAAGCCAAGGCATACGACCAGATCGACGCAGCGCCCGAAGAAAAGGCCCGCGGTATCACGATCAACACCGCTCACGTGGAATACGAAACGGCCAACCGCCACTACGCCCACGTGGACTGCCCTGGTCACGCCGACTATGTGAAGAACATGATCACCGGCGCAGCTCAGATGGACGGCGCTATCCTGGTGTGCTCGGCCGCTGACGGCCCAATGCCCCAGACCCGCGAGCACATCCTGCTGGCTCGCCAAGTGGGCGTGCCTTACATCATCGTGTTCCTGAACAAGTGCGACATGGTGGACGACGAAGAGCTGCTCGAACTCGTCGAAATGGAAGTGCGCGAACTCCTGGACAAGTACGACTTCCCTGGCGACGACACCCCCATCATCCGTGGTTCCGCCAAGCTCGCCCTGGAAGGCGACAAGGGCAAGCTGGGTGAAGAAGCCATCATGAAGCTGGCTGAAGCGCTGGACACCTACATCCCCACGCCAGAGCGCGCTGTGGACGGTGCCTTCCTGATGCCCGTGGAAGACGTGTTCTCCATCTCCGGCCGTGGCACCGTGGTGACCGGTCGCGTTGAGCGCGGCATCATCAAGGTCGGCGAAGAAATCGAAATCGTCGGTATCCGCGACACGCAAAAGACCATCTGCACCGGCGTGGAAATGTTCCGCAAGCTGCTGGACCAAGGTCAAGCTGGCGACAACGTCGGCCTGCTGCTGCGCGGCACCAAGCGCGAAGACGTGGAGCGTGGCCAAGTGCTGTGCAAGCCCGGCTCGATCAAGCCCCACACCCACTTCACCGCCGAAGTGTATGTTCTGAGCAAGGACGAAGGCGGCCGTCACACGCCCTTCTTCAACAACTACCGCCCTCAGTTCTACTTCCGCACGACCGACGTGACCGGCGCCATCGAGCTGCCAGCCGACAAGGAAATGGTCATGCCTGGTGACAACGTGTCGATCACTGTGAAGCTGATCAACCCCATCGCTATGGAAGAAGGTCTGCGCTTCGCTATCCGCGAAGGCGGCCGTACCGTGGGCGCTGGCGTCGTGGCCAAGATCATTGCTTAATTAGCAAGGTATACAGGGGTATAGCTCAATTGGCAGAGCGTCGGTCTCCAAAACCGAAGGTTGTAGGTTCGATTCCTACTGCCCCTGCCACTTGAATGTGGCCCAAAACAAGCCCGCCAGACCCTGGCGGGCTTCGGTGTCTTAAGTGATGCCGTGCATCGGAAGCAGGAAATACTCAAAGATGGCCACTTCACAGGTTGAAACAGTCAATACAGGCGCAGACAAGGCCAAGCTCGCTGCGGTGGTGGCTCTGGTCATCGCTTCGGTTGTAGGCTTCTATTTGTTGGGAAAACAAGGCGCTGTGGTGCAGTGGGCTGCGCTGATCGTTGGGCTGGCTGCTGCTGCTGGCGTGTTCTTGGTGTCGGAGTCCGGTCGCCAGTTCGTCGCCTTTGCCAAAGACGCTTGGCGCGAGGTGAAGAAGGTCGTTTGGCCCACCCGCAAGGAAACCCTGCAGATGACGGCCTACGTATTCGCCTTTGTGGTGATCATGGCCCTTTTCCTGTGGTTCACTGACAAGACGCTGGAATGGGTCTTGTACGACTTGATTTTGGGCTGGAGAAAGTCATGACAACCGCTGCGGAAATCACTGGAGCAGAAGCTCCTGCAGGCGCTTCTGCTTCGGCAAATCCCGATCTGCGTTGGTACATTGTCCATGCCTACTCGGGCATGGAAAAGGCTGTGGAGCGCAATATTCAGGAGCGGATTGGTCGCTCGGGTATGCAGGACAAGTTTGGTCGCATTCTTGTGCCGACCGAGGAAGTGGTCGAAATGAAGAACGGCCAGCGCAAGACGACAGAGCGTCGCTTGTTTCCTGGCTATGTGTTCGTCGAGATGGTGATGGACGATGACACCTGGCATCTGGTGAAGCACACCAACAAGGTGACGGGGTTTGTGGGGGGGGCGAAAAATCGCCCTGCGCCGATTTCTGAAGAGGAAGTCCAGAAAATCGTCAGCCAGATGCAGGAAGGCACAGACAAGCCTCGCCACAAGATCGAATTCATGGTGGGCGAACTTGTTCGTGTCAAAGAAGGTCCCTTCACCGACTTCAATGGTTCGGTTGAAGAGGTCAATTACGAAAAGAGCCGTGTGCGGGTCTCCGTGATGATTTTTGGCCGCTCCACGCCGGTCGAGCTGGAGTTTGGGCAGGTCGAAAAGACATAAGTCTTTCGGATAACACCTAAGTTCTCCCTGGCAAGCCCAGGGTAAGCAGTTGGATGCCGCACTTTTCGACTCGGTGCGAACATCGTGATAGCGAGTCGTTAACCCCGGGGAGCCAGTTGTTGCGTGGTGCGACAACAGCGTTATGACCCGTAAGGAGTAAAACATGGCGAAAAAAATCGTCGGTTTTATCAAGCTGCAAGTTCCAGCTGGTAAGGCCAATCCATCCCCACCCATCGGCCCTGCATTGGGTCAGCGTGGCCTCAACATCATGGAGTTCTGCAAGGCATTTAATGCGCAGACCCAAGGTGTGGAGCCAGGTCTGCCACTGCCCGTGGTCATCACGGCGTTCGCGGACAAGAGCTTTACCTTCATCATCAAGACGCCGCCTGCGACGACTCTGATCAAGAAGGCTATCAAGCTCGAAAAAGGTTCTTCCAATCCGTTGAAGACCAAGGTTGGCAAGATCACGCGCGAACAGCTCGAAGAAATCGCCAAGACCAAGATGAAGGACATGAATGCGGCAAATGTTGACGCTGCTGTCCGTACGCTGGCTGGTTCCGCTCGCTCGATGGGCGTGACGGTGGAGGGTTTGTAAATGGCCAAGTTGACAAAAAAGCAAAAGGCCCTGCAGGGCAAGGTTGACAGCACCAAGCTGTACGCCTTTGCAGAAGCCGTGGTTCTGGTGAAGGAAGCTGCTACTGCTAAGTTCGATGAATCCATCGACGTGGCTGTTCAGCTGGGCATTGATGCCAAGAAGTCCGACCAAGTGGTGCGTGGCGCTGTCGTGCTGCCCAACGGTACTGGCAAGACGACCCGTGTGGCCGTCTTTGCGCAAGGTGCCAAGGCGGAAGAAGCCAAGGCTGCTGGCGCTGACATCGTTGGCATGGATGACCTGGCTGCCATGGTGAAGGCAGGTGACATGCCCTTCGACGTGGTGATCGCTGCTCCTGACGCCATGCGCGTTGTAGGTACCCTGGGTCAGATCCTGGGCCCACGTGGCCTGATGCCAAACCCCAAGGTGGGCACGGTTACCCCCGACGTGGCTACGGCTGTGAAAAATGCCAAGGCAGGTCAGGTGCAGTTCCGTGTGGACAAGGCCGGTATCGTGCACAGCACCATTGGTCGCCGCTCGTTCGACAATGAAAAGCTGCAAGGTAACTTGGCTGCACTGATCGACGCTCTGAACAAGGCTAAGCCTGCTTCGAGCAAGGGTCTGTACCTGCGCAAGGTCGCTGTGTCCTCCACGATGGGCGTTGGCGTCCGCGTGGACACGCAATCCATCGCAGCGTAATTGCGTTAAAAAATCTTCGGGCCTGCAAGGGCCTGATGTGGTGGGCTGGGGTGGTGTAACAACCATCTCCAGGCCATCCAAGACCGTTGGTGTGCAGCCTTGCACTTAATCCCTCCGGGGCCAACGCAGATGGCGATCCCGCTGCAGATGGAATTCATTCCGAAACAGTTGGTCGCTGCAACAAGAGCGTGTACGAGGGCGCAAGCCTGAATGCACAATTTAAGGAGTAGACCTTGAGTCTTAATCGCAGTGAGAAAGAAGCGGTCATCAGTGAAGTGACCAGCCTCGCCGCTAAAGCTCAAACGCTTGTGATCGCGGAATACCGTGGCATCACGGTCGCCGACATGACCAAACTGCGTGTGGAAGCTCGCAGCAAGGGCGTGAACCTGAGTGTTCTGAAGAACACTTTGGCCCGCCGTGCTGTGGCTGGCAGCGCGTTTGACGTGGTGGCTGACCAGATGACCGGTCCTCTGATCTATGGCTTCTCCGAAGACGCCGTGGCTGCCGCGAAAGTGGTGGCTGACTTTGCGAAAACCAACGACAAGCTGGTGATTCGCGGTGGCGCTTTCGGTGGTAAGGCCCTGGACGTGAACGGCGTTAAGCAACTGGCCAACATTCCTTCCAAGGAAGTTCTGCTGGCTCAGATTTGTGGCTTGCTTATGTCCCCCATGTCGCGTACGGCCGTTGTGCTGGGCGCACTGGCGGCGAAAAAAGGCGAAGGCGCAGCCGCACCGGCCGCCGAACCTGTTGCGGCTTGATAGCCCGGCAGACAACCAACACAATTGTTAGGAAATCAAAATGGCATTCGATAAAGACGCATTTTTGACCGCGCTGGACAGCATGACGGTTCTGGAACTCAATGACCTGGTGAAGGCCATTGAAGAGAAGTTTGGCGTGAGCGCTGCAGCCATGGCTGCTCCAGCTGCCGCTGGTGGTGGCGCTGGCGCCGCTGCTGCTGAAGAAAAGACGGAATTCAACGTGGTGCTGACCGAAGCTGGCGCCAACAAGGTGTCCGTCATCAAGGCAGTGCGCGAAATCACCGGCCTGGGCCTCAAGGAAGCCAAGGATCTGGTGGACGGCGCTCCCAAGAACGTCAAGGAAGGCATTGCCAAGGCCGACGCCGAAGCAGCCGTCAAGAAGCTGGTGGAAGCCGGCGCCAAGGCCGAACTCAAGTAATTCGGTCTTGCTCAAGGGCTGGAGTGCTCCTCAAAGGGCCTCCAGCCTTTGGTGCTTTCAGAGCGCACCCGAAAGCCGCCGTGCAAACGCTGGTTTTCGAGTGTCTTCTGACAACCCCGACAGCAGAAGACGCCTTGGTTCGGGTGATGTGCAACGCATCACCGTCCGCCATGGTTGGTAGTGGCCAACCGCCAAGCCCGTAAGGACAGCGCTCCTTGCGGGTCAGTCGTCGAAGACCCAGGACTCATGTCTTTGCCCGGAGATCTCATGGCCTATTCCTACACCGAACGCAAGCGAATTCGCAAAAGTTTCGGCACCCGCGATAGCGTGCTCGAAGTTCCTTATCTGCTGCAGATGCAGAAGGACGCCTACACCGCTTTCTTGCAGGCTGATAAAGCACCCCAGAAAAGAACCATCGAAGGCCTTCAGGCTGCATTCGACGCTGCCTTTCCTATCGTCTCCCACAACGGTTTTGTGGAGATGAAGTTCATTGAATACAACCTGGCCAAGCCGGCTTTTGATGTGCGCGAGTGCCAGACCCGTGGTCTGACCTTCGCCTCGGCTGTGCGCGCCAAGGTGCAACTGATCATCTATGACCGCGAGTCCTCGACGTCGCAGTCCAAGGTGGTCAAGGAAGTGAAGGAGCAAGAGGTCTACATGGGTGAAGTGCCCCTGATGACCGACAAGGGCTCGTTCATCATCAACGGTACCGAGCGTGTGATCGTGTCGCAGCTGCACCGTTCGCCTGGTGTATTTTTCGAGCATGACAAGGGCAAGACCCACAGCTCGGGCAAGCTGCTGTTCTCGGCGCGGATCATTCCCTACCGTGGTTCGTGGCTCGATTTCGAGTTCGACCCCAAGGACATCCTGTATTTCCGCGTGGACCGTCGCCGCAAGATGCCGGTCACGATCCTGCTCAAGGCCATCGGCCTGAATCCAGAATCTATCCTGGCGAACTTCTTCGTCAACGATAACTTCCGTCTGATGGACAGCGGTGCACAAATGGAATTTGTGTCAGAGCGTCTGCGTGGTGAAGTGGCCCGTTTTGACATCACCGACAAGTCCGGCAAGGTCGTAGTGGCCAAGGACAAGCGCGTGACGGCTCGCCACACCCGAGAACTGGAACAGTCTGGTACCACGCACATCAGCGTGCCCGAAGACTTCCTGATCGGTCGCGTCGTGGCCCGCAATATTGTGGATGCGGACACTGGTGAGATCATCGCCAAGGCGAATGACGAGCTGACCGAAGCGCTGCTCAAGAAGCTGCGCAGCGCTGGTGTGCAAGACGTACAGTGCATCTACACCAATGAACTCGACCAGGGGGCGTACATGTCGCAGACCCTGCGCATCGACGAAACGGTGGACGAATTTGCTGCGCGCGTGGCCATCTACCGCATGATGCGCCCCGGCGAGCCGCCTACGGAAGACGCCGTGCAGGCCCTGTTCCAGCGCCTGTTCTACAACCCCGACACGTACGACCTGTCGCGTGTGGGCCGCATGAAGTTCAACGCCAAGATTGGCCGCGACGAATCCACTGGCCCCATGGTGCTGTCCAACGAAGACATCTTGGCTGTGGTCAAGATTCTGGTGGACCTGCGCAACGGCAACGGCGAAGTTGATGACATCGATCACCTGGGCAACCGCCGCGTGCGTTGCGTGGGCGAACTGGCCGAAAACCAGTACCGCACGGGCCTGGCACGTATCGAAAAGGCGGTGAAAGAGCGTCTGGGCCAGGCCGAGCAAGAGCCGCTGATGCCCCATGACCTGATCAACAGCAAGCCGATCTCGGCCGCCCTGAAGGAATTCTTCGGCGCCTCGCAGCTGTCTCAGTTCATGGACCAGACCAATCCGCTCGCCGAAATCACGCACAAGCGCCGTGTTTCCGCCCTGGGTCCGGGTGGTCTGACCCGCGAACGCGCAGGCTTCGAAGTGCGCGACGTGCACGTAACCCATTACGGCCGCGTCTGCCCTATCGAAACACCTGAAGGCCCTAACATCGGCCTGATCAACTCGCTGGCCCTGTACGCTCGGCTGAACGAGTACGGTTTCATCGAAACCCCTTACCGTCGCGTGGTGGATGGCAAGGTCACGAACGAAATCGACTACCTCTCGGCCATCGAAGAAGGCAAGTACGTGATCGCGCAGGCGAACGCCGTGCTCGACAAGGATGGCCGTTTGACGGGTGATCTGGTGTCTGCCCGTGAGAAGGGTGAATCCATTCTGTGTGGTGCAGACCGCGTGCAGTACATGGACGTGTCGCCCGCGCAGATCGTGTCGGTCGCGGCTTCGCTGGTGCCCTTCCTGGAACACGATGATGCGAACCGCGCGCTGATGGGCGCCAACATGTCGCGCCAGGCCGTGCCAGTGCTGCGTCCTGAAAAGCCGCTGGTGGGCACGGGCATCGAGCGCGTGGCTGCTGTGGACTCGGGCACCGTCGTGACGGCGACCCGTGGCGGTGTGGTGGACTATGTGGATGCGACCCGTATCGTGATCCGCGTCAACGATGCCGAAGCCGTGGCCGGTGAAGTGGGTGTGGATATCTACAACCTCATCAAGTACCAGCGTTCTAACCAGAACACCAATATCCACCAGCGCCCCATCGTCAAGAAGGGCGACATGCTGGTCAAGGGTGACGTGATCGCCGACGGCGCATCGACGGACTTCGGCGAAATCGCCATCGGCCAGAACATGCTGATCGCGTTCATGCCTTGGAACGGCTACAACTTCGAAGACTCGATCCTGATCTCCGAACGCGTGGTGGCCGAAGACCGCTATACCTCGATTCACATCGAGGAACTCGTGGTCATGGCGCGCGACACGAAGCTGGGCGCCGAAGAAATCACGCGCGACATTCCGAACCTGTCGGAGCAGCAACTGAACCGCCTTGACGAGTCCGGCATCATCTACGTGGGCGCCGAAGTGCAACCCGGCGATACGCTGGTCGGCAAGGTCACGCCCAAGGGCGAAACGACGCTCACGCCTGAGGAGAAGCTGCTGCGCGCCATCTTCGGCGAGAAGGCTTCCGACGTGAAGGATACCTCGCTGCGCGTGGACCAAGGCTCGTCGGGCACCGTGATCGACGTGCAGGTCTTCACCCGCGAAGGCATCCAGCGTGACAAGCGCGCCCAGCAGATCATCGACGATGAACTCAAGCGTTTCCGCCTGGACCTGAACGACCAGCTGCGCATTGTGGAAGCCGACGCTTTTGACCGTATCGAAAAGCTGCTGAACGGCCGTGTGGCCAACGGCGGCCCGCAGAAGTTGGCCAAGGGCACGAAGATCGACAAGGCCTACCTGTCGTCCGTCGAGAAGTTCCACTGGTTCGACATCCGCCCGGCTGAAGACGAAGTAGCTACGCAACTCGAGTCCATCAAGAACGCGCTGGAGCAGACGCGCCACAGCTTCGACCTGGCTTTTGAAGAAAAGCGCAAGAAGCTCACGCAAGGCGACGAGTTGCCAGCTGGCGTGCTGAAGATGGTCAAGGTGTACTTGGCCGTCAAGCGCCGTCTGCAGCCAGGTGACAAGATGGCCGGCCGCCACGGTAACAAGGGTGTGGTCTCCAAGATCGTTCCGGTCGAAGACATGCCTTACATGGCCGACGGCACACCTGCCGATATCGTTCTGAACCCGCTGGGCGTGCCCTCGCGGATGAACATTGGTCAGGTGCTGGAAGTCCACCTGGGCTGGGCCGGCAAGGGCATTGGCCAACGCATCGGCAACATGCTGCAGGAGCAGGCCAAGGCCGCCGACATGCGCAAGTTCCTCGAAGAGGTGTACAACTCGCGCGGTCGCACGGAAGACCTGTCGCTGCTCAGCGATGACGACGTGATGGCCATGGCTGCCAACCTGACCAACGGTGTGCCTTATGCGACGCCCGTGTTCGATGGTGCTTCGGAAGAAGAAATCAAGGACATGCTCAAGATCGCCTACCCAGACGACATTGCAGAGCGCAAGGGCCTCACGCCCACCCGCACGCAGGCGTACCTGTTCGATGGCCGTACGGGCGAGCGCTTCGAGCGTCCGACCACCATTGGTTACATGCACTACCTGAAGCTGCACCATTTGGTGGACGACAAGATGCACGCCCGCTCGACCGGTCCTTACTCGCTCGTCACGCAGCAGCCGCTGGGTGGTAAGGCGCAGTTTGGTGGCCAGCGTTTCGGGGAAATGGAAGTGTGGGCGCTGGAAGCTTACGGCGCTGCCTACGTCCTGCAGGAAATGCTGACCGTGAAGTCCGACGACGTGGTGGGCCGTACCAAGGTGTACGAATCCATTGTCAAGGGCGAACACGCCATCGAAGCCGGCATGCCGGAATCGTTCAACGTGCTGGTCAAGGAAATCCGTTCGCTGGGCCTGGACATCGAGCTGGAACGCTCCTAAGCAGAAAAGGAAAGAGTCACTATGAAATCGCTACTCGACCTGTTCAAGCAATTCACGCCGGACGAGCATTTCGATGCCATCCGCATCGGCATGGCTTCTCCCGAAAAGATCCGTTCGTGGTCTTTTGGCGAAGTGAAGAAGCCCGAAACCATCAACTACCGCACTTTCAAGCCCGAGCGCGACGGCCTGTTCTGCGCCAAGATTTTTGGTCCCATCAAGGACTACGAATGCCTGTGCGGCAAGTACAAGCGCCTCAAGCACCGTGGTGTGATCTGCGAGAAGTGCGGCGTTGAAGTCACGCAGACCAAGGTGCGCCGCGAGCGCATGGGCCACATCGACCTGGCCGCGCCCTGCGCCCACATCTGGTTCCTGAAGTCGCTGCCATCGCGTCTGGGCCTGGTGCTGGACATGACGCTGCGCGACATTGAGCGCGTGCTGTACTTTGAAGCCTATGTGGTGACCGACCCCGGCATGACGCCGCTGAAGAAGTTCAGCATCATGTCCGAGGACGACTACGACGCCAAGCGCAAGGAATACGGCGACGAATTCATCGCCAAGATGGGCGCTGAGGGTATCAAGGACCTGCTGGAATCCATCGACATCGACATGTCGATTGAGCGCCTGCGTGGCGACCTCACCGGCTCTGAAGTCAAGGTCAAGAAGAACGCCAAGCGCCTGAAGGTGCTCGAAGCGTTCAAGAAGTCGGGCATCAAGCCCGAGTGGATGGTGCTCGAAGTGCTGCCCGTGCTGCCACCGGACCTGCGTCCGCTGGTGCCGCTGGACGGCGGCCGCTTTGCGACCTCCGACCTGAACGACCTGTATCGCCGCGTCATCAACCGCAACTCGCGTCTGCGCCGCCTGCTGGAGCTGAAGGCCCCTGAAATCATCGCCCGCAACGAAAAGCGGATGCTGCAGGAAGCGGTTGACTCGCTGCTGGACAACGGCCGCCGTGGCAAGGCCATGACGGGCGCCAACAAGCGCGCGCTGAAGTCGCTGGCCGACATGATCAAGGGCAAGTCCGGCCGTTTCCGCCAGAACTTGCTGGGCAAGCGCGTGGACTACTCCGGTCGTTCCGTGATTACCGTGGGCCCAACGCTCAAGCTGCACCAGTGCGGCCTGCCCAAGCTGATGGCGCTGGAGCTGTTCAAGCCTTTCATCTTCTCGCGCCTCGAAGCCATGGGCATCGCGACGACGATCAAGGCCGCCAAGAAGGAAGTCGAATCCGGCACCCCCGTGGTGTGGGACATCCTGGAAGAGGTGATCAAAGAGCACCCCGTGATGCTGAACCGTGCGCCTACGCTGCACCGTTTGGGTATCCAGGCCTTTGAGCCCATCCTGATCGAAGGCAAGGCCATTCAGCTGCACCCCCTCGTTTGCGCGGCTTTCAACGCCGACTTCGACGGTGACCAGATGGCTGTCCACGTCCCGCTGTCGGTGGAAGCGCAGATGGAAGCCCGCACGCTGATGCTGGCCTCCAACAACGTGCTGTTCCCTGCGTCGGGCGAACCCTCCATCGTTCCTTCGCAGGACGTGGTGCTGGGCCTGTACTACGCCACCCGCGATCGCATCAACGGCAAGGGCGAAGGCCTGGTGTTTGCCGATACCGGTGAAGTGCAACGTGCTCTGGACGCCGGCGAGGTCGAACTGGCCGCCAAGATCACGGTGCGCATGACCGAGTGGACCAAGAACAAGGAAACGGGCGAATTCGTTCCATCCACCTCGCTCGTGGAAACCACGGCCGGCCGTGCGCTGCTGTCCGAGATTCTTCCCAAGGGCCTGCCGTTCTCCAACATGAACAAGGCGCTCAAGAAGAAGGAAATCTCGCGCCTGATCAACGTCTCGTTCCGCAAGTGCGGTCTGAAGGAAACGGTCGTGTTCGCCGACAAGCTGCTGCAAAACGGCTTCCGTCTCGCCACGCGCGCCGGCATCTCGATCGCCATTGATGACATGCTGGTGCCGCCACAAAAGGCCGGCATCATCGAGCGTTCCGAGAAGGAAGTGAAGGAGATCGAACAGCAGTATGTGTCCGGTCTGGTCACCTCTGGCGAGCGCTACAACAAGGTGGTGGACATCTGGGGCAAGGCCGGCGACGAAGTGTCCAAGGTGATGATGGCCCAGCTGTCCAAGCAGAAGGTCATGGACCGCCACGGCAAGGAAGTGGACCAGGAGTCCTTCAACTCCATCTACATGATGGCCGACTCTGGCGCTCGCGGTTCCGCAGCACAGATTCGTCAGGTGGCCGGTATGCGGGGTCTGATGGCCAAGCCGGATGGCTCGATCATCGAAACGCCTATTACCGCGAACTTCCGCGAAGGTCTGAACGTGCTGGAGTACTTCATCTCCACCCACGGTGCCCGTAAGGGTCTGGCCGACACGGCGCTGAAGACCGCCAACTCGGGTTACCTGACCCGCCGTCTGGTGGACGTGACGCAGGATCTGGTTGTGACCGAAGAAGATTGCGGCACTTCCAATGGTTCGCTGATGCGCGCCATCGTCGAAGGCGGTGAAGTGATCGAATCGCTGCGCGACCGTATCCTGGGCCGCACGGCGGCTGAAGACGTGCTGCACCCCGAGAACCGCTCGGTGCTGGTCTCAGCGGGTGTCATGCTCGACGAAGACCTCATCGAAGAACTCGAAGCGGCTGGCGTGGACGAAGTGAAGGTTCGCACGGCACTGACCTGCGAAACCCGCTACGGCCTGTGCGCCAAGTGCTATGGCCGCGACTTGGGCCGTGGCGGCCTGATCAACCTCGGCGAAGCCGTGGGTGTGATTGCTGCCCAGTCCATCGGTGAACCCGGCACGCAGCTGACCATGCGCACGTTCCACATCGGTGGTGCCGCATCGCGCGCTGCCATCGCATCGAGCGTGGAAGCCAAGTCCAACGGCGTGATCGGCTTCAACGCCACGATGCGCTACGTGAGCAACACCAAGGGTGAGCTGGTCGTCATTGCACGTTCGGGTGAAATCATCATCCATGACGAGCATGGCCGCGAGCGCGAACGCCACAAGGTTCCTTACGGTGCAACGCTGACGGTCAAGGCCGACCAGACCATCAAGGCTGGCACCATCCTCGCCAACTGGGATCCGCTGACGCGCCCCATCATCACCGAGTTCGCCGGTCAGACCAAGTTCGAGAACGTCGAAGAAGGTCTCACGGTGGCCAAGCAGGTCGACGAAGTGACCGGCCTGTCCACGCTGGTGGTGATCGATCCGAAGCGCCGTGGTGCTGCCAAGGTCGTGCGTCCGCAGGTGAAGCTGATCGACGCCCAGGGCAACGAAGTGAAGATCCCTGGCACCGACCACTCGGTGACCATCGGCTTCCAGGTGGGCGCTCTGATTCAGGTGCGCGACGGCCAGGATGTGGGCCCCGGCGAAGTGCTGGCGCGTATTCCGGTCGAAGGTCAGAAAACCCGCGACATTACCGGCGGTCTGCCCCGTGTGGCCGAGCTGTTTGAAGCCCGTACGCCGAAGGACAAGGGAACGCTGGCCGAGATGACCGGTACCGTGTCGTTCGGCAAGGAAACCAAGGGCAAGGTCCGCCTGCAGATCACCGACCCTGAAGGCCATGTGTTCGAAGAACTCGTGCCCAAGGAAAAGAACATCCTGGTTCACGAAGGCCAGGTGGTGAACAAGGGCGAATCGATTGTGGACGGCCCGGCCGACCCACAAGACATCTTGCGTTTGCTGGGTATCGAAGAGCTGTCGCGCTACATCGTTGATGAAGTGCAGGATGTGTACCGCTTGCAGGGTGTGAAGATCAACGACAAGCACATCGAGGTGATCGTTCGCCAGATGCTGCGCCGCGTCGTGGTCGAGAACGTTGGCGAGTCCAACTACATCGCCGGTGAACAGATCGAGCGTTCCGAGATCCTCAACACCAACGATGCGTTGCAGGCCGAAGGCAAGATCCCCGCGACCTACAGCAACCTGCTGCTGGGTATCACCAAGGCTTCGCTGTCGACCGACTCGTTCATCTCGGCCGCTTCCTTCCAGGAAACGACCCGCGTGCTCACCGAGGCTGCCATCATGGGCAAGCGCGACGAGCTGCGTGGCCTGAAGGAAAACGTGATCGTGGGTCGCCTGATCCCGGCCGGTACCGGCATGGCCTACCACCAGGCACGCAAGGCCAAGGACGCCATGGACGACGCCGAGCGCCGCGCCATTGCCGAAGCCGAAGCCGCCGAGATGGAAGCCCAGGGTGAAGCAACGGAAGTCGAGGGCAGCACCTCCACCGCGACCGACGCAGCCGCTGACTAAGCCTTCGGGCCGCCTCTGAAAAGCTCCCGTCCTGTCCCTGGCAGGCCGGGAGCTTTTTTCTGGAACCCGCACTTCGATCTTTCGTAGTCTTCGCCTTTCTCCCTCATTTCCTTATCGGGCCGTAACGCGTGGTGCACGCGAGGACGGCAACTGTGCATGTGGTCATCGCCCCTTTTCTGGATTGTTTTTGCCATTGCCGCTTTTTGGGCGCTGGGCGCCTACAACCGCCTGATGCGGCTGCGCTCGGCCGTTGTGCAGGCGTTTGGCAGCTTTGACGCTCACATGGTGCGCCAGCTGTCTTTGATGGGGGAGTATGGTGCGGCGCAAGCGGTACAGCAGCTCCCCTCGGCAGGTGGCACGGAGCCAGAGATGGCGGCACTGCAAGGCGCCACCACCCAGTTGAGCGCATCCTTGGCCATGGCGCGGGCGCGTCCCTTGCAGCCAGACGCGGTGGCCGCCTTGGCGGCAGCGCGCGAGGTGCTCCATGCGTCCTGGCAGAAGGCCACACACAACAGTGGGCAAGCGACCCGGGCGCAGACGTCTGTGGCTACCGCCGCTGCGGACGCGCCGCCCGTGTCTCCGTCGCTGTGGCAGGTTCGGTGGGACGAGCATGTTCTGCAGAACGACCAGGCGATGCGTGTTTTCAACGAAGCGGTGTTGCACTACAACGCTGCCATTGCCCAGTTTCCAGCCAACCTGCTGGCCTGGGTGTTCGGATTCAAGGCCGCCCGCAGGCTGTAGAAAGGTTGCCAGGACCACGATGAACCCACCCGCACCAAGACAACAACCCCCACGCCCTGCGTCCCGCCCCGGGCCTAACAAGCGAGCCGACAGAGCCAACAATGCGCCAGCCCGTGACCGGACGCTTTCCGGCCCGGTCGGTGCCAGTCGCCCAGGCGCGGGCAGCCAGCCCGTAGCGTTATGGCAACAGTTGGAGGCTGTGGCCAGCGCCTTGCAGGCCATTCGCGCAGGGCAGTCGGGCACCGCAGCACTGGCGGCGGTAGACACAGCTCTGCGCCCTGGGGTGCAGTCCCTCCTGTTCCAGGTGCTGCGCCAGGCCGGACGGGCCGAGGCGTTGCGCCGCCAGATGGTTGCACGCACGCCTCCACCGGCTGCGGATGCGCTGTTGTGTACGGCGCTGGCGCTGTGCTGGAACCCTGAGAAGTCGCCGTACGAGCCGTTCACCTTGGTGAACCAGGTGGTGGAAGCGGCCAAACGCAGCGCGTCCACGCGTGCGCAGGCGTCATTCCTCAACGGTTGCTTGCGCCGCTTTCTGCGCGAACGCGAAGCCCTGGTTGCCCGCACCGATGGCGATCCGCTGGCCCGTTGGAACCATCCGGTGTGGTGGGTCGAGCGCCTGCGCAAGGACCATCCCCAGCACTGGGAGCAGATTCTGCAGGCCAACAATGCCCACGCACCGATGACGCTGAGGGTCAATGCACAAAAAACCACTCTAGCGCTTTACCAGAAAGCGCTAGCAGCTATCAATTTAGAAGCAATTCCATCCGGCAGTGTGGGACTGGTATTGCAGCACCCCGTGCCCGTGCAATCGCTGCCGGGGTTTGAAGAGGGCTGGGTCTCGGTGCAGGATGCCGCAGCCCAGATGGCTGCGCCCCTGTTGCTTGAAGGTCTGGACCTCACCCGGCCTGTGCGGGTGCTCGACGCCTGTGCGGCGCCCGGGGGTAAAACCGCCCACCTCCTGGAGTGGGCAGGCGTTGGTGCTCCGATACAGGTCACTGCGCTGGAGATCGATGCCACCCGCAGCGCACGCATTGGTGAGACCTTGCAGCGCCTGGGGCTGCGCGCCCAGGTGGTGGTGGCAGATGCGGCGCGTCCGCAAGACTGGTGGCAGCAGCATTGCGATGGTGCGCAGTTCGATGCCATCTTGCTGGATGCGCCCTGCACGGCCTCGGGCATCGTGCGCCGCCATCCGGATGTGCGCTGGCTGCGCCGCGAGAGCGATATTGCGCAGCTTGCTGGCCTGCAGGCCCGGTTGCTCAAGACCCTGTGGCCGCTGTTGCGCCCTGGCGGACGGCTGCTGTACTGCACGTGTTCCGTGTTCCGTGCCGAAGGCGACGACCAGGTGCAAACGTTTCTTGCACACAACACCGATGCGCAATTGCTGCCGTCGCCGGGTCATTTAATCCCCGCCAACGGGGACAAGCCCGGAGCTGTCCCGGACAATCAGTCGGGTGATCACGACGGATTTTTTTACGCACTGTTGCAAAAATCGCCGCAATGAGTTCCGTGGGGCTCGTTGGGTGGCGATCTGTGCGCTCTTTCTCTGGGTGGCATGGGCCGCAATGGTGCAGTCGGCCATCGCCGGCCAGCCGGTGGACCCCGAGGTGGGCGAACTTCGGCTCGACCGTGCCGAGGATGGCCTCTACCTCAGCGCCACACTGCAATTAGTGCTGCCGGAGCTTGCCGAGGATGCGCTGTACAAGGGCATTCCCATGTTCTTCGTGGCGGAGGCCCAGGTTTTGCGAGACCGCTGGTACTGGTCTGACCGCCAAGTGGCTGAAACCACCCGCTATCTGCGGCTAAGTTATCAGCCGTTGACGCGACGTTGGCGTCTGAACATCTCCCCGGTACCTTTCACCAACAGTGGCCTGGGGGTGGTTTTGGGTCAGAATTTTGACAGTTATGCCGATGCGTTGTCGGCCATTCAGCGCATTTCGCGATGGAAGATCGCTGAACGCGATGTGATTGAGGCAGATGCCGTCCATACGGTCAATTTCCGGTTCCGGCTTGACATGTCGCAGTTGCCCCGACCCTTCCAGATCGGTGCCGTCGGGCGCTCGGGCTGGAATCTCCTGGTGTCCCGCAGCCAACGCCTGGCTGCAGAGACCGTCGCCAAGTGAGCCCTCCAGAGTCTTCCCAGACGGGAGCTTCCGCGTCGGCCCATGCCGCCGCACGCCAGTCGCGCGCCGTGCGCTGGGCCGTGGGGGTTGGAGCCGCCATCATGTCGGCCATCGGCATGGTGCTGTTGTTCCTGCTCACCCTGGCCACCAACAACCGCGCGCTGTACGAGCGCAACTACGCCTGGCTTTTTGGCGTGAACGTTTTGGTGGCCGTGCTGCTGCTGGCCGTGCTTGTGTGGGTGGCGGTGCGCCTGGGCATGCGCTTGCGCAAAGGGCGCTTTGGCAGTCGACTGCTGGTCAAGCTTGCGGCCATCTTTGCGCTGGTGGGGCTGATGCCGGGGCTGCTGATCTATGTGGTGTCCTACCAGTTTGTCACGCGGTCCATTGAGAGCTGGTTCGATGTGAAAGTGGAGGGCGCTCTTTCAGCGGGGGTGAACCTGGCCCGTGTGTCGCTGGATTCGCTGGCCGCCGACATGGCCTCAAAAGCGCGCAATGCCAGTGCCCAAGTGGCGCAGGTGCCTGATGCCGCGGCTGGCCTGGTGCTGGAGCGCATCCGCGACCAGCTGGGAGCCACCGATGTGGTGCTCTGGAATGCTGCGGGCCAGGCGGTAGCCAGTGCAGGCCAATCGCGCTTTAGCCTGAACCCCGACCGGCCCGGCGTGGCGCTGCTGCGCACCGTGCGGCAGCAGCGCGCCACCGCGCAGATCGAGGGCCTGGACGATATTTCGGACCCTGCCGCGGCACAGAATGCGCGCGTGAAAGTGCTGGCGCTGGTCAGCAGCCCCAGCGTCGGCTTGCTCGTGGAGCCCCGATACCTGCAGGCCACGTTGCCCCTGCCGCCTGCGCTGGTGGCCAACGCCATTGCCGTGCAGGAGGCCAACCGCGAATACCAGGAGCGAGCCCTGGCCCGTGGGGGGTTGCGGCGCATGTATGTGGGCACGCTTACGCTGAGCCTGTTCCTGGCTGTCTTTGGCGCCGTTTTGCTGGCGGTGCTGCTGGGCAACCAGCTGGCCCGCCCGCTGCTGGTGCTGGCCGAGGGGGTGCGCGAGGTGGCGGCTGGCAATCTCAGCCCCAAGGCTGCATTGCAGGGCAAGGATGAGCTGGGTGGACTCACACGCTCTTTTGCACTGATGACCCAGCAGTTGTCCGACGCCCGCCATGCCGTGGAGCAGAGCATGGGCGAGGTCGATGCCGCACGCGCCAACCTACAGACCATCCTGGACAACCTCACGGCGGGGGTGATCGTGCTGGATGCCCAAGGTTTGATCCGATCGTCCAATCCGGGGGCCACCCGCATCCTGCGGGCACCGATGGCGGCCTATGAGGGGCGACCCTTGTCGGAAGTGCCTGGGCTCGCCGAGTTTGCGGCGTCGGTGCAAGGGCACTTCGACGCTTTCCTGGGCGACCACGAACGCCATGGACTGGACCACTGGCAGCAGCCTTTTGAGCTGCATGCGTCTTCTGGCGGCGTCGGGCAACACGCTACCAGCCTCGTCGCGCGGGGGGCGGAACTGCCCGATTCGGCCAGACTGTTGGTTTTTGACGACATTTCGGAAATTGTTTCCGCCCAGCGCGCGCAGGCTTGGGGTGAGGTGGCGCGGCGCCTGGCGCACGAAATCAAGAACCCGCTCACGCCCATCCAGCTGTCTGCGGAGCGGCTGGAAATGAAGCTCTCTGGCAAGCTGCCCGGCCCTGAACAGGCCATCCTCGCCAAGTCCGTCAAGACCATCGTGGACCAGGTCGATGCGATGAAGCGGCTGGTCAACGAATTCCGCGATTACGCACGCTTGCCTGCTGCAGAACTCCATGCACTGGACCTCAATGCCCTGGTGGCCGACGTGCTCCATCTCTACGGCGAAGAGAACGCCGCCGTGCGCGTAGAAGCCGAGCTGGACCCGCGCTGCCCCTCTATCGCAGGCGATGCGCAGCAGCTGCGGCAGGTTGTGCACAACCTGCTGCAAAACGCGCAAGACGCCACCGAGCAGGCGCGCGCTGGAACCTCGGAGCCCGTGCCCCCGGTACGCATCAGCACTCGCTGGAGTGAGTCCTCGCGCCGCGTGCGGCTCACGGTATCAGACAGTGGTGGGGGCTTTCCTGCGCACATCCTGCAGCGTGCCTTCGAGCCCTACGTCACCACCAAGCCCCGGGGCACCGGCCTGGGTCTGGCCGTGGTCAAAAAGATTGCCGATGAGCACGGTGCGCGCATTGACTTGTCGAATCGGACCGAAGATGGCGTAGTGCGGGGGGCCCAAGTGTCGTTATCATTCGCCCCTGAACCAGCGGTGGCGTCATAACAACACCGCCCCGCAGTACCCCAAGGCGCTTCAACACACATGGCAAACATTCTGGTGGTCGACGATGAGCTCGGCATTCGTGATCTGCTGTCGGAAATCCTGAACGACGAAGGTCACAGCGTAGACCTCGCAGAAAACGCCACCCAGGCGCGCACGGCCCGGGCAGGCAATACCTACGACCTCGTGCTGCTCGACATCTGGATGCCGGACACCGACGGGGTTTCGTTGCTCAAGGAATGGGCCACAGCGGGCGTGCTGACCATGCCCGTGATCATGATGAGTGGCCACGCCACCATCGACACCGCCGTAGAGGCCACCCGGATCGGCGCTTTCTCGTTTCTTGAAAAACCCATCACCCTGCAAAAGCTGCTCAAGGCGGTGGAGCAGGGCCTGGCACGCAACGCTGCCCACCAGTCCGCCCCGGTGGCTGCGGCCCCAGCGCCCGTCCATGCTCCGGCCGACCCCACGTTTTCGCAACTGCCTGCTGTGTCGGCCATCATGGCTGGTGTCGAGGCTGGCCCGCACGCGCACCAAGGGTTTGACCTGGACCGCCCCCTGCGCGAAGCGCGTGACGGGTTTGAAAAAGCCTATTTCGAATTCCACCTGGCCCGCGAAGGCGGTTCCATGACGCGCGTGGCCGAAAAGACGGGCCTGGAGCGCACGCACCTTTATCGCAAGCTGCGCCAGCTGGGGGTCGATCTCGGCCGGGGCAAACGCGGGTAGGCTTGCAAGAAATTATTGGCAGCTTCGCCAAACGGCCTTTTTTTCTGGTTATAATTTGAGGCTCAGGCCCGGTAGCTCAGTCGGTAGAGCAGAGGATTGAAAATCCTTGTGTCGGTGGTTCGATTCCGCCCCAGGCCACCACTTATTCAACGCCTAGTCCCTCCAGACTAGGCGTTTTTCTTTGTGCGACAACGACTTAGCTGCGAAGTGTGGCTCGCAACGTCCCAAGTCGTTCCGTTACATCCCGCGTTTGCCCGTACCCCGGGCCGTACCCTAGAGTGATCCCATGAAAAACGCCCTTCGGGGGTACGGGGTACGAAATGGGACTGCTGAGTGAGACGCAAATCAAGGCGACCAAGTCTGGGTTGAGAGAGTTCTTCCTTAACGATGGCGATAACCTGTTCCTGCGCGTGCGCAGCAGCGGTAAGGCGTGGATCTACCGCTACGACAAGGACGGGAAGACCATCAAGCTGGGGTTGGGGCCATACCCTGCGGTGACACTTGCACAGGCGCGTTCTAAGGCCTATGAGGCCAGCAGCCTGCGTGCAGGTGGGCAGGACCTCAAGGAGGTCCGCCGGCAGCGTGAAGAGCAGGAGCGTGTAGCCGCGCTGAATACCTTTGAGCTGCTCTCACGTGCTTGGGTCGCCAATGCCAGCAAGGACCGGCAATGGTCGAGTGGCTATGCCGGCAAGGTCATTCGGCACCTGGAGATCCACGTCTTCCCTTGGGTCGGCGATCGGCCCGATCGAGATCGTGCGATGCCTGCACCGGATCAAGGATCGCGGCAACCTGGAGACGGCCCAGCGCGTGCGCGAGGCGGTGCAGCACGTGTACCAGCACGCGGTGGACGTCGGCGCTCTGGAGCCGTCCAGGAACTTCGTCAACAAGAACACCGGTGGCCTGCCGGCGCCGCGCAGTCGGCACTACGCCGCCATCACCGATCCCGCGCAGCTTGGGCAGTTGCTGCGTGACATCCGCGACTACAACGGGGCGTTCATCACGCGTTGTGCATTGCGGCTGGCGCCGGTGATCTTCCAGCGCCCTGGTCAGTTGAGACTCGCTGAATGGGAGGATATCCATCTCGATGATGAGCTTTGGCTTTGCCCGCCGGAAAAGATGAAGCTGCGCGAATGGCAAAAGCGGGACAGCCGCACGCCGGCGCACCTGGTTCCGCTGCCGCGACAAGCGATGGAAATTCTTCGGGACCTGCATCCATTGACTGGTCCGGCGGGGCCGATTTTCCGCAGCATGTCGCGGCGTTCGGAAAAGAGCCGGTACATCAGCGACAACACCATCAACGCGGCCTTGCGCACGATGGGCTACGACACCAAGGAGCAGATCACCGGCCACGGCTTCCGCGCCACCGCCCGGACCATGATCAGAGAGTACTTGGGCTGGGACCCTGATGTCATCGAGCGTCATTTGGCGCATGTGTCCGACGAGGAGCTTGGCGGTAGCTACGACCGCACGACTTTCCTGGCCCAGCGCAAGACAATGGTGCAGCAGTGGGCGGATTTCTTGGACGATCTGGAGGCTGGCAAGTTGCCTTCGCAGGACGGCGATAGCGCATTGCGATTCGTGCGGCCGCGCTCGCGGGATACTGGACATGCCTGACCTCGAGGCGAGTTACGACACAGACGTACGCTAAGTGGCCGCAGTTCCCCAATGGAGCCCTTTCTGGTTGTGACCCCCATCTGCAAGCAGCTGTAAAACCCTGCGGGATCTGAGCATTCGGGCCATGATCAAGAAGTGAACGGTGCTCCAATCGAGCACCTTTTTTTCCACTTGCTTGTCCCTTCTGTGACTCGTTTTTTCTCTTGGCCAGGCCGTGTGCACCTGGCAGCTGTGCTGGCCCTGTCTCTCGCCTGCGGTGCTCTCCCAAATCTTTCCTCGGCACGTTCTCCGCAGTTCGACAGTGCGGCGCTGCTCACGCCCGAGCCCACCAGCTTTGCGCAGTGTCCTCAGTTCTTTGCGAACAGCACGCCTCCAGCCATCACACCCCGGCCGCAGCTGCGCGAGCTTTGCTACGAGGCGTTTGCAGTACTGCACTCAGGTACCACCAAGACACCCGTGTTCGTAGCCCAGCGCTTGAACCGCAGGCTCATCGAGGATGCGGACGAGAAGCGGGCCAAGCGCTTCTTTGCAGATGCACGTTTGCCCAGTGGCGAGCGGGCGGAGCTGGAGGACTACAAGCACTCAGGCTACAGCCGTGGGCATATGCAATACCCGGTAAAAAACGTACTCAATTCCAAATTTGCCCACAGCATGGTTTGAGTAGATGTACTCCATGTGCATACTCAAACGCTTCCCCACCCTCCGCGCGGCCATAGGTGCCTAGGGGAAGCGACCAAGAGCTGCCTCGATTGCCGTCACAAAAGCCGGCGGAAACAATGACTCCCCCGAATCGGTTTGAATACTCCCGTCATCCGCGACTACGAGGCCACGCTCTGCAAGGCGTTCCCGGTCGACGCCCTTGTGGAGGGCATTCTTGAGGCGCGGCGTCAATGATGAGCCGGGCGTTTGGGCCGTGCATGCTTCTATAGGAACTGGCGCCGACGGGGGCTTGGGCATCGACCCCACCTGTAGCGTTTTGAAGGCGGCATGCAGGTTGTCGTTGACTACCTTCAGCCGCTTGCCCTCTTCGATGGCCATGCGCAGTGTGGCGCGGATACTCAGGTCTGTGATGAGCTCAAGTGCCGCCTCCACCTGTGACCTGCCCTTGGCGACGTACTTCTTCGAGCCGCTCACTGCTGCCGCGTAGGCCGTGATGACATCGCGAAAGTGCGCGCCTTGGGTGTTGCGCAGGCTCTGGGTCTTCGGGCCGCCGGCGACTTCCAAGCGGCGCCCAACCTCGGCCAGCGAATAGTCTCGGCCGCCTTCGTCCCGAATCGCTTCCAGCACCTCCCATAGCAGGTCCAGGTTCTTCAGCTTGGACTCGCGGTTGGCCGCATCCCTGTAGGACTGGTAGAGCTGCCTGGCGTTGCGAACCAGGTCTGGTGCCGTCGTGGTTGTCAGTGCTTTCATGCGCTGCTCTCGATGAGGATGGTGCGACGAGTGTTCAGCGGCTTGGGCGCCACGGACTCGAGTTGGGCGGCAAAGGCCTTCTCAATGCCGAGCGCTCGCAAGGTGGTGCGGCCGTCGATAAGGTCATGAACGGTCTTCCGGCCCAGGCGCGCGTAGAGAAACTTGCCCATCTCATTGGCTGCGCATAGCGCGGCGTCGTCATCGAGGAGCAAGAAATGCGGCTCATGCCCTGTCGCGCGCAGCATCCGGTCGAACAGGCGAGCCCGCTCGAGATTGGGCTGTTGCCAATTGATTTGTAGGCCGTCAAACAGCGTTGCGCTTGTGCAGATGCGGTGGAGCTGCTCGAACTCGTGCGATTCAGTGAGCACCGCCTCCAACTCCCCGGTGCCACCGACGACGACCAGAGAGAGCCCTGTCCCAGCTGGGCCGGCTCCGAGGTTGTTGATGCGGATGCTCTGCTCGGTGAGTGCATAGGCCGCCTGCAGGCTCAGCGCGATGCCATCCACCTCCGCAGTGGTGGACTCGAGGGCCGTTTCTGCGATACCAAGCTCGCGCAGATGGACGAACGGCTCCCCCTGCTCCAAGGAATCAGCGTACTGGTCAGACAGGGTGTCGAAGCGTGCCTGGGCCTTCTCGAACGCAGCAGAGGACTTGCGCAACCGGTAGGACAGGTCGATGACGTGCGCCTCGAGACCGAAGAGGAAGGCTGGTCCACTGATGAAGAAACGGCAGCGAACACAGTTACTTGCGCCGCCAGGCACGGCCAGGAAGCGAGTCATGCCAGAACCGGGGTCCATTGCCGCCAGACCCTCATGGCAGCGCTTGGCACCCACGGGACACAGCCCGTGGTCCATGACCACCACGCCAGTTCCGGTACCGCTCTGCAGTGCGTCCAAGGCGGAGCCGTGGGTTCGCGCCACCGCATGCTCCAGCTCTTGCCGGCTCGCGCGCAAGATGAAGCCGGCCATGTCGGTCTGCGCCTTGCGCTGACGCTCCTGTACTGCCGCATCCAGCTGCATCGAGATGGTCTCTGCATTGAGCTTGGTGTAATACAGCGTCATGATGACCGAGGCGTGCCCGACTATTTTCATGAGGATTTCAGGCGGAACACCCTCCTCATACATCGCGGTAATCATGGTCACTCGCAGCGCATGCAGGTCGAACAGCGCCGACGACGGCTGCCCATCCTTGCCGTAGGACGCCACCAACTTGACCGGCTCGCCATTGACCAGCGTCTCGCCAGACCGCTGCATCCTGCGTTCCAGTTCCTCCATGAGCTTGAGCCACAGGTTGCGCAACCGCACGTCAGTGACAGGAAAGTCCGGCCGATGTCGGTTACAGGGGTCGCGGAACAGGAAGTAGTTGGAGCCAAGCTTGAGCAGGTCGTCAACGTGCTTGGCGGCCTTGAGCTCCGCAATGTCGGACCACTGGGTGGGCCCGCGCACCGGGTTGTACTTCTCCTGCCAATCCCGCAGGCGCGCGAACAACTCCAGAGCGTCACGCTTCTCCCACGGCATAACATAACCGGAGTCGTCCCTTTCCTTGTCAATGTCGCCCGTCTTGTTCGTGTTGAAGTACAGGACCGCACCTAGGCTGCCGTCCTTTCGCTTGTATTGCCGGAAGACACCGCGCTCGACGCCAGCCTGCGAGGGGGCACGTGGACCCGCGTTGAGTTCCCATTGCGCACCCACGCTGTACCGCAGTGAGTCGCCCTCTCCGCTGTCGAGGTGGCGAACCTGAAATGTGCGGGCTGGCAGGATGAGCTTGGCGAGCAGGGCGTAGGCCCGGACGGGACTCCAGATAGTCGCGAACTTGCCAGTCTCGGGGTTCTCCCAACGGAATGTGTCCTTGTGCCGACCGACCTCTCGGACCCATGCGAAGTCGTTCTCTGTGAGGATGTTCATGGCCTGCTGGATGAGCCGGGTCGGCATCGGCTCGCGGTGGGTCTCGCCCTTGTTCACGCCGCGGTAGGTGGGGAGCACCACCGGATTGGCGAAGCCCGGCATCAAGATAGGGAGTTCGTGGTCGTCGGCCTGCGTGCAGACCTTCAACAGCACCTCCTGGAGGAACTGATGGACCACGGTCATCGTCTGCCGGCCCTTGTTCCCCTCGAAGTGGAACAGCGGCTCAGGCCGTCGGCGCATATCGAAGTAGCCCGCCGGGCTGCGAGAGAGTGTCGGGTTCTCTGCCAAGTGCTTGATGAACACGTTGACCGAGCTGCGGCGCTTCTTGAAGTTGGCAGGATTCTCGGCCAGGTGCTGCTTGCCCAGGTTGACCCAGGCCTCAAGCGCGGGGTCCTTGGCGAGCGCCCAGCTAAAGTCGTCGTCCCTGCGCAGGTGGCCGGACTTGGCGCGGTAGAAACCGAAAGACTCCAGGGTCCACGGCACCTGCTTCACCGAGTAAGACTCGCGCAGCGCCTGGAGCACCCCTGAGAAGGCCATCGCTCGAGGCTTGCCCTGCCGAGTCTGCCCGGGCTCATATTGCATGGTCTCCGGCGTCACATCCCCCAACTCCAGGATGCCAGCGCGCGACAACAGCATGTCCACGAAGAAGCGGAAGGTCACGCTGTCGTCTATGGCGCCGCGGTCCAGGTAGCCGCGGACCTTGGTGAGGAATCGCTTTTGGGCGTCGCCCCATCCGAAGTTGTCCAAGGACAGTACGGCTGACGGAAAGGGCTCTTGCGAGGCCGCAGGCCATGCAACCAAGCCGCGAGACCAGAACGAGAGCATCAAGGCCGACAGGAACCGCTGGCTTGCCTTGTAGGCGGGGCTATCAAGCTTGCTCTTGAACTCACCCAGTAGCGCCGCATCCAAGCCGGCCCCGAAGGCCTCGGGTGTGTCGCAGGCGGAGAGCTCCATGACTGCGGCACGCTGCTGGGCTGGCGGACGGTGCGAGGCTCGCAACTCTTGGATGCATACAGCCCACTCAGCAACAGCCTCCCGGACGGACTCCTGAGTCCAGTTCGGCGAAATCAGGTACGAGTCCGGGGATTCGTTGGCGTAGACAGTACGACCCGTCAGTTCGCTGGTGAGGGCTACATACTGGTCCAGATGCCAGATGTGCTGGGTCATGTCTTGCTTTCTAGGTTCGGGAGCTCCAGGACTTGGCCGTCTCCCATCGCTGCTGCCACCTTGGCCACACCAAGCTGCCGGTAGACCTGCTGACTTTTGACGTTTCGGTGGTGCATGGCCACTTGGCCCTCCTTTTCGCCGATGCCGAGTTCGTTGAGCCACTGGCCGTACCGGTGGCGCAGTGCCTGCGTCGAGGTGCCGCCCCACT
Source organism: Acidovorax sp. JMULE5 (assembly GCF_013376875.1). Taxonomy (GTDB): domain Bacteria; phylum Pseudomonadota; class Gammaproteobacteria; order Burkholderiales; family Burkholderiaceae_C; genus Acidovorax; species Acidovorax facilis. The sequence goes on from NZ_CP035951.1 coordinate 4,089,730, forward strand.
TCGAGGGTGTGAGGCCGATGCGGCAAAGGGCCGCGATGAACGAGTCGCTATGGGCTTCGGCACCCAGCGGTTTGGCATCCTTGGTCAGGAACGCCCAGGGAGTCTGTAGTGCCGGCGGTCGAACGTGCTCGATGTACAGGCGCCACAAGGTCAGAAAGACACGACCGGCGTTGCGGTCGACCCAGAACACCTGGAACGCATTCCGGTCCAGATGGGTGAGCAGGTTGCCCTTCCACCCGGCGTGCCGCCGACCGTTTTCCATGGTCAGCGGCTTCTTGCCGCCACAGAATCGCTGCAGGTAGTCGGCACGGTTGGTCTTGCGCTTGGCCCCTGTCATCGGATCCAGGTAGTCGATCAGGCCGTCATGGGGCTCGTGGATGAGCACCAGGGCAAGGTCGGGGTCACCCGGGTCAAGAAAGACGTCATCGACCCACAGATGCATCGGCTCACTCTCACGGCAACCGCCATACAGGCACAGCAGCGTAATTAGGATGTCGCGCAGATTGAACTTCGCCCAAGGCTCGGCCGCATCCTGCTTCCCCGGGTTGATGAAGCCGCGCCAGAGCAGGGCATCGACTTGCTCCGCCGGGAAGGCCTTCGTCTCCTGCAGTACCGTGTTCCGTCGGCCTGGTGTGGCAATGCGCCTTGCCACTTCAGCCTTCGGCACAGCCCAATTTCGGCTCTTGATGTGCGACAACAGAGACCCCGCTTTCCATTTGTTCCAACGGCGCCAGAACAACAGCTGGTCGGAGAACGACGCGCCGGGCTGCATGGGGTTCAGGGAAGGTATGCCATGGTGATCGGTGAGCCAGTCGCTGAACTCGACAAGGCAGCGCGTCAGGCGGGCGACGTTCTTCTGGCTGGTGGCGGCCCAGTTCAGACCGAGGGCGTCCTCTCCGTCCCGGTACGTGCCGAACAGCAAGTCATGGGCAAAGGCGGTGTAGATAAGACCCCGACTATCCTGCGGCCAGAACTCCTCTGCGCGCACCGACAGCCACTCGATGAACCTCGCCAGCGTCTGCGCGTAGGCGCGCTCAGCTGAAAGCGACAGGCCGCGCTCGCGAAAGAAGTCCAGGAGCGGCGTGAAAGGCTGGTCCCCAACGATGACCATGGCTGTGGGCGCTCCAGCACGCATGCGGTCATGCACCACGACGGTCTCGGTTCTGACCATCAAGCGGCACTCCAGAGCTTTGCAGAAATGCCGACACCACCTACACGCGCGCGCCAGCCTGTGCACAACCCCGCAGCCGACCTCAAGTGGGCGGCCGCCCAATGCGTTGCACCGGGGTGGCAAGCGGGCCCGCCGCTATCTTCGCCCTTCAGGCCTGACGCGCCACTTCGTGGCTTGCCCAACGAAAGTATCAGCAGCTTGAACACCACATTCACTTGCCTGAGCACTGAGAGCCGCATTCAATGAGTATGCTGCATCACCGGGTATTTCACATGGCGCCTGCGGGAGACATGCCGACGCCTACGGCCATGGCGCAGAGTTTCAGTCTGGCGAACATGGTTCCCCAAAACGCCCAACACAACGGGGGTGCCTGGAACAAGATCGAGCAGGACACGCGGCACTACGTAAAGCGGGCCAAGGGGGATGTGTTTGTGATTACCGGGCCGGTGTTCACGGATGCGGGGCCGCGCATTGGGGCCAATGGGGTGAAGGTGCCGACCTATCTGTACAAGCTCGTCTATGACGCCACGACCAACAGGGCCTGGGCACACTGGCAAGAGAACCGTGAGGGGGAGCCTGTGGATCGGCCGATCAGCTATCAGGAGCTGGTGAAACGCACGGGGGTGGAGTTTTTGTCAAGAAGTGCACTGCAGCATTGAGTGGCAGCAAGGGCCGTGTCAGCGGCGGGGGTATAAATCGGTCCTTTCCACCCTCTACTCGTGAGCATCCATGAACCGCGCAGAACTCGTTGAAATCCTGGCTTCCAAGAATGACCTGTCCAAGACCGCAGCCAATGCAGTGCTGGAAACGCTGATCAATACCATCCAGACGGCCGTCAAGAAGGGCGATGCCGTGCAGCTGGTGGGCTTTGGCACCTTCAAGTCCGCCAAGCGTGCAGCACGCGCTGGCAAGAACCCCTCGACCGGTGCTGCGCTGAAGATCCCGGCGAGCACGGTGCCCAAGTTTGTAGCGGGTGCGAAGTTCAAGGCTGTGGTGGATCCCAAGGCTGCCAAGCGCAAGGCGGAAAAGGCTGGGAAGTAAGCACAGCGTTCTCGGACGCAACCGAAGCAAACCGCCATGGGCCCAAGCCTTTGGCGGTTTTGTTTTTTGAGGGGGCGAAGAAGGATTGCGACACTGGCTGCGCATCAGCCCCTAAGTGCGCGATAAGCGGCGAAAGTTACCATTGGGCGTATGAATACATTTTCTAATGCCTTTCGCGCTGAAGTTGTTCGCATGGCGCGCAAGGAGCTCAAGCCTGAACTCCAGGGCATGCGCAAGGTGATCACCGGCCATCGCTCTGAGATTGCAGCTTTGAAACGTGAGGTCAAAGCACTGACCTCCCAGCTCAAAGCCACTCAACGGCAGATCAAAGCAACGGATGCACCAAAAGCCAAGGTGATCGCTGAAAAGGCCACTCCCAAGAAGTCAAAGCAGATCCAGTTCGATGCTCAGGTGTTGATCGAGAAACGCGCGGCACTCGGCATCACACAGAAACAGATGGCCCAACTGTTGGGCGCTTCCTCGCTGTCTGTCTACAAGTGGGAGACGGGCCATGTTCATCCACGGGCAGCGCAACTGGAGCGCATTGCTGAAGTGCTCAAGCTGGGCAAGCGAAAGGCGCTGGCATTGCTCAATCCATAGTAACAGTGAACGGTGGGCCGGATTACCTCACCATGGACTTAGCGGCGACGGTATTGTTCTCCCGTTGACGAGTCACTGCTTTCGTCCGCCAGTTCGAATAGGCACTGCATGTAGGGCTGGCCTTCGCTTCATCGGGCACGGTCTTCATGGAAGCGACAGATTACGCGTGGCCTCGCAGTCCCTCCGGCAGCAACTGGAGGCATGTGACCTTCAGCTCACCCAGGTGCTGCATCAACTGTGCGCCGAATATCAGAGTGAGGCGGCCCGCTTGCCATCGGACACCGACACCGTCGGCTCGGCTGGGATCACTGACGCACTCAAGGCGAAGATGATTAAGCTGCAAGCCACCGGAGGAGATATCGGTCTCTGTCTGAGGACCCGGATCGCTGCATGGCACGTCCTGGCTCTGTACCCTGGAGAGCAGCAACTCAAGCTTGCCCGGCGCGATGCCATCCAGCGCAGCGTCGAAGAGGTGAGGGCGCTGCCCGGATACCTCGACCAAGTCCTTGACCGTGACCTTGGAACTATAAAGGCGTTCTGGAACTCGACGGAAACGCTGCAGAAGCGCAAAGATGAAGTTCGTGCCAGTGCCGGGCTAGCAATCCAAGGAGTCAGGAGCAGCGCAGAGGAGGGCTACGCTATGGCCGACAAGACCGACCAGCTGCTCATCGAGCACGCTCAGCCTACGCGCTACTTCTTCGAGATCGATGGCTTTGGGCTCATAGGAGTTCGGCGAGAAGCACACCCAATTTCGGCCTGAACTTACGTCCGGAACCGCGCGAGACGAGTGAGGCTGGGCCGCAGGCGAATTCTGATATCTTCGGCCGCGGGTTCCCCTACACCAAGTAGTCTTTTGATGGACGTTCAGCTTCGTTGTACTGGAAGGGGTCCGGTGCCGGTTTGTCCCCAGTTGGTCTTGGCTGGCGCAGGGACTCCCTCCAGCTGGCGCTAGACACCGAGAGGTCGATCTCTGAGCTGACATTAAACTGCCGGCATACATCCATCTCTTCCCGCTGTCCTTCTGGTAACAGGAGATCATCCCGGACGGATACTTTTCCGGCTCAGCTACCGGCCTCGGCCATGGGTGGAATCCAGACTTCTATGGTGCCGGGTGTGCCGTTGAGTTGCGGCGGCAGCGGGCGTACGGCCCACGGAGTTGCGCTGCCGGGCGGCTGCAGCCGCAGGGCACAGGCCAGCGACCCGCTGTCGTGGTAGATCACAGTGGGTACAGCGGGCACCTGCGGGGCGTTGCGGCCGCGGCGGCGGGCGCTGTCCACAACGTCTTCCACTGGGGGTACGCTGGCTCCGAGTTTGCGCCAGGGCTCGCGTAGCAGCCGCGCGCGATCGCGCAGTTCGGGACCGAAGATCTGGATGTACACGATGTTGCGCAGGCAAACCTTAAAGTTCACCATTGGCGCGCTGACCGACCCGGGTGTCGCAGCGGTTGGTGCACTGCTAGCGGAAGTTCCGGGAGCAGGAGTGGAAGCCGCACTGGCATTGGGCGTCGGCACGACTGCGGCCCCGGTGGACGGCGATGGGTCTTTTGCGGTGACCAGGCCTAGCAATTCGAGGGTCACTGCCAGCAGACTGAAAACTTTCTCTGGTTGTACGCTGGTGTCGGAATCTGAAGATGACGCTGGCGCTTGCGGCAGGCAGTTTCGCTGGGCGGGGCCTGGTGCGCTGGGGTCGCGCACCCAGTAGCGCCGTTCGCATCTGGGTCTGGTGCTGGTATCCTGGCGCAGGCAATCCGGCACATCATCCTTGTCGAGCAGAACGATGCAGGCCCGATTGGGCGACCCGGCGGCTCTGCAGCTTTCTAGGGCGTCGGCGAGGGCATTCCGTACTACCAAAGACGCCCGGTAGGCAGCAGCATTCTCCGGCTTGCAGTGGGCCTCGGCCACGCGCACCAGCGCGGTCGCCAGCTCGTTCGGTCTGACGGCTGTCCTCTTGGCACCGACATGGGGCGCTTGCACCGTGGCGGTGGTCGCTGGCGCCGGGGTGTCTACCGGCGTCTCGACTGCGCGTGGCGCTTCGAGCAGGTACTTGCTGTGGAGGTCCGACAGTTCCTTGAGCACGTCCGGATGCACCCGGCGAGCGTCTTCCCACTTCTTCATTTGCTTGTCGACCGCCTGCCAGGTGGCCGCGCCGAGCGTGGCGAGCGCGCCTAGGCTCACCGAAGCCGCCACGGCGCCGGTGGCGGCGATGCGGGAGGGCAGCCGCTTGGGCGCTGCGACCACATGCAGCCTGCCGCGCTCATCGCGTGTCGCGATGCTGCCGTCGTCGAACTCGAAGTGGGTGGCGGCGACGTACGGCAGGTCGTCTAGCATCTGGCGCTGCAGGTGCATGCCCATGGTGTAGCCCAGATGAAAGTAGCTCTCCCACTGGGCTTCGCTGAAGAGCTGGTCGGTGGTAGGCTCCTGCGGAAACAGCGGGTGGTCGGCCTTGAAGTTCGTCAGGTCTACCGGCACGCCGGCGCACATGTTGGGCTTCACGACGATCATGTAGCCCTTCTTGCCACTGCGATAGTCTATGCGCGCAATCGCCAGGCAGGCCTGGCTGTCGTCCGAGGCGAGGTCGTTGAGAGAGCCGAAGAGAGTGAGAGTGGTAGGCAACCGCGGCTTCAGAAAGCTAATCTGGGCCTGCAGATCGATGCGAGCCTTGCGTACCAGGTTCTCCAGGTCGCCGAATGCGTACCGTGGGTCAGCGCCGCAGTCGGCCACTACCACCAGCGCGCACTCCTCCCGGAGCAGCGCGTAGGCCGCCGTGTTCTCGAAATGGCCGCCGTCGCTGAGGTACCAGTCGGCGCGGTCGGTGCCGTCGAAACTGCCTTGTAGCTCAGCCAGCAGCTGGTTGTATTTTCCGACGCAGCGTGGAGCAGAGGCGCCCGCACCCCACTGAAGCGTCCGCACATTCCACCAGTAGCCCAGGCGTATGCCGCATAAAGTCAGCAGCGAGGCGATGCCCGGCTTAGTGCTGCTGCCCAGCCCCGGCGCCACCGCCGCGCCGGAGATCGCCATCCAGGAACCGAGCGTCATGTCTTCGGCCCCCTTCCCCGCGCTCCAGCCATCGTCGCCTATGCGCAACCAGCCCTGGGGCCCGGCGGTGATCGGCAGACCCTTGCGGTCCTGGTTGAACAGTCCACCGCGCGTGTCGCGGGTCTGGTTCACGCAGGCGTTGATCAGATGCACAGGCCCACCGCCGGCATGCGGCGCGTAGCTGGCCATCGCCACGTCGTCGCTAGCATGCACGTCCTGCACGGACACCCTGCCGGGGCGGGCGATGTCATCGCGCTGGTAGACCGCGGTAGCAGCCTGCGGATGTCCTCCGAAACGCGCCACGTTGCCCGCGCCAAGGTAGGCGCGTACCAGACGTGCCCGGTAGAAGGCGTAGAGCGAGGAGCGGTTGAGGAAGTCGCGATTGCGCAGGGACACGCCCATCAACAGCGCCACGGGCAACGTGATCACGCTCAGCCAGAACCAGCTGAGTCTGAAATGCAACGAACCCAGTGTCTCATCGAATAGCGCGAGCGTGGCAACGCGGTGCACTACGCTGATCCAGAACACCAATACCAGCAGGAGCACGGACAGGCCGATGAAGTTGACCAGGCTACTGAGGTTGATCCGCGTCCCTGGCGTCAGGCTGCGCGGCAGGTCGGCGATCTTGGGCAGCACCGCGCGCAATGCCACCACGGTAAGCATGGAGGCGGCGCCAAGGGCTCCCTGGTGCTCACCGTCGGCATCGGCCAGCAACCAGGCCAGCATGTCCACTAGACCCAATACAAGGATGGCAAGTCCGGCCTTGAGAACGTGCGCCAGCCCGGTGGTAAGCCGGTTGCGCGATACGTCGGGCGAATCGGGGTACCGGCGCGCCAAGCCCTGCGCGATGAGCGCGCCGGCAACCCAGGCCAGCAGTACGCCACCAGCCGCCAGCAGCAACCCGCTGGGAAGCTGGAGCGCGCCGTTCTTCGTTGCGTTCGCCGGCCGGGCCTGCCAGTAGTTCACAAGTTCCCAGCAGCCCGCCAGGCAGAGCGCAACCATGAGCCAGCGGAGCAGGGACAAGTCCTCACGGGCCTTGGACGGCAGCACCCAATAGGCCGATGCCAAGGCTGCGGCGACCAGCATCAGCGGCGGCATCAAAAGCCAGAGGCTGGGCCAACGGGATAGCGCGCCCAGTACGTCCGCCGTCAGCCAGGAAGGCCCCGCGCAGGTCTTGCGGGTCAGGCAGTCGGCCCATTGCCATAGGCCAAGGTCGAGCTGTACTAGTAGGCTGCCCAGTAACAGGCACAGCAGCGCCACTTCGATGTGCACGCCCACGAGGTTGCGACCGAAGTTGGCGGCAGCGAACATCAGGTCCTTGCCGCTGCGGGGGATGAGATAGCGACCGTTGGCGCGCAGCCAGAACGCGAACCAGCGAGTGTCCGCATCGGCCAGCGCGGCTTCGACCTCCTGCGCCGGTTGCCCGATCCGGGCGGCATCATGGAAAAGGCGGCCGACCGTGGCGCCGATGTAGCCGCCGCCCGAGACGGTCGATAGCATGTCGAAGCGGTGGAATACTTGGTTCTTCGCCAGGGCCTTGATCAACCCGAAACAGAACGTGGCGCTGCGGATGCCTCCGCCCGATAGCGCCAGGCCCCAGGTGCCTGCGTCGACGGCCGGGCGCTGGTCGTCGGCCAGCAGTTCACGTCGGCGAGTCACGAGGGTCTTCAGGTCGGCGTCTAGCGCCACGTCGTGCAGGGGCTCAGCGGGACTAGTCTGGGGTTGCGATGGAACGTCGGACATGACAGGCCTCCGATGGGTATCACGCCCGGCTATACCGGGCGCTGGAATTACCGTGAGGCCCTGCTCGGCTTGAGAAGCAGTGCCGCAAGCCCAGCAGCATTCTCGTTGCCTGCTGCATTCCGCCTTCACGCCAAGCGTGCCGGCATAGCCTCTCGTTGCGCCCTGCCCTCACCATCGTCACCTCACACTCCTGCACCGCATAGTCGCTAAGCGGCACCGCCGGATCCGCTAGGCGCTCGGCATGGTGACGAGCCATCATGTACATCGTGTAGACCATGGGCACCGAGGGATCTCCTGACTCGATGCGCCAGGGTCGGCTGCGACATGCTCAGCTGCTTCGCACATTGCGTCTGCGTCTCGCCGCGCCGAGGGCGCTTGCCGGCGATGTTTCGCGCCAGTTGCTTGCTCTGCTGCAGCAGGGCCTGCTGGGACTCGGCGGGGGATGTGTTTTGTCGCGGCATGCACATATGCTGTTTCGTCTAGATTTGGGGAGATCTATGAATATTTCGACCGATGGCTGCAAACGGTCAGCCCAATTTCACGCCGAGTTTTTTGCGGGTGTTGATGCCCACCTCTCCATCGGCCAGCAGGCCCTTAGCGGCCTGGAAGGCGGCGACGGCCGCTGCCGTGTGCGGTCCGTAGACGCCATCGGGCTCACCGGGTGAGTAGCCTTGGTCGATCAGCGCCTTCTGCACCCGCTCCACCAGCGCTCCTCGCATGGGTGGGGTCATGAGGCGTAGCACGAGGCCTGGGGCCTCATACGCCGTGTCCAGGCCCGTGGCCGTGGCGTAGTCGAAGCCCGGCACGATGACGCCGAGGTCCCAGCGCCGGCCGCTGGTCTTGCCCGCGATGACGCCCATGCGGCTGGAATAGGCCTCGACCGTCGTGCCGTCCCCGGCGCTTAGGGCGACGTGGCCGATCATCCCGGGCGCGGGCTTGCGGATGAGGAAGGCACCGGGGGTGTTGATGGCCACCGTCAGCGCGACCGCGCGGCCCTTGGCCGCCGCGTCGCGGGCCCACCACCCGGAGTACGCATCGGCGGTCGCCGGGTTGCCGGCGTCCGTGTCGCACCCGTAGAGATAGCCCGCGAGCTGGTACACCAGCCATGACGCGAATTCGGCGCAGTCCCAGGGGCCCTTCCAGCCCGCGGCGTCCTTAGGGACGGGTGCGCCGAGCACGTAGGGCTCCTTCAGATGCTTGCGCGCGAGATCGACGATGTCTTGTCCTGTTGGCATGGTGCGGCTCCCTCTACAGTGCGATCTTGAGCAGGGCCTTGATCGAGTCGGTGAGCGACTTGAGGAAGGCGTCGGCCGCGGCCTGGAGCGCGACCTTGGAGAGCCCCGCGACGGCCTCGGCTTCGGCGGACAGCAGCAGCCCCTCCTGCATGAGCAGGTAGCGCGCTGTGCCTTCGTCGATGTCGCGCGAGGCGAGGCCTTCGGCAATGTCCACGAAGGCCGCCGCGCGGCCCTTGAGGAAGTTGGTGACGAAGTTCCTGGCCACCGGGGTGGTCGGCTTCGCGGCGTTCAGTGCGCTTTGCAGCGCGGTATGGAGCGCATCTGAGATTTCGGACATGGCTTGTCGTCCTCCTTACTGGGTTTTCTGCTCATCGGCAATGACACGTCGCGCCTCCTCGATTACCAGCGCGGCGCGGCCGAACCGGACGTACCGGTTTCGCATATCCGTCAGGGCCTTGTCCCCAAGGTACCCCGTGTGCAAATGGACCAGCGCGGCGGGCGCGTTCCGCGGCCTTGGATCCGGCTCTTGTGTGCCCGCGGACACCGTCTCGCAAACCGTGGCCGCATATTTCACCTGCTCGGCCTCGAAAGCTGCATCCGCAGGACCGGGCAATTTGCGTCCTTCGAGCATGGCGAGCCGCTGTTGGGCGAGGCGCATGCCTTCCTCGGGTGTGGCCTTGTCCGCCGACGGGTCGGCGGACTTCCTCAACTCGGCTTTCAGGTCGTTCAAGGTTTGCTCGGCCTCGTTCCTGCGAACGGCCCACAACTGGTGCGACAGCCGGTGGTACTGCCAGGACTGCAGGTAGAGAGAAGCCACCGTGGCGCTTTCGGCATTGGCCGGGCGGATTTCCTCGGCCATGCGGTGGACGCGCAGCTGAACTTCGATGTCGCCATAGGTCGCCTTGAAGGGCTCGCTGGCCACGAGGCGAGGGCGGCAGACCAGTGGGCTGCTCAGGAGGCGGTCGAACTGCGTCAGTACTTGGGCGTTGATAGCGGTCACCCGGTCCATGGCCTTGGCCTCGTAGGACGCGGACAACTGGTTGGCGCAGGCGGTGAGCCCGATAGCCAGGAGCAGCAGGGAACATGCGCGCGCCGTTCGTGCGGCTGGGCTGACACAGCGTTGCATCGCTTCCTCCCATCCTCATTGGAATTGCCCATTATGTGGAACATCCCGGTGCATGTCATCTGGCTTTTGACCAGGGAATGCACCTGCTTTCCCAATGCGTCCCTGGAATTTCCCAGTGGACCAGTTTTCGCGGCCCGATTACTTAGCAGGCTTGGGTTGTCGCGGAGCAATCAGGGGAGCGTTCAACATGATTTCATTCAGGTTGTATTTCTGCCCGACCCGCATGGTGGGGCCATGGCCGATCGTCTCGGTGTGCCCCGCTTGGCGGGAAAGCACAGGAGGCACCAGTAGCGGATCGCTTTTTCTATAGACCCTTACCGGGTGGCCGCGCCGGAGATTGGCGAACACGACCGCATCGAATGGAAACTGCGCCTTGCTTAGAAGATGGCTCGTGCAGTGCCACAGGTGCTTTCTGAAGAAGGCCGTATCGGTGGTCACCACGTCGCTGAAGCACAGCAGGATGATCTCGCGGTAGGTGCCGGATTCGAAGTAACCCTGGTACTTGTCTTTCTTCCGGATCACCCCGTCGTAGATATAAGAATCCGTGATTTCGATCTCGGCCTTCTTGGTCGGCTTGTCGCTGTCGACGTCGTTTTCCAACGCGGCCATCGTTTGGGCAATAACCATGTCCCGGCCGTACTTCTCATCGTTCAGGTAGGCGAGGTCTCGCCCCTTGTCCACGGTCGTGATTTCGATCCCCACCCTGAATGGCCCGACCTTGCAGCCAAAGCGCTTGTGTGGCTTGTGAACCGTGATGGCGGCATCGGGCCTGTCTGTTTGGGCTGGATCGACGGTGAATTTGCCGTACAGCAATTCAAGCAACGGCTCTGCCAATTTGAGGACGAGCTCTTCTAGTTCTCTTTTCTTCATTTCCCGTCAGCTAGCGCCGCCTCCTTCGTCCGTTTCGGGACACGGTCCTTGCAACTATGGTTAATTGCTCTTTGTAAGTGACCCGCGACTCACATGCTGGTGACGTTGACTTCTTGACGAAGATAGCAGTTTGGGTAGATTCTTCGGCATATCCCTCCGCAAGGGATCGCGCTTTTGCGTCAGGCACAACATTTAGGAGAGAAGATTTCTATGAAACCCGTGGTGTACCCGTCTGACTGGCTCTTTCGCGACAATCCTCCCACGATCAACCACGCACATCGCCGTGTCCTTGCCGAAGGCGATTCATGGTATTCAATCGGCACGTTGAACTTAGCTGCTGCCTCGAACATCCCGTTCAAGCTTGAGGTCCAAAAGGTCACCATCATCATTAATTGCGCGTATCCGGGTGACACCTTGGATCATATGGTGGACTGGGCAAGCGATCCATACTTCGACAAGTTATTGTGCAAGCCGAAATTTCAGATGCCATGGGATGGGATCCTCCTCTCCGCAGGAGGTAACGATATGATCGATGCAGCCCGCGTGCAACCAGTGAACAAAGACGGTACGCCTGTACCTGCTAACCGGCGTCTATTCCTGACGACTAACGAAATTACAGCGCTGGGCGCCACCGGCGCAGGGCGCTTCATCAGCGATAGCGGCTGGAATGCGTTCGCCGACTATCTCCATGAAAATTTCAAGACTCTCGTGCAGCGACGCGATAGTGGAATAAATGCCGGTAAGCCGATTCTGCTACATACCTATGCAGCGCCGGTAGTGCGCCCATCAGGCACTGTCTTCAACAGCGGAGGCTGGCTCTATCCATCACTCCTGAAGTACGGCATCGTTGGTCAGGACGCTCAGGACGTGAGCAAGATCCTTTTCAACAGGCTGCGCCAGCTGCTTTTGGATCTGGACTGCAAACACCCGACGGGTTTGTCTAATGTTCACGTATTTGATTCCGCTGGCATCGACTCCTTGATACCCGCTGCGCCCGATGACAAGGGATCATCGGGCGATTGGGTTAATGAAATCCACCTGACCCCGGCTGGCTACGCAAAAGTAGGCGCGGCGATGGGTCCTTGGCTCGAGAGCATCATCCCTTGAATGGGGCGTCACTACCGGAAGCAGATGCCGCGTTCACGTTCAGGGAATTCGCCCCAAGGGCAATAGGCTATTCGTCTCCGAGGATCTCTTTTCCACCACCGTTTTTCACCGCATGCTCAGCAGCCCCTGGTGAAATAGCCCCGCACACAGACTTTCGGACAGTTTCAGAAATATTCGTGTTCTGGTTGCATGGCCACTCGCCTTTCAAACAAGCCTTTGCCTTATCAGCCACCCAGCGATGCACTGGGTCGTTCAGTGATTCCGGCTTGACTATCGTGCTGTGATTTCGTTCGAACCCACGGATAGTCTGCTGCGACACAAATGACTCATTACCGCCCCATGGCAAGGCACTCGCCTTTGGAACCACCATCACGCCAAGCAATGGTTTTTTTTCGTAAGCGTACAAAAAAACATTCCGCGTACATCCCACGGCGCTGTGCTTTGTAATCCAGTCACCCTCGCCCATCATCACCAACTGTAGAAAGTCATTCTCGTCCAGCGGAACCAAAGCTCGCAGCAGAGGGCTTGCCAGTACAAGCTGGCCATAGCTGGCAATGGTTGAGCCTTCGCTAGGAGTGGCCAGGAAGAATGCTGTGGGATATCTGTCCAGCTCCAAATGCCCTTGCCGGAGCTTCACTTTAAGAAGGTAGGCCCTCACGATGTTGCCGCCAAGTGAGTGTGCAACGAAGATAATCTGACTGTAGCGTTTGGGCTGCACGACCTCATCAATCTGATCAGACATCGCCTTCACGATATTGGTCACACTCAGGCCATTTTTTGCATCACCGAAGGACTCGTAGTCCACTCGATAGATATCTGCTGCACCCGCCAGAGACTGATTCATGAGCGCGGGCCAGTAGGCCTTGTCGCCTTGCCAGGTCGATTTCGCTCCGAAAATTCCGTGCACGAAGACCAGCGCGGTTTTCGAAGGCTTGGTTGCTTGGTATTCCTGAACGATTCGCACAATTGGAGGGCCGCTTGCATGCGAGAATCGCTGGGGAAGGAGTAACACCGCAAACAAAATCGCTGCTAGATAGACGGGTCGTGTCATCGGTTTTCCTCGAATTTTAGGTCTCAGAGTTGCGCCACCGCCGTAGCCATTCCGCTGCGAAACAAATTGGCCCCGCCGTTGGCAGGATGTCGAATCACAGCATCTACCTCGAACCGCATCTTCGCCAGTAGTTTCTCAGCTGTACGCCCTATCGCAAAGATGCGGGCTGAAGGGAACGCCTCAGTCAAAAGCTTCATCGCTGGGGCACCTAGAGCCACTTCTCGTTCGGTGTACGGTTGGAATGGGTATCGTCCAAATCATGCGGATGCAGTTGCACAGCGTTCCAAGTGACTGTCTGTTCCGCGACGCCCAAGCGGTCGAGCGTCTCCCATACGATCGTCGCAGATTGCTCAGAGAACGGGTTTGGCCGTGTCGTCAGACGTCTGCCAGCTGAAGAAAGGCGCGGAATAACACCTTCAAATACTTGGCGTTCAGAGGTGAACGCTACGCCTGAGTGCCTGGCTCCTGCATACCCAGGTGCTTCCCCGCAAAGAATGACTCTAGGCACACAGTCAAGATGATTTGCAAGGCGACTCAGTTTTGCCGCGGAGTCATTCCAAGGTTGATCCAACAGGCAGGTATCGGCCCACGGATTAAACAGTCCTGGCACCCCAACAGGCAGTGTCGCTGTAAGGCTTGTTGCTAAATCGACCGCCCAGTCAGAAGCACTTGGGACCATAGTCTCTTCTCCACGCAATCAGACCTGTTGACCTTTGAACCGAGCGAGCAAGGACTGGTATTCACGACAAAGTTCATCCATGTTCTTCCAGGCACTCAGTAGTGCTGTTTGTTGTGAGCCCGATAGCGTCGCGAATTCAGCCCCAGCTTGCGTCCAAGAATGCCCGTTCTCTCTAAGCGAAGCAATGAGCGACCCATGACTTTGTGTCAATATGCTCCATGCCTGCATTTCATAACCTGCCCTTTCCCTAGCAACGTACCACGCATCAAGCGCTCGATCCAAATCCTCTTTGGTCACTTTTTTCATGCTCAATCACTCCCTTGTTCAATGATTTTTGTTTCGCAGCGGCCTCGCTCACGGCAGAAGCCGTGAGCGAGGCCGATAGCTTGAGGCCCACGTTGCCAAGCGTGCCAGGAAACCGCGAAATGTGCCACTACCAAAGCGGCGCTGATGCCTCCTGAGAGTTCTTCATCACACAAAAAGAGTTAAATTTCGCGGACGCGAAAATCGGTATGGTCTGCTCGATCAGTTCGCTAAAAATGTCGGCGTCAATTCAAAATTGACCGCCTGGGGGGGCGGACAAAGCATGGTCAAAATCGAAAATCAAGCTTTCTGCATGCCGCACGCCAGTCACCGTGATAGTTCCACTGCCCGTAACGTCAAGTTGGCGAAGCGGGTCGGCTATGAATCGGATGCGAGGACGTGCATCAACTCCCTCAAGGTGGGACACAACGACCAGAAAGAAGTTGGCGCCGCTCGCCGCCCTCTTCACTTCGGAGTCCGTGAGACGAATGCTGTCCGGTTCACCTTGAGCATAGGCCTTCAGTTCGAAGAATTGTTCTAGTTCATCAACAGCATCTGCGCCTACGCCCAGTTGCGCCCGCAAGTCCTGAAGCTGCTCATTGTCATACTGAAGTGCCTTACGGACTAGGGCGAGCGCTAGTGACTCCTTCGTCAACCCTGAGTAAGTCGGCAGCGAGGATCGATCCTGCGGCGAAGAGTTGCCCGGGCGTGGGGCCGGAAGCGGTGCATAAGGCCTCACTGCTTTTGAAGGTGGCTGCGTTCTGCTCGACACAATCCCATGAGGATTGGTAAGCCGTATGTTGTCTGGGTTGACCAGAATGCGAGGCGGCAATGCTGGTGCAGGCGGTCGCTGCGATGGCACCCCCGCTGATGGAGCTGGGGCCTCTGACGAACGGCCTTGCGGGGACTTGGCCGCAGCTCTTCGCCCTGCCGTCTGTGCCTGAAGTCGAAGTGTTCGCTCATGCACGTTCTGTGCGAGCCGCTCCGCCTCAATCTTCTGGGCTTCTTCGGCCGCCACGATTTCCTCTTGGGCGATGCCATGCTCAGCCTTGTCACAAGCGGCCAACCAAGCGTGTGCGATCTTCCGAGGGTCAGCGTCAAACAAGGTTGCGATCGCTCTGCCGCCAGCGTCAACTCGTCTCAGTTCCGAGGTATCCCGAACAAACAGTGTCGCCGAGCTAGACATTGCCTTCGCACGTACTGGGATGGGCTTCTTTTCATCCCACCCCACTACACCCGATAGCAGGATTCGCAGGTCTGAGTCACACCGCACTCCGAACGCTCTTAGTTCGTCCCACGGGAGTGCAAGCGCCGCGGCCAACTTCGGCTCGTTTCGAGACAGGTCGTCATGCAGATGTGCGATAGCTCTTGAGAAAAGTTCACTCGCCTCGTCGTCCTGAACAGCGGCCTCGGCTTCCACCACCTCTGAGTCATTGCTCGATACGACGTGAACGCCCATCGGCGCGAGGCATTCTTTGAGGATCGAGATCTCGCATCCTGGGTCCCATACGGCCACATGATCCGCAAGTGACGCTGCGATCGCAGGATCGTCGATTGCATACACCGGCCGTTCCCTGGTCCATCCGAGCGATGTCCATAGCGGAGCTTTACGCATCCGAGTGCCAACCGTCGCCTCGACGCCGGCTGCGGACAGCAGCCTCGACAGCAACCGCAGCGTTTCGATGACCACGGCGCGCTCTTCGCCTTCCAAAGTCTTCCGGCGTTGGGCTACGTCCTGCATGACAGTAATGCAATCTTCGATCGTGGCGATGCGAACCTGTAGCGCGCGCCAGAGGTTTTCGCTCCCGACAACGGCCGGCACGTAGTCTCTGTAGTTGCCGAAAGAAGGAGGTCCGATGAGGACTTCACTCGGTCGTCGCCACCCGCGCCGATTAAGTATCAAGCCGGGGGCTTGGCCGAACTCCCTTTGCAGGACCCTGGTCGTCATATCCGACGCAGCGCGCCCGCCGGGGAACCGAGCGGCGAGTGCGTGATACACGACGGCCGTCTCGGTCTCCAACTCGGCGCTGGCGGGGTCCATGCTGCCCGACCTCAGACTCTGCAGATGGCGAATTAGTTCGCCAGTGGACGCCTCTCCCTGGACTCCCAGCGCCTCCAGAACCTGCTGGCGGCCGGCCGAGTGAAAGTCCATTCGGAGATAGTCGGTGCCGTTGCTGCCGTAGATCGCTACAGCAGCAGGCGTCCTTAGGCGCAATTCAAAGGGCTTCCGCTTTCGGCCATTGACATCTTCTAGCCATTCGACTTCTGAAGCGGCCCAAAGCCAGTATGCGCGGCATGGGCCCCGGGAGAACCAGCCGTAATTCGTAGACGCCGCCGTTACTTCGGCCATGTCGCTCAGGCGATCCCAGGCACGGGCGAGGGTCGCCAGCAGTGCGCGGGCTCTTTCCCTGCGGGGCGTGAGTCGCTTTTCCGATGAGATGTCCATCACGACACGTTGTAGGTCAGGGCTCTCCCAGTCCTCCAGCGTGTACTCTGCGTCAATCGCGCGCATGGCATGCGTTCGTGCGAGTGGCCCGTGCCCAATGTGGAGGCCCTTGCGTCGATCACTGGAGTAGCGCTCGTAGAGCGCGGCATGCCGTTTAAGTCGTGGGGCAAGCTCCACGCCTAACAGTCGAAGGAAGCGTTGGGCCCCCAAGCCGGTCCGACCTAGGCTCGACTTCAGCGCATTCGCGTACTTTCCGCTCACCCAGTACAGGCCTGGTGTTCGTGCTGCGGCCACCGCGAAACTGTCGCTTTCACGGTCAATCGCGCGGGGAAGGTACGTCTGCGCAGGACTGCAGACCGTGGCGATCTCTCGTTTGTGGGTATCGAACGTGTAAGCGATTAGTTGGATCGCACGCCCAACGGCCTGCCCAAGGGCCTGTTGCTCGTCTGAAGGCACTGCCTCAAACGCATTACGCAGACTTGCCAGTTGAGACTCAGTCAAAGGTTTCGCGATGTGCCTCCCGCACCTCCCGGCCTGGGCAATTCGCTTGAGCAGCGCAAGCGCGTCATCATCTTCGATGAGCGCATTCTGGGAACGCAGCCAAGCATGGACTGACTGCGCTTCTGCTGAGTCACCTAGATAGGCGGAGTGGATGTGAAGGCCCACGCCTAGTTCCTCGGCTAGGCTGCCTGAGTTCGAGACAAGCATTTCGGCGACATTGGCCTGCGGTGGCGCGACGATGCCGCCGTCTGCTAGCGCGATAGAGCGATGTGCGTACAGCAGATCACCAAGCGACTCATCGATGGCTACCGCCGCCAACGTGACCCGTCTGGAAACGACGAATGAGGGCTCGTCCAGCAGAGCCAGTGCGCTTGACGTAGTGACCGGTGCGGGCAGCGAGTCATTGCGTTTTCGCCATTTTTCGAGCACGAGCCACCAAGCCCTACCTGCATCTCGCGATGAACGGGGAAGCGCGTGATCGCAGCCAGCCAGGCGTGCGATCTCTTCTTCGCGCAGTACGTTCTCCAGCTGCACTTCTTCAACTGCTAGCTTCGCGACCGCAACCGGCTTGCCGTTGATCCTTAAGTGAGCCATATTGGCGAGGGATTCGGAGGCCAGCGAGAAGATTTGATGCTCGAGGTCTATGATGATGGAAGCCCCAAGAGGATCTTCGGGCGCTTCGATCGGAATGAGCGGCCAAGCAAGCTCCGCAGACGTTGCAAGCAGGTCGATGATCGAAGAAAGCCAGAGCTGCCCGATGTGTGGCACGAGCCAGTGATTCCAAGCACTGGGTGCCAATCCTTGCCGATTGCTCAAGGTATCGAACTGCGCGGCGATCCGAGCAGGTATGTGTGTGCGAGCTACGGGCAGACCGGCATGAACCCAATGATCCTTCTCCTGGCTAAGAGGTAGCGCCACTGCAATGGATGTTTGTTCCCCCTTCGCTTTGCCGTGTCGACGTACGTGAGCTGGGGAGGCGAAGTTCGCGGTGTGAACTCGAAAGGAGTTGCCGCCCGGGTCCTGTGCCCGGCGCACAACTACTTGGACCTGCTCACCCGAGATGAACCGTTCCTGGGTTGCCTCTGCCGTCCAGTTCAGGCACAAAGTGCACACTGAATAGCCGTTCTCGTCGTGTAGAGACACGTTAGTCACTGATCGCAGGAACAGAAGTCCCGCGTGTCCCCAACCGGACATCCACTCTTTCACGTCGCTGAGGCTGAGCATCCCCTTCTCCACGGGGATCTGGAGGATGGTCCACCCTTCATCCGCAAGCCATCTGGGCGCCTGGATCGCGTTGATTGCCGACAACTGAGACCCAGCGAGTTGCACGTGATACGGAGGGCAATGGACCTGCAGCGTTGACGAGAGGGCACGAAGCGTCATCAGGCCAATACCGTGGCGACCTGTGGCCGTAGCATCTTCGGACTTTGTTGTAATCCACGGCATCGCAATGCCAAAGACATGTTCAAGCTGGAGGGGCTCCCCATCGTGAGCAATCCATAGCCCATCTGCTAGCAGCGCAACGCGAACTTGACGCGCCTGCGCATCGTCTGCGTTTTGAATAATTTCCGATAGACCTTGCAGCCGGTCTGAAGACAGTATGGAGGCACTGTTCCGCCCGTTTTCCAGTGAGTCTCTAATGGCACCAGGCAGTGACGACAGTCGCCGGGCCAGTTGCGTAACTGCTTCAGCTGCCGCTTCAGTTCCTCGCGGTCGAAAAGTTATTCGCGGACCCGCCTTCGGGCCCTGCTCCATTAGAAGCTCTGCGGCCTGCGCGCCTGACTGCTCCTCACCTGTATGCACTATGAATCTCCCACTGATGTCGGCAGACGCGTCCGCGAAGGTCCCGAGTTCAGATCGTCGATGTTTGCTTCAGCCCCTTACGGCAGGAACCAAGTGACAGGAGCGCCCTAGCTGAGAGCAGACAGCGGCTACGACTCGACCGAGTAACTTGTCTATTCAGGTTTACGCTCTGAGCGCGATCCAATCCGTCATTTGCTGCTCCAGGGTGACTGTATGCGCTTTCCGGAAGTTGCCAATCACCGCCGATTACTCATGACCGATAGTACCCGTCCGATAAAAAATGTCGGATGACTGCAACCTCTGCGAAACAGCTCCTGGCTACGTCAAAGCGACACGCTAATGCGGCCCAGCTCCAGCCGATCAAGATGTCGGTTCTGGTGGTTACGTAGAAAGGGACTGCCTGCTCACATGAGGTGTCAATACGGCGTCCATTTCAGAAAACCTCTGAGCACGCTGCAATTTAGCAAGCTTCAGTCTTGATCCGTGAGTGTCTTCGCGGCGTTTTGCAAGCCGCTCAGGATGCTGTCGGCCATCCGCTCGGGGAAGCCTGCTGGTAACTTTGTCCTTATCGATTCCACCACCCCAGGCGTTCGTGCGATCAGCTCGTCCAGGATGAACTGCACCTGCCGACCGTTCTCGGTCACGATTCCGTGGCGGGCGCCTAGGGCGAGCCAGTGCCGCCGCAGGATGTCCCGCATCTTCCAGTGTGCGTTCTTCGAGCGCACCGCCATGGCCATCCTGGCCTTGAACGGTGAAATCTTCCCCGGTCCCTCGCCAAGCACTGGATAGGCCGACAGGACGTCGTACAGTGGCGTGAGCTGGTAGCGCCCGCCCGGCCGCAAGAACAGGCTGAAGTTCTTGGCGTGGCCGTCCGTGGCGCAGAGCATCCAGAACAGCGCCTGCGCCTGGAAGAAGGTGCGGCGGTCCTGCTCCCGCGCCATCGAGCCCTCCAGCACATCCAGGATGCGGTCCATGCCCGGGCCGCCATCGGCTTCGTACTTCGCTTCTGGAGGGGTGCCGGTGGCTTGGCACATGTCCTCCTGTGGGAGGCGAACGAGGCGGCGGTCGCCTGCAGGGCTGTCCCACCATGCGCGGTCGAAGCGTTCGACCGCCAGTGCCTTCATGTCCTCGAACTGCACGGGTTCACACGCTGTCACGGGCAGGCCGAATTCACGCAGGACCAGCGAGCACAGCCATTCGTTTTCGACCGAGTCGCGCATGTCGATCTTCATGCCGCCGATCAGCCCCAGGGGCAACTTGAGGATGTGCGTGGTGGGCGTGCTTCCGCGGGGCAGATGCCACTGCCCGTTGTGATGCAGCAGCGCGGTCTTTTCCTGGGCGCCCGCAATGGAGATCCGGAAATCGTCGTCACTGCCCGCCAGTCCCAGGGTGTTCGGGGTCGTGGCGCCACGCAAAACCTCGGCGACCTGCGCGTCGCTCAGGGGATCTGCTTGCAAGGGAGCCATTCCTGCCGAGGCCTGGCCATCGGGCAGGATTTCCAGCGCACCCACGCAGTCTCGGCCGATCTCGGCCAGCAGGTCGAAGGCGTCGGTGGAACCTGTGCGGTAGCGGCGAGCGACCCGTTCACGGATGTCCTTGCTGTCGGGTAGCAGGTTCTCGAAATAGGCGCGAACCTTGTTGCCACGATGGGGGGCGTTTCCTGGGGTGAAGGGCAGTGACAAGGACAGTGCACGTCCTTGCTGTGATTGGGCCCAGGCGAGGTCGTACTGCAACATGTCCGGCACGTTCGGTGCCAGGGTCCAGGTGCCGACGAAAGCGCCGTTCATCCAGAGGCCCAGAGCGCGCTTGTGTGAGCGGCGTCCCATGGTTCACCAGCTTGGCTGATCGGTGTCAGTCTGACCCGGTGTAGGGTGTAGTGGTACGGGCTTGTCGAGCACCATTTCCACGCCTAGGATGCCCAACAGCTTCAATAGTCGGGCCGCGCCGATGTTTTCGGCGTTACGCTCCAATGCTGAATAGGTTTGCTGGGTCACACCCAGGCGCAACGCCACGTCGCTTTGCGTCAGGCCGGTCTCTTTGCGGAAGCCCTGTAGCAGGGAGGGCAACTGATCGGCCGTGCGCACCGTAAATCCAGGCATACAAACCTCAGGCTGTATTGTGAATTTACGCATTATAAGCAGTAAAAACTCTTTACAGCTTCCGATATGTAGACTTGAAATCCATGCACAAGGATTGCCCGTGGACGCCAAAGCACGGCGTCTCGCGCTGCATTCCGCTTTAAGCATCCGACGGTCAATCACGTCTGGGCCGCAGGTTGCCCGAGTCCGACAAGACATGGCGGACGCGAGCGCCTGACGATGTGCGCTGTACTTCGCATGCGGCCAGTGGGCGAAACCCCGATGGATCGCTGATCCAAGCTTCAAGGGCTTCTCGTCGCCAGCCTGTCGCTCGTCCGCCAAGGGATACCTGCGGAGGGAACTCACCGGCGGCGATGCGCCGGTAGATGCTGGACCGGCTCAGGGCCGTGATGCGGACGACATCGGTCAGGCGATAGAAGGCCGGTTCGGATTCGGATAATGCGGTTGTTGTGTCTTGGACATGCGGCATGGGGCACCTGGTGAGCGTTCCTGATACCGAAAGATTGCCCGGTCTCGCGGCAATGGCGCACCTGTTGCAGCGTTGTTGGGCGCAGCAGGGCGTGCCTGGCTGATCTGGTGTCACTGTCACGGCGCTAGGCGTCCCCGTGTGACGCCACTGCCTGCGGCCTGCTCTCGCGCCTATTGCCGAGTCGCTGCCATCCGGACTTATTCCCTTGGCGGCTTCGCCGTCTCTGAACTCCTCGCCTGCGCGATTTCTTGCCCGTGAGGAAGGGAAGTGCTTCGACTGGCCGAGTGCTGCTCCCTTCACGCTCCTGCTGAGCGCCGAACGAGGGCTTCTATGGAGCCGAGTGCTTTTCGAGCGCGGCAACAGCCCACCATCTACGCGCGAGGCATGTCGGCTTCAGCCGCACCCTCGGTCTTGGGTCGCAGGCTCACCGACCAGTGGCCGCCTTGCTCTTGTTGTGGTGCCAGTAGGTCATAGGTCTTCACCATATTCAGCAGCCCTGAATGGCCATAGGTCTCAGGCGAGAACGCCGGGTCCATGCGCTTGAGGTACTGGCCCAGGCTGCCCAGTCCCACCTTGCCCTCGGCTGTGTCGCTGACGAGCAGCGATACAGCTTCGACGAGAAATCGTGGCCGACGCTTCACTGTCGGCTTAGGTGGTTCCTGCTTAGGTGGGTCGGCCTTCGCCGGATCCGCCTTGGCAGCAACTTTTGGCGCAACCTCGATGACTGCATCCGCCGGAGGCTCGGGACGCACCCATTCAAAAAACTGGTCGCTGGCGTTGCGTAGCGCGTCGGGTGTCTTAGGTTCGCCGACGATGCACACGGTGGCACCGCGCTCGCGTAGCTTGCGGCACAGGTACGCGAAATCGGAATCGCTGGTGACCAGGCAGAAGGTGTCGGCGCGGTGGTCGAAGAGCGCTTCCAGCGCATCCAGGGCCAGGGCTATGTCGGCAGTGTTTTTTCCGGCGGCGTACTGGTACTGCAGGCAAGGGGTGAAAGCCAGGCGCACCAGGGCCTCCTGCCATTTGTTGCCCAGCGTGCCTTGGTTGCCGTAGCCGCGGCGCAGCACCACGCGGCCAAACTGGGCCACCATGCGCAGCGCGTGATCCAGGATGTCGGGTGGGACGTTGTCGCAGTCGACAAGGACGGCAACGCGTGTTTCGCTGGTCGGTGGAGTTGCACTCATCCGGTGTTCCGTGTTGAATTGGAGTAGGCCCGAAGGTAGCCGATTCCGGGCGTCCCCGGCCATCTGAAAATGGCCGGCCGCGCTGTCGTGCTTGCGCATCGAGCCACCTTTGGCGTCTCGCCCCCTCTGGGCTTCCATCGTTCCCTCACTTTGTTCGGCTGACGCCTTCGGCCCGGCCCGTTGAGCCAGGCCTGCGCGCTGCGCTTGCCTCCAGGGGGTCGTCTGGTCAGCCCATCCCCGCCGCACTGCGCTTGGCGCCCCTGTGATACCGCCGACCCGGCCGTGCCGGATCGGCCCCTACGCACCTGCGGTGCTGCGCGCTCTCGCTTGCGTGGGGTCTGCGTGCATTGCGGGCCCGTGCCTGTTCAGCCGTCTTTCCTTCCCTCATCACCTTCTTCGCGACCGTAGCCCGCGCCGGGTTGCCGTCAAGGCGCGCCAGGCCGTGTCCTCGCCTTCGGCTGCGGGCCGCACCACTCCTGGCGCTTCTTCCTTGACGGCAACCCGGCGCGCGCTCCTTTGGCCGCGGGCGATGAACTCAGGAAAGACGGTGGCAACGAGGCCAACCGGGTTCCTCGTGCCGACCCCACCGGAAGCCCTAAGAGGGCTCTGAATCTAGGAATCCGGTGAGGCTTTTCTTCAACAGCCAACTTCGTCAGGAGAAATCACCATGCAACTCGCATCCCGTTTCGCACCGCAATCCCCGGTGCTGCGTTCCGAACAGCCCTTGTTGGACGACCAGATCCGGGCCGTGGCCCCGTCCATCTTCGCGCAGGCCCCGCACGGCAGCCGATCCGAACGCTACAGCTACATTCCCACAGCCACCGTGCTGCAGGAACTGAGAGGGGAGGGCTTTCAGCCCTTCATGGTCTGCCAGACCCGTGTGCGCCAGGAGGGGCGGCGCGACTTCACCAAGCACATGCTGCGGCTGCGCCATGCCAGCCAGATTAATGGCCGCGAGGCCAATGAAATCATCCTGCTCAACTCCCATGACGGCACCAGCAGCTACCAAATGCTGGCAGGGATGTTCCGCTTCGTGTGCCACAACGGGCTGGTCTGCGGCGACACCGTGGCCGATGTACGAGTGCCTCATAAGGGCGATGTGGCAGGGCAGGTCATCGAGGGGGCCTATGCCGTGCTGCAGGGCTTCGGGCAGGCCCAGGAATCCCGCGAATCCATGCAGGCGATCACGCTGGACACAGGGGAATCGGAAGTGTTCGCCCACGCGGCCCTGTCTCTCAAGTACGACGACCCGGTCAAGCCCGCACCCATCACGGAATCGCAAATCCTGATGCCCCGCCGCACGGACGACGACCGGCGCGACCTGTGGAGCGTGTTCAACCGCACCCAGGAAAACCTCATCAAGGGGGGCCTGCGCGCGCGCACCGCCAATGGCCGCAGGCAGCAGACACGGCCTGTGCAGGGCATTGACCAGAACCTGCGCCTGAATCGCGCCCTGTGGCTGCTGGCCGATGGCATGCGCCAGCTCAAGGCCTGAGCCCAGCGGAGGGGCGCGGCCCGTCCTTCCATTTCTTCTCATTCGCTGTTTTACGTCTTTGCGTTTTTCCAACTTTCCGATTGGAGCCACACCATGAACAACACGACCTTTTCTGAAACCACCGCCATTGCTGCTGCCGTTGCCATTGCCACCGGGGTTGACACCTCTCAGCGCCTGCTGCTGATCCCGTTGTCCAAGCTGCGGCCTTCCAACCGCAACGTGCGCAAGAGCGGCGGCACCTCGATCCCCGAACTCGCAGCCAGCATTGCCCGCGTGGGCCTACTGCAAAACCTCACCGTAGTGGCAGCGCCCGATGGCGAGCACTACGAAGTGGTGGCCGGGCGCCGTCGTCTGGCCGCGCTCAAGCTGCTGGTCAAACGCCGCAAGCTGGCGAAGGACCATGAAGTGCACTGCCTGCTGGTACAAGACGATGCTGCCCGCACCGTGAGCCTCACCGAAAACGTGCAGCGCGAGGCCATGTCGCCTATTGAAGAGCTGTTCGCCTGGAAAGACCTTGTGGCCGAGGGGCGCCCCCTGGAGGACATTGCAGCCGATTTCGGTGTGACACCCCTGTTGGTGCAGCGGCGCCTCAAGCTCGCCAACGTCTCGCCGCGCCTGCTGGCGGACTTCGGGAATCAGGCCGTGACACTGGAGCAGTTGATGGCGCTAGCCATCACCGACGACCATGCGGCGCAGGAGGCCGCGTTCTATGAGTCCCCGCAGTGGCAGCGCAGCCCGGAGGCGCTGCGCGACCATCTGACGAGCGAGGAAGTCGACGCCAGCCGCGACGCGGTGGCACGCTTTGTTGGGGTGGAGATGTACGAGCATGCAGGCGGTGGCGTGCGCCGCGACCTATTTGCAGACGAGCAGAACGGGGTGTTTCTGACTGACAGTGCGTTGGTGGATGCATTGGCGCGCGACAAGCTCTCACCGATTGTCGAACAGGTGCGGGCCGAAGGCTGGGCCTGGGTGGACGCTGCGCCGCGTGCCACGTCTTCCGACCTGTACCAGTTCCAGAGGGCGCGTAGCAGCCGCCGGGAACCGAACAAGACCGAGGCTAAACACATCGAAAAGCTCGAAAAACAGCAGGCAAAGCTCCAGGCGCAACTGGACGACGAGAACGAGGGCATGACCGACGAGCAGGCCCAAACCCTGCAGGACGAGATGGACGCCCTCGGCAACGAACTGGACGCCATCGAACAGAAGCTGGTCGAGTACCCGCCCGTCGTGGTGGCACTGGCCGGGGCTGTAGTGACGGTCGATCACATGGGTGGAGTGGTGGTGCATCGCGGGCTGCTGCGCGAGGATCAGGCCAAGGCATTGCGGGAGCAAGCGCGGCAGGAGGAGGGCGGGGCGGGCGGAAACCCGGATGCCGACAGCGACGAACCGGCCAAGCCCGGTATCTCGGAGAAGCTGGCGAAGCGTCTGAGCGCACACCGCACCGCCGCCCTGCAGGCCGAGGTGGCGCGGCATCCGCATGTCGCACTGGTGGCCCTGGTGCACCGCCTTGCGCTGCGCGTGATCGTGGACAGCTACGGCACGGGTGGATCGTCTGTCGGGATCAGTGCCACGCCGCAGGATGGACTCGGACTGCATGCTCCGGATATGGACGAAGCGCCCGCTGCGGTGGGCATGCGCAAGGTGCGGCAGGCATGGGCGGATCGATTGCCACAAGACCCTAATGCATTGTTCGCCGAACTTCTGGCCTTCCCGCAACAGGAACTGCTGTCGCTGTTGGCGGTGTGCGTGGCCTCCACAGTCAGCGTGCTGGCTTCGCAGGAGGAAGAAGTGCCCGCCGCCGCGCTCGCGCAGGCGGTGAACCTCGACATGCACGACTGGTGGACACCGACTGCTGCGGGCTACTTCGAGCATGTTTCCAAAGCCAAGACGCTGGAGGCGGTGCAGGTGTTTGCGCCGGATCAGCTGAACCGGTTGACCAAGCTCAAGAAGGCGGAGATTGCGAGCGAGGCCGAGCGGCTGGCGGCGGGGACGGGGTGGCTGCCAGTGATGTTCCGGACGCAGGAAACAGCCGCTGCAACGCAGGCCAATCAGGAGAGTGATGGCGGTGCTGAAGCGGAAGTCCAGGAGGACGAGCACGCCACCGCGTAAGCATGAAGCCCCGGCCTTTGGGTCGGGGCTTTTTTTGATTCGGCTCGACGCGCGCGGCAGTCTGCCGCGCGCGTTTGAACTGCCGGGATTCGCACCACCTCGGCGTCCTGGATGCGGCGATACGCTCCTGTTCGCTGCGGCGGGTTGGGAATACCGATGGGAGACGAGAGCATCCAGCAGCACCGATCACCCGCCGTCCTGCGGGTTGATCCGGCCTGCGGCAAAGCACTCGGACACCCACCCAATGAACCACCAAGGCGTTAGCGAAATTTTCTTCGAAGAGTCCTACACCGTGCCCGTCGACCAGACGGCAAAGTCGCTCTTTGCCCGGCTTCCTCACGGAACCGGGTATGCCGAGCGGCTACTCGAATGCCTGGCCACCGGGTATCTGGTGGCGGTGATCGAATCCATCTGCATCCGTGAAATGCAGTTGCATGTCGATGCTGCTGAAGTGGTGGTCGGCCGGACGATCAGCATTGATCACCGGGCGCCCATCCCGCCCGGCTCACCGCTGCGATTGCGCGGATGGCTCGAACGACTGGGCGAGCGGAGCGCCACGTTCCGGGTGGAGGCCCATGATGCGAACGAGCTTGTTTGCGTGGCGACTGTGACCCTCGTGGCCGCGCAGAGGGCGGCCATGGAGTTGCGCATTGCGGCCAAGGTCGATGCGCTACGGCTGGAGCACCCGGCGGAAGATTTGCCGCAGTAGCGCTCAGAACGTGGGTGCGTGACCATGCGTCCGTACTACCAGGACGACTTCGTCACCCTGTACCACGGCCGCGCGGAGGCGTTGCTGCCACATCTGCCGCAGGCAGATGCCATCGTGACCGATCCGCCCTATGCAGAGACCAGCCTGGTGTGGGACCGGTGGCCGCAGGGATGGCCGACCCTGGCGATGGCAGTCGCGAAGCAGATGTGGTGCTTTGGTTCGACGCGCATGTTCATGGATCGCGCGGCGGACTTCCAAGGCTGGCCTCTGTCGCAGGACATCGTGTGGGAGAAGCACAATGGCTCGAACGCCTTCGCCGACCGGTTTCGCCGGATTCATGAACTGGCGCTGCATTTCTACCAGGGCAACTGGCGGGACATCCACAAAGAGCCCCAATTCACCCAGGACGCCACGGCCCGGGTCCTGCGCCGCAAGAGCCGCCCCACGCAATGGGGCGGCATGAAGGACAGCGTCTATGCCAGCGAAGACGGCGGACCAAAGCTCATGGAGAGCATCATCTTTGCGCGCAGCTGCCACGGCTACGCTGTCAACGAGACGCAGAAACCCGAGGCGATCGTCGCCCCACTGATCCAGTACAGCGTTCCGCCCGGTGGACTGGTCGTGGATTGCTTCGCGGGAAGCGGGACTATCCTGGCCGTGGCAAGGAAGACGGGCCGCCGTTCCATCGGCATCGAACTCCGCGAGGAGCAGTGTCAGCGCATCGTGGAGCGGCTGTCGCAACGCGAGTTGCCTGGTGCCTGACGGTCGGTGACGGCTGGCGCGGATCGATTCGGGAACCGTGCCGGAGATGGTGCTGTAGGTGGTGACCGGGTGCTGGGGCCATGCGTCCTTTCGACACAGGATCACCCCCACAGCGGCCTTGTACGAGGCGTGAATCCTGGCGCGGGCACGGCGGCGCGGCACTGCGTTTGGCCGCCTCGGGCTTGTTCGCCGCAACCGTGCGGCACGAGAAATTTCCCCTCCGCTGCGCGGATTCCTCGCGAGGCAAATTTCTCGTGCCTTCCGGTCCTTCGCCGCGCTGCGGCCCCGCTTCGCTGGGGGTGCGGCGCGCCCGACCCTCACCGATCGGATCACGCCAAGGCCGCGATGGGCGCGACCTGGACAACCTCGAAAGGACTTCATCATGGCCAACATCGGCACCTTCACCGTACAGAACAACAGCTTCACTGGCACGGTTCGCACCCTTACGCTCAACGTCAAGGTCCGGCTCGTGCCCAGCGACAAAGCAAGCGAGTACGCCCCCGACTACCGCGTCATCGCTGGCAATGGCCTGGAGATCGGCGCAGCCTGGAAGAAAGTCAGCAAGGCGGAACGTCCCTACCTGTCGCTGACCCTGGATGACCCGTCATTCCCTGCCACCCTCTATGCTCGCCTGGTCG
This sequence comes from Acidovorax sp. JMULE5, assembly GCF_013376875.1. GTDB lineage: Bacteria > Pseudomonadota > Gammaproteobacteria > Burkholderiales > Burkholderiaceae_C > Acidovorax > Acidovorax facilis. The sequence goes on from NZ_CP035951.1 coordinate 4,117,906, forward strand.
AAGGCGAGGACGGTGCGCACAACCTGATCTGGACGCGCAGCAAGGGCGACTGACGTCGCCCTGCGCCCCGCTGCGGCGGGGCGCTTTGCATCTTCTGCTTGAGTCGCAGTGGAAGGTCGCCGACGGGCGGGCCTGGCCTGCGGCTGTCTGGGTCTGCGTCAAAGCGTCAATCCGTGTTCACGGATGGTCGTATTTCCGGATCTGTTGATTTGCTGCTGCGCGGGTTTCCGTAGATCTGTAGTGATGGGTTTGCGTGACTGCGGCTTTCTGTAGAAGTATCTCTGTGGTCCTACGGAGATGTGCATCTCCGGCTCTGCCGGACCGCGCTGGCGTGCGGTGCACCGAGCCGCCGATGGCGTCTCGTCCCTGCGGGCTTTCATCGCTGACGCCTTCGCACCAATGGTGCTGCGCGCTGCGCTTGCCTCCAGGGGATCAACCTGTGGTCCATCCCCGCCGCGCTGCGCTTGGCGCCCCTTCTACACCCCCGAACCGGCTGTGCCGGATCGGCATGGGGTTCGCGCCTTCGATGGAGGGTGTGCTCGGTGAGTGGGGCTGGCTTGCTGTTCCCTTCACCGTATCACGCCGTTCTCGCTGTCAAGGTCTGCGCGTGCCCTGCACGCTGGCGTCCTATCGGCCGTCTCCGAACCCTGACAGTTGCGCTACGCCGTGCTGCGTCCGGTCTCGGGCAATTCCGCCCGTAACTCTTTCAAGGAGAAAGATCATGACGAAGCTCATTTCTGACGAACAACGGGTGCAACTGCTGGCCAACGGCTGCAGGTCCATCGAAACAGATGGATTTGATCCACGCCCGGTGGTCAAGCTGTTCACGCCCGATGCGGGTGCCACCTGGCTACTTTCAGAAATCGACCCTGAGGACGAAGACCGCGCGTTCGGGCTCTGCGACCTGGGGCTTGGCTGTCCCGAACTGGGCTATGTGAGCCTGGAGGAGCTTGCGAGCGTGCGGGGCCGACTGGGGCTCCCCGTCGAGCGGGATCTGCGCTTCCAGGGCGACAAGCGCCTCAGCGCCTATGGCCGCGAAGCGCGATTGGCTGGGCGCATCGTGGCGTAGCCGCCGCAGGCATCAGCTGCTAGTTTGCCCGGCTGGCGGCTGATGCCATTCACCAGGAAGCCGAGCCTCGGTCTCCCGCATCAACTCGCCCGCGCTGCGATTGAGCGCTCGGGCGATCTTCAGGATCAGGGCCAGCGTGGGCATGTGCTCGCCGCGTTCGATCTTGCCCATGTGGGAGCGTTCGACACCGGCTAGGTGTGCCAGGGTTTCCTGGGCGACGCCATCTTCAGTGCGCAGCGCGCGCACGGCTGCGCCAAACGCCTGTGCGGGCGCGACCTCGAAGGTCGTTGCACCAGCAGGTCGTCCGCGCTGAATGGGTCGCTTCTCCATGCATGGAAGCGTCCAATGTCAGTACAAATAAAACCACGTTATATTTAACTCATTTGCTGTCCCTCTTGCGACTTTATGTGCCTTGCTTTTCACAAAGGGGCTCCCCTTCGGTTGTAGCATTTCGTTTCCTTCTGCAGAGGAACCATGACCTTCCTCACCGAACCCCAACGCTCCCAGATGCTGGCCTATGGCGCAGCCCGCGCAAGCGGGCAGGTCATGGACCCCTTCCCGGTCGTCAAGCTGTACACGCTGGACGGGCCCGTCTGCTGGCTGCTCACGGAACTGGATGTCGATGGTGATCGCGCCTATGGGCTCACTGATGCGGGCACTGGTTTTCCCGAACTGGGGTATGTAAGCCTTTCGGCCCTGGAGGCCGTGCGCGGCCCCAGGGGCCTTCGCATCGTGGCTGATCCGCATTTCAAGGCGCGCCAGACCTTGTCTGCTTACGTGGCTGAGGCACAGCGCGACGGATCGATCACCGACTGAGGACCGCGGCCGTTGTGTCGCGCTGCATAGTCGCTGGTCGCGCGACGGCGCATCGCCGAAAAAGCGAGCCAACTGGCTTGTGCCTGTGGCAGCTTCCTTCAGAAGAAGGGAGTTACCGGATGTCCCAATCCCCTGCGGGAGACTTGCCGGGCGCAGCCTGGGCTGTCTCGGCCGCTTACCTATACACCCTGGACCTCGACGGCCCGGCGCTCGCCTGGGAGTACCTGCGGCGCAACCCCATGTACCAGTCTGATTGGCGTTTGCAACGCTCTTTGGAGCCGTGGGGCGTCTACCGTGGAGAGGACCCCGCGCGTGATGCACGTGAAGCGCGGCCACTCTGGATTGCGTCGCCTGATGCACTGCTGCATGTGCGTGGATCGACAGTGCGCAGTTCCGCCGCTTCCCTAGGCTTCGACTTGTGGCGTGTGCCCGGCCGCAAGCGCTTGGTGCTGGGTGATGCTGGCCTGACGTTACTCGCTGACGTTTCCTCGCTCCGGGTGCAGGTATCGCTCGCTGGCGACCTCGGAGACGGGGATCCGTACGCGGTGACAGTTCCGCTCGGCCCCAGCCTGCGTGGACAGCTTGACGAATTCAACGCGCAGGCCATGGCCCTTCGGGGAGCAGAGCCTTCTGCAATGCCCGTGCGGGCGTCATCCCGAGCGGCTCTACTGCATCTGCGCGCCTTGCAGGCGCTCGATGGCCTACAGGCCGGAGCATCCCACCGCGAGATTGCCCAGGCCTTGTTTGGTCCCCAGGCTGTAGCACAGCGCTGGCAGGCCGACGGCGAGTTGCGGGCGCAGGTCCGACACCTACTGCGGCGCGCCGAGGCGTACATGCATGACGGGTATCGGGTTCTGGCTGGCGTCACGGGCACTGCGGCGGAGCCCCCCGGAGACGAACCAGTGCGTTGAAAATCTCCCTGCCCAGCAACTCCCTTACTCCCGAGACTGCCCCCATCGGCCGCGAATGGTTTGCGGCCCATCCACAGCGATGGAGGTCGTCATGGCAAGTGCCAGTTCTCTGCTCCCCACCCGCGCACCTGGGCATTCGCCACAGGCACGCGCAACACCCGACGTGGCCGACAGTCCAGCGTTCCTGACTACTGAGGAAGCTGGCGCGTTTCTGCGGCTGTCCCCACGGACGTTGGAGAAACAACGCGTGCTGGGCGGTGGTCCGCGGTTCCGCAAGTTCGGCGCTCGGGTGGTCTACGCGGCCGCCGATCTGCGCGTCTGGGCTGACAGCCGCGCCTATGGCATGACTTCCGATCCCGGCTACGTCCAGCGCGACTCTGTCCGCTGATCGGTACAGGGTGGGGGAGAGCAACGTGTCAAAGCGCCCAAGCGAACGCGAACAGCTGTCGCTGTTCCGCGCGCTTCCAGGCGACATGGCCCTGCGCGATGCGCAGGACCTGATGGCCTACCCATTCTTCTCCCTGGCCAAGTCACCGCGTACGGTGCCGATCCGCTTCGAAGCCGGCGGCGTGTCGCTCACTGTGGAGGGAGTTCCTGAGCATGGCATCGCCACCATCTGGGATGCCGATGTCCTGATTTGGGCGGCAAGCCAGATCGTGCAGGCCAAGAAAGAAGGCATTGCGCCTTCGCGCCTGATGGTGGCCACGCCCTACGAGATCCTGCGTTTCGCGGAGCGGGGCACCGGCCGCAGCGACTACATGGCATTGCGCGCCGCGCTCGACCGCCTGCAGTCCACCACCGTGGCCACAACGCTGCGCCAGCGCGAGCGACCGAACGGGGCCAGGCGCACGCACCGCTTCTCCTGGATCAACGAGTGGAAAGAGTACATACGCCCAGATGGCCGCTCCGACGGCATTGAGCTGATCCTGGCGGACTGGTTCTTTTCGGGGGTGATGGACGAGGCCCTGGTGCTCACCTTGGACCCGACGTACTTCCGACTTTCAGGAGGGATTGAGCGCTGGCTCTACAGAGTGGTGCGCAAACACGGAGGCCGGCAGCCGGGTGGCTGGCGCTTTGACATGCGCCACCTGCACCTGAAGTCGGGAAGCCTGCAGCGCCCCTCCGACTTCGCGATCCAGGTGCGCCAGTTGGCTCGGCGACAGGCGCTGCCTGGCTACCGACTGACGATGGAGCGCCGCGGCGGCGTCGAGTGGCTGGCCTTCCGACCCAGCCCTGCCGACCCCTGCCAGGACGACTTATCCACACCTTCTGTTGATGAAGTTGTGGATGGCGTGTGGACGGGCTCGGTGGATCACCCGCACGCCCCTCGGGTGATCACCCGCAGAACTATCGGTGGAACGCCCGCACCGACCTACCGCAAAGCCACGCCCAGTAACGGTTTGGGGACTCCCTAAACATCTAAAGGGATACATAAATGGAAGTCACGCGCGCGCGAGTAGACGCTGCTCAAAATTTAGGCAGTGGTTCGGCGACTGCAAATCAGGCAGGCCCGACATCCGAAAACCGTCCACAACAAAAGCCGGACAACCGCCCCGGCAAAGTCATAGCCTTGCTCAACCAGAAGGGCGGGGCAGGCAAGACCACCCTTGCCACGCACCTCGCCGGCGAGTTGGCCCTGCAGGGAGGCCGCGTTACGTTGCTTGATGCGGATCCGCAGGGCTCGGCCCTTGACTGGGCGCAAAGGCGGCTCCAGAGCGGCCAGGAACGGCTGTACGGCGTGTTTGGGCTGGCGCGGGATTCGCTGCACCAGGAAGCGCCGCAGATTGCCTTGCAGTCGGATTTTGTGGTGATTGACGGGCCGCCACGTGTCGCGGCCCTCGCACGCTCTGCTCTGCTGGCTGCTGACCTTGTGCTGATCCCGGTGCAGCCCAGCGCCTATGACGTCTGGGCGAGCCACGAGATGGTCCAACTGATCGCAGAAGCCCGCGTATTCCGGCCGCAGTTGCGTGCGGCGTTTGTCATCAACCGGCGCGTCGTCGGTACGGTGATCGGGCGCGAGGCGCGCGCTGCGCTCGCAGATCAGCCGTTCGCAGCCCTGGCCTCCGAGGTCGCGCAGCGCATCGTGTTCGCCGACAGCGTGGCCGCAGGGCGGTTGGCGTACGAAGTAGCGCCTCAGTGCACGGCCGCGCGCGAGATCACGGCGCTGGCGCAGGCCGTGCGGGAGGTGCTGGGATGAGCAAGTCGGTGCAACCTACGAAGCAAGGCCGCGCTGCCATTGGGCGCCGACCTGGCGCCGACCCGGCATCCACCTGGGTGCGGCAGGCGGACGCATCCGACGCAGCGGCCAAGACATCGAGCTACACCGCGCGGCTCACGATCGATGTGAAGCCGGCGCTGCGCGGGCGGATCAAGGTGATTGCATTCCAGCGGGGCCTCACCGCTGCGGACATGCTGCGAGAACTGTTGGAGCGCGAGTACCCGGGAGATGGGACATGAAGGCGCCGAGCACACCTATGGCATCGCTCGCACCTCAAGCTTCGCTGCAGGCGATGGTTCCGCAGCGGCCCACCCGCATGCGTGTCTCACTCGCCTTTGTGAAAGATCGCGTGAACGTCTGGCTACGGTTTGGGCAGCCCGCTACCGAAATCCTGCTGGACCGCTGGCGGCGGGTGGCGATGTTCACGCCGGGCGCCATTTGCTGTCGCGTGAAATGGATCGGCAATGACTACGGAACGGCGCTCTGGCAGCTCATGGTGATGCAGGCACCGACACCGTTTGAGGACGCTCAGCGCATCGCGGGTGTGCTGCCCGGTGCCCGCATCTTGCTGCACGCCAGCGGCGAAGCGCAGGTCAAGGAGGTGCTTGGGGCGGTGGACGCCATTGAGGCGTTGGGTATTAACCCGTGCGCAACGGCCACTACGTACTGGTGCACGGTCGGCAACCGGCTGGCTGCTCGGCAGCCGCTGCCAGCGTACACCGCCGAGCGGCATGCGGCGCACCTGGCGCGCAAGGGCCTGCAATGACGCGCCGCCTGCTCTTTGTCTGCATGGGCATCTGCGTTGCGGCACTGTGTGTACCGGCTGCAGTGCCGATTGAGGCACGCTTGGTCTACAACCCGACCGACAGTGTGGCGCGCGGCTGGTACCTCATCGGGCCGCCAGTCGCGCTGCACGTTGGCAGCATCGTGTTGGTACGGCTTCCGGCAGATGTGGCCGCGTTCGCGGCGCAGCGTGGCTACCTGCCCAAAGGTGTGCCGATCCTCAAGCGCATCGGTGCCGTTGCTCCGCAATCGGTCTGCGTTCGGGAACAGACAGTGCACATCGACGGCGCCGCAATGACGACCACGCTCGCTCACGATGGAAAACACCGTCCGTTGCAGCCGTGGGGGCAATGCCGCGTGCTGAAGGATGGTGAACTGTTTCTGCTCAGCGACGTGCAGCCGGCCTCGTTCGACAGCCGCTACTTCGGCCCCATCGATGCGTCCGCCGTGCTTGGTAACGCACAGCCGATCTGGACAGGAGGTGCGCAATGAGCGGGCGTGCCTTCTTGCGTCCTGATCTGCGTGGCTGTTGCGCGGCGACTGCGTCCAGGCTGTCGCCGGCCAGGGGCCCGCGCATGCGCCGACCTTGCATTGTTCGTGTGCCGATACAGTGCCCAGCCGTGCGCGATCCGTGCCAAAAAGCTGCAGCCGAAGCCTTGCTTCGGCTGCAGCGTGCAGCACTCGCTGCACCGCCGCTGCCCCCGGGGCAGCGTTGCGCAACCGGCGAGCGGCTAGCGGCGAGTGGGATTCGGGAGCGGATGCGTGAGGCGGAGACGGAGGGCCAGATAAAAGGGGTGGCACGTCGTGCCCATCGTAGCCAGGCTGCACGTGGGGTTGCGGCGGCACCGCAAGGAGTCTTGCGCGTGCCGCGCAATGGCCGGAATTGGCGTGTCAGTTGCGTCCGCCGCGTGCCGCTTCCGCTGCGCTGCGGCATGATGCGATGGAGCTACCGTGGCTCAGAGTGATGAGGATCTCTTTCGGGTTAGTCCAGCGGCACCGCAGTCGTGCGCTGGCCCGCGATCTCAGCGCTTCGTTTCACAGGTCCTTCAGAGGTTATCGAGAACGGGCCCGAAGGCGTCCAGCAAGAGTCTCGCCAGACCCGGCATAGTCCTCGGACGCGGTCGTGTTGCGGCGGCCATGGTCGGCCAGCGCCTGGGGCCGAACGCGCGGCGTGTGGTCATCAAGTCCCGGTTCGTTGTGTTGCGGCGCGCCAGCCCGAACTCGGCGGCCGTTCACCTGCGCTACATCGAACGTGATGGCGTCACACGGGACGGGCAGAAGGGCCAGGCCTACGGTGCCGACACCGATGTCGCCGACCTGAAGGTTTTTCAGGAACGCGGGCAGAACGATCGCCACCAATTCCGCTTCATCGTCTCGGTCGAGGATGGCCTGGAACTGGAGGATCTGAAGGGCTTCACCCGCCAGTTGATGCGCCAAATGCAGATCGACCTGGAGACCCGATTGGATTGGGTGGCCGTGGACCATTGGGACACAGACAACCCGCACACTCATATCGTGCTGAACGGCCATACTGGGGGGCCTGCCAGCGGCAGAGAAGATCTCGTGATCGCCCCAGACTACATGGCTCACGGCATGCGCTTGCGCGCGAGCGAGATCGCCACTGAATGGCTGGGTCCGCGCACCGAGGCGGAAATCCGGCAGAGTCTGCTGCGGGAGGTCGACCAGCAGCGGTTCACCAGTTTGGATCAAGCGCTGATCCGGCAAGCGGGTGTCCATGGCATTGACCTGACGGACAACCAGCAAGACCGGCAGCGTCAGAACGCGCTGCGGGCGCGGCTGCAGCGGCTCGAAAGCATGGGCCTGGCAGAGAGGACGAATGCGAACCGCTGGAAGCTCCAGCCCGGGATGGCAGCCACGCTCGGCCTCATGGGCCAGCGCGAAGAAGCACTGGAGACGGTGCGCCGGGTGCTCAAAGGCCAGTGGCGGGAACCCGCAATCGATGATCGGCCGAACTCCCCCGTCATCGGTCGGATCGCAGGCAAGGGCTTGGCCGACGAGCTGCACGACCGCGGTTACCTGGTGATCGACGGAATCGACGGACGGGCGCACTACCTGAAACTGCCTGTCGGTACTGACCTCACACAACTGCCCGTGCACGGCATCGTAGAGGCGAGGCCGGCAGGCCAGGAGAAGCAAGTGGATCGCCACATCGCAACCATCGCGCGAGACGGCCTTTACAAGACTGCCGACCATGTGGTGCAGCTGAAGCAAGTCAACAACCCTGACCCGCAGTTCACTGTCGATGTGCACGTTCGCCGACTCGAAGCACTGCGCCGCGTCGGCATCGTGGAGCGCATCGCTGATGGCGTCTGGAAGGTGCCGCCCAATCTGTTGCACATGACCAGGCAGCATGATGTCCAGAGGTCCTCCGGGCTCTCGGTTGAGTTGCGGTCGTATCTGCCCATTGATAAGCAAGTACGCGCCGTGGGTGCCACTTGGCTGGACGAGCAGTTGGTGGGCGATGGTTCGGCTCTAGCCAGCCAGGGCTTTGGGGCTCAAGTGAGTAAGGCAATGCGCGAGCGCGTAGATTTTCTGGCTACGCAGGGACTTGCCGAGTGGCGCGGCCAGCGCGCCGTTCTCGTGAACAACTTGCTGGCGACTCTGCGTGAGCGGGATCTGACCGCGGCCGGAAAAGCGCTGGAGGCCCAGACCGGCCACCGATACCACCCGGTCCACAACGGGAGTCAGGTTAGCGGCATCTATCGCCAACGCATCCAGCTCGCGAGCGGCCCTTTCGCCATTCTGGACGACGGCATGCACTTCAGCCTCGTGCCCTGGCGGCCGGTGGTCGAACATCGGCTCGGCCAGCAAGTTTCGGCAATCTCGCACGACCAGTCTGTCACGTGGCAGCTTGGACGTCGCCGCGGCACCGGAATCTGACGACATCCCGCGTAGTCAGCTGCGAACAGTCACAGTCGTGAAAGAAGACAACTAGCCGGGGAGATCGCGACTTCGCTAGCTGTCGCATCCCGGACGATTGCATTGATCCAAAACGCTATCCGCTCTTCATGGCCCGATCCGTTCTGAAGGAGTTGATAGAGTCCTTGCAATCGCCCCCGGGAGCCAAGCCATGTTGATAGCCCTGCACAAGAACGCCCGCACCACGCCCGCCGTGCGTACCGAGATCGCAGCTAGCAACGAGACCGCCAGTGTCCTGGCCCAGCGCTTTGGGATCACCGAGCAGACGTCTACAAGTGGAAGAAGCGCGAGGTCTTTGGGGATCGCTCGCACACGGCCCATCACCTGCAAACAGTGCTCACGCCAGCGCAAGAAGCAGTGGTGGTTCACTTGCGGCGTACCTTGCTGTTGCCTTTGGATGACCTGCTGGCCGTGACACGGGAGTTCATCTGCCCCCATGTCTCGCGCTCGGGCCTGGATCGATGCCTGCGCCGCTATGGAGCGGGCAACATCAACGCCCTCAAGCCCCAGGGGCCTGCGGTAGCGCACAAGGCCTTCAAGAGCTACGAGCCTGGCTATGTGCACATGGATGTGAAGTACCTGCCCCAGATGCAGGACGAGAGCAGCAGGCGCTACCTGTTCGTGGCCATTGACCGGGCCACGCGATGGGTATTCGTGCAGTTCAAGGCCAACAAGACCGCTGCCAGTGCACAGGCCTTCCTCAAGGCATTGCACAAGGCCTGTCCGCTCAGGATCACCAAGCTGCTGACCGACAACGGCAAGGAGTTCACGGACAGGTTATTTGCCAGCAAGGAACGCGAACCCAGCGGCAACCATGAATTCGATCAACTGTGCCAGGAGCTGGGCATAGAGCACCGATTGACCAAACCCAGAACCCCAAGAACCAACGGCATGGTCGAAAGGTTCAATGGCCGCATTGCCGATGTGCTCAAGACCCACCGGTTCAATAGTCGCGAGGATATGGAGCAAACCTTGCTGCGCTATGTGACCCTGTACAACCAGCAGTTGCCGCAGTCAGCGCTCAAGAGCAAGACGCCCGTGCAAGCCATGAAAGAGTGGTACCAGACTCACCCGCACCTGTTTCACAAGCGGCCATATGATCGCCCGGGATGCGACACGTAAAGCGCAGGATGCTCGATTCACTGGGTATCTGTTCGTCTCAGTGGAACAGACCTGCAGAGTCACTAAAGGCAGGCACGTCGTGCAATGCTTCCACCATGAATGGGTCACTGAGCTTGAACCAGTGTTGTATGAAATGGATACGCAGCTGGGTCCGCACTGAAAAGGCCTGCTGGCCCCGGCGTCCACTCTCGGGCGCGTAACGCTCGATTGGACTAAGCTCAGGGAGCCACTTGCTCAAGGACATCGAGAAATCCGCGCTTTTGGGGGCGCTTGACGATGCGGCTCAGTCCCAGGTTGCTTTTCCTTCATTCGCTTATTGTCTGGCTTTGAGGCTGGCTAAGTACATTTCGGAGGGATTCGTGCAAAAGTCCCCCGGGCAATTTACCATTCACACTTCTGCGGCTGGCGTATTCACGCCGCTCCTGTTGGTTTCAAGCTCTGGCAAGCCGTGGTGCATGCCGCGCGGGCTCATATCTCGAGATGTTTGTATCTACATCGCTTTGCAACAGCCGGAAAACGGCCACCGCATCCACCAGTTGCTGTGCCTGCACCTTCAGGCTATCGGCTGCTGCCGCGCTTTGCTCCACCAGCGCTGCGTTCTGTTGTGTAGCCTGATCCATCTGTGTGATGGCCTCCCCCACTTGCGCTACGCCTAAGCTCTGTTCGGTGCTGGCAGCGCTAATCTCGCCCACTATGTCGGTAACGCGGCGGATGGAAGCAACCACTTCAGTCATGGTTGCGCCGGCCTTATCCACCAACATCGTGCCCTGTTCTACGCGCTCCACACTGGCGTGTATCAGGCCCTTGATCTCCTTGGCAGCTTCGGCGCTGCGCTGCGCAAGGCCGCGCACCTCGCTGGCCACCACGGCAAAACCGCGTCCCTGATCGCCTGCACGTGCCGCTTCGACGGCCGCGTTGAGCGCGAGAATATTGGTCTGGAATGCGATGCCGTCGATCACACCAATGATGTCGGCAATCTTTTTGCTACTGTCGTTAATGCCCTTCATGGTGGCAACTACTTCCGCAACCACATCACCGCCCTGTACTGCCACTGAGGATGCGCTCACGGCCAGCTGATTGGCCTGGCGGGCGTTGTCTGCATTGGCCTGTACGGTCGAGTTGAGTTCTTCCATAGATGCCGAAGTTTCTTCCAAGGCGCTTGCCTGCTGTTCGGTGCGGGCAGAGAGGTCGTTATTGCCCTGTGCAATTTCGGTGCTAGCCGATGCGACGCTATGGGCGTTGTTGCGCACATTGCTCACCACGCGCGACAGGCTCGTTTGCATAGTGTGCAAGGCATTGAGCAGCAGCGCAATTTCGTCTTTGCCCTCGATGGGCTTGGCCATGGTCAGGTCACCACTGGCCACGGCCTGGGAAACGCGCACCGCGTTGTCCAGGGGGTTGACCACGCTGCGGCTGAAGGCCACGGCCCCTGCAATGCCCAGGGCGCACACCACTAGCATGACCACCAGGCTGATGGTGGTTGCACGCTGCGCGGCGGTCGCTGCACGGGTGGCCACTTGACTGCTGGTCTTGGCGATCAAATCACCTGCTTGGTCGATCAACTGCGAAGGCTCGCGGTCCATGCCTGCCACGGACTGGTCGCCGACCTGCGGGTCATGGCCGGCCGCCTTGAAGGCTTCAAAGCCCTTGCGGTATGCGATCCCCATGCGTAGATGGGACTGCGAAAACTGCTCCACGCGCTCGCGCTCTTCGCCGGAGGGAAGGAGTGCAAGTAGTTTCTGGGCTTGTTCGTTGATGGCTTTTTCTCGCTTTTCGAACTCCGCCCAGTGTTGCGTTAGCTTTGCCGGGTCTTTACCGCGCAGCAGCACATTTTTCCACTCTTGAACCTGAACCTTGAACTCACTGAGCATGTCCGATGCTAATCGCTCGTTGTCGAAGCTTTGAGCCACGGTTGTTTGGTATGTGTCCAGCGCGTGGTTCAGGCGGCTGATGCCAAAAAGCGCCGCAGCAAGCAGCAGCAGCAGAGATACGGCAAAGGCCAAGGGAAGCTTGAGGCTGAGTTTCATGGAGCACTTCTGTTACGGAGTATTTTTTAGGTCATCGTGTTTGCTGACGCATGAGATCCCTTGATGCGGGATTTGCAATCCTGCTAGCAATAGTCTCTTTAAGATTATGAAGCTGAATGTGTTTTTTCTGTGCTTATGTTATGCGTGTGGCGGTGCGCACTAAAGGTGGTCTGCACAGAGCAGTGCACGGGAAGATGGGAAATTGATTTAAGTCAAGACAGGCTGCCGTAGCTAGGATTCACAAGTTCTTGTGTTCCCCCATCCGATGGCCGCGCTCCGTGATCTGCTTGATCGCTTCGATCTTGAACTCTTCGGGTTATTGATGCTGAGTCATGGCACCTCCTATTGGACCTGAGGTCTGAAGCTCGAAGGTGTCTAGCTAGGACCGGGCGATTCACAACAATAAGTCAGCTTAACCCGACACAGCGGCATGCATATAGGTCCGAGGCGTCCAGCTTTCGGGGAGAGAGATGCGCTACTCAAGCTCATTGGCTTTCTGGATTCGCTATCTCATACTGAGCATGACCGCAGAGGTTGCGCAGACCATATCTGGCGATGTCTAAGTGTGCAGTGCAGCATTCCTGAATCGCATCGGCACATGAAGAATGGCCATTGGATACCAAACAAACCAATCTCCACAATCCGTGGCTCTGGCGCAGACTGCGCCGAACTTTGGATAAGAACTCTGGAGACATTCATGCGCATAAACCGCTTTCTGACCACTTTGGCTCTTGTAGCTACCGCCGCTAGCAGCTTCGCTCAAACGACGCTGAAGATGGGGCACCCTCAGTCCAGCACCTCTGCCTTTCAGGTGGGAGCACAGGCGTTTGCGGACGAGTTCGCCAAGCTGACCAACAACCGCTACAAAATCTCCATCTTTCCCTCAGGATCTCTGGGTGGCGAGCGCGAGATGGTGGAAAGCGTGCAACTGGGCACCTTGGATTTGGTGCTTACGTCCACCGGCCCTGTGGGCAACTTCGTTCCCGAAACCTTGATCACGGACGTTCCCTTCCTGTTCCGTGATTACGACCACGCTCGCAAGACCCTCGACGGGGCAATTGGGCAAGACCTGCTATCCAAATTTCAGGCCAAAGGCATCGTGGCGTTGGCTTGGGCAGAGAACGGATTTCGCCACCTCACTAATAGCAAGCGCGCGGTTAACACGCCTGAAGACTTGAAAGGTCTGAAGCTGCGCACGATGGAGAACCCCGTGCACATGACGGCTTTCCGTGCACTCGGGGCGTCACCAGCTCCCATGGCCTTCACGGAGCTGTTCACCGCGTTGCAGCAGGGGACGGTCGACGGTCAGGAGAACCCGATTCCCGTCATCACGTCGTCCAAGTTTGGGCAAGTGCAAAAGAATCTATCTCTGACAGGCCATGTGTACTCGCCAGCGTTGATCCTGGCCTCAATGTCCATGGTCAGTGGTCTGTCTGCTGCTGACAAGAAAGCGCTGCAAGACGCGGCGAAGTTTGGGGCCACGGCGATGCGCAAACGTGTGAACGAGGTCGAGAACTCCGGGATTGCCGAACTCAAGGCGATGGGCGTGAACGTGGTTATGGATGTGGACAAGTCCAAGTTCCAGGCCGCTCTTGCGCCTGCATACATCGAGTACGCCAAACGTTTTGGTGAGGCGAACATCCAGCGCATTCGGGATGTCAAGTAAACCCGCATTTTCGGACTGAATTTGACCATGAGTTCCTTTGATAGCGCGGCATCAAACGCCCGATCGGGTTGGGCCGTTGCCCTGATTTCCCTAGACAAACGCAGCACCGGCTTTGCCGTTAACACTGCTGTTGCGATGCTGGTCCTCGCCGTGTTCTGCGGCTTGTTCCAGGTGTTCTCCCGCTTTATTCTTGATACGCCGTCAGACTGGACCGAGGTCCTCACGCGCTTCGCTTTGATCTGGATGGTCTACATGGGCGTAGGCGTGGCGTTACGCAATGGAGCCATGGTGTCGGTGGATCTGATGCACCGCAAACTTCCTGCGGTGTGGCAGAAAAAACTGGAGTGGCTCATTGCCACGGTCACTCTTGTGATGCTGGCGGTGATGATTTACTGGGGTGCATTTATTGCATGGCGCATCCGATTTCAAAACGTGGCGGGCCTGGAGATATCGATCGCTTGGGCCTACCTGGCAATCCCGATTGGCGCCCTGTTCGCGGTGATCGCAGTGCTCGCGCATGTCTTTGATCCGCTGCGCAACGAGCTAGATACCGCGCTTTGATCCTCCGCCAGCGCACGACGCGCTGGTGACGCCCCCTCCCGCTTTCGTCCCTGGTCTGCTGGACCCGGAGGGCGCAGCAATACCTATAAGGAATGTTCATGGGCTCTCTTATGTTGAGCACGATGCTGGTGCTTTTTGCACTCAGCGTACCCGTCGCTATCGCCATTGGCCTGGCCAGTGTGGCTGCCGTAGGAGCCACCCCGGGCCTGTCAATGATCGTCGTTGCACAGCAACTTTTCATTTCGATCGACAAGTACCCGCTGGCTGCTATCCCCTTTTTCATCCTGGCTGGCAATTTGATGGAAACCGGCGGCATTTCACGCCGACTGGTCGACTTCGCCAAGTCCATTGTGGGTGGCGTTCAGGGCGGTCTACCCATGACCTGCGTGCTCACCTGCATGATCTTCGCAGCAGTCTCCGGATCTTCGGTCGCCACGACCTTCGCGATTGGCGCTATCTTGATTCCCGCCATGGTCAAGCATGGATACCCGACGCCGGTGGCGGCGTCCATTCAAGCCACGTCGGCTGAACTGGGCGTGATCATCCCGCCATCCATTCCCATGATCTTGTACGGCGTGTCAGCTGAAGTGTCAATCGGTGAGCTGTTCATTGCAGGATTTGGACCCGGGCTATTGATTGGTGGCGGCCTTCTGCTGTTTGTATATGTGTATTGCAAGATCAAGGGGCTGGGGAAGAACGATGGAGACGGCCGACTGGGGTTTGTCGATGCGACGCAGAAAGCGGCGCTGGCGTTGCTGATGCCCGTCATCATCCTGGGTGGCATTTATGGCGGCATCTTCACGCCCACCGAAGCTTCGGTGGTGGCGGTGGGATATGCCCTGGTGGTCGGGATGTTCATTTACCGTGAGATGAACATCAAGACGGTGCATGCCGCCTTCAAGAAGTCCGTGATTTCCTCCGCAGTGATCATGTTCATCATTGCGTGTGCGGGCTTGTTCTCCTTCCTGATCAGCCGCGCGGGCATTCCCGAGGCGTTGGGCTTATGGCTGACCGAGGTCTTGCGGTCTCCCGCTTGGTTCTTGCTTGGCGTCAACGCAGCACTGTTCGTGATTGGCATGTTCATCGAAACGTCTGCTGCCATCATCATCTTGGCTCCCATACTGGCGCCGATTGCCATTCACTTCGGCATTGACCCAGTGCATTTCGGCACGATCATGGTTGTGAACTTGGCGCTAGGCATGATCACTCCGCCTTTTGGTGTGAACCTCTTTGCCGCTTGTTCTGTTGCGAAGATTTCGCTGGACCGAATAGTCACTTCGTTGTTGCCTTTTGTAGGGGTGATCGTCTTCTGTCTGATGCTCATCACTTACTTCCCGCCGATTTCTCTGTTCTTGCGAGACTTGGTGTACGGAGTTCCGAGGTGAGCGCTATGACATATTGCAAACTGAACTTGCTCTCGGAGTGGTGATGCGAATGCTGCAAAAAATTGACACGAAGGACATCGTTCCGCGTGCGCTGCTGCGCTCCCTGTTCGATAGCGCACTCGGCGCAGTAGATCCCCTGAACTGCGTGCCAGGCTTCCTGCCGCCGCGTCCCAAGGGGCGGACCTTGGTGCTGGGCGCAGGCAAGGCTTCTGCTCGCATGGCGCGCGCTGTAGAAGCAGTGTGGGATGGCCCGCTCACTGGTTTGGTGGTCACGCGCTACGGACACAGCGACCAGTGCGAGCGTATCAAGGTCGTGGAGTCTGGTCACCCCGTGCCAGACGATGCAGGTGCCACTGCCGCGCGGCAAATGTTGGCGATGGCTCAGGACATGGGTCCCGATGATCTAGTGCTGGCCCTGGTCTCGGGCGGTGGCTCATCGCTAATCACCTTGCCGGCAGAAGGCCTGTCGATGGAGGACCTGAGGACCGTGAACGTGGGCTTGTTGCGCAGCGGCGCAAAAATCAGCGAGATGAACATGGTGCGTCGACACCTGTCCCGTATCAAAGGCGGTCGCTTGGCGCAAGCTTGCGGAGCTGCCGCCGTGCATACGTTGGTCGTGTCCGATGTGCCTGGTGACGACCCAGCGGTCGTGGCCTCTGGCCCTACCGTCGCTGACCTCAGCAGCCCGCTAGAGGCTCTGACGGTGCTAGTAAAGCATCGAATCAATGTACCGCCTGCTGTGATTGAGGTGTTACGCCGACAACCCTCTGTTCAACGAGGTGGCTATGGCCCGCGTCATGTGCAGGTCATTGCCACTGCCGAACTGGCGTTGAATGCAGCAGTTGCTGAGGCAAAGCGACTGGAGCTGGACGTGATCAACCTGGGCGGTGCCGTGGAAGGTGAATCCCGCAAGGTAGCCGAGGCGCAAGCGGCAATGGCTATGGGATTGCGCAGCGTCATGACCAACGGAGCAACGCCGAAGCTGCTGCTTTCGGGTGGCGAGACCACCGTCACGGTGCAAGGCAACGGCCGAGGAGGCCGCAACAGTGAGTTCTTGCTTTCACTCGCCTTGGAGCTCCAAGGACAGGAGGGTATCCACGCCATCGCATGCGATACCGATGGCATTGACGGAGTGGAAGACAACGCTGGGGGAATCATAGATCCAGAGTCTCTACGACGTGCTGGAAGGCTTGGACTCGACCCGCGAGCATTGCTCGACAACAACGACGCATACACGTTTCTTTCCACCTTAGGTGATCTCATCACCACAGGCCCCACTCGAACGAATGTCAACGACTTTCGCGCTTTGCTCATAACCTGAGGTGACCCTATGTTAACCATTCAAGCCGCCGCACCGGCATCACAAGAACTGACCCAACGTCTACCCTTGCGCCCGTGGCGTGGCACGAAGATTGTGGCCACTCTGGGCCCTGCTAGCCGTAGCTTCGCTGATGTTGTGGCTTTGGCACGCGCTGGCGTGGATGTGTTTCGTCTGAATTTCAGCCATGGCAGCCACGCCGATCATCAATTGCGTCTGCAGTGGGTGCGGGACGCTGAAACTGAACTGGATCGCCCTTTGGGTGCACTACTCGATCTTCAAGGTCCAAAACTGCGTGTAGGTCGCTTGATAGAACCGATTGAGTTGCAAAGAGGCACTGAGCTGGACTTGGTTTTCGGTAGCCATCAAACTCTTGCCAGCGACCCAGTTCCAGTGCCCCATGAGGAGGTGATCCGCTCCCTGGCGGTTGGGCATCAGCTCCTGGTAGACGACGGCAAACTCCGCCTGACAGTACTGTCCATCAAGGGCGATGGTGCCTCGACCCGTGTTCGGGTGCGCAGCGAGGTGGCCGGCCGTTTGCTTGAGCGCAAGGGCTTGAATCTTCCCGATTCCGTTCTGCCTATGCCCGCGCTTACGCCCAAGGATATTGAGGATTTGGCCTTCGGTCTGGCCCTTGGCGTAGATTGGATTGCCTTGAGTTTTGTGCAAACCGCAGTCGACGTGGTGCAATTGCGCGAACTGGTGCAAGGCCGCGCCGGACTCATTTCCAAGATAGAGAAACCTTCGGCCGTCGAGCACCTCCCGGCGATTTTAGAAGCGTCTGACGCTGTCATGATTGCGCGTGGCGACTTGGGGGTGGAATTGCCACCCGAAGACGTGCCCAGCGTTCAACGCCGCATCGCACAATTGGCGCGTGAGATGGGTAAACCAGTGATTGTTGCCACACAAATGCTGGAATCCATGACCGGGAGTTCCTCGCCCACACGCGCCGAAGCTTCGGACGTTGCAACCGCCGTGTACGACGGAGTGGACGCTGTGATGTTGTCTGCCGAATCGGCCTCGGGTTGTTACCCTATCGAAGCCGTCAGCATGATGGCGCGCATCATTGAGCGTGTGGAAAGCGACCCACGCCAACAGCGCCTCATGGCTTCGGTTACAGCCCGCACCCAAGCCAACGCCACCGACGCCATTGGCGCGGCGGTGCGCGTGGTAGCGCAAACCGTGCCGCTCTCTGCCACGGTGACTTACACCTCCTCAGGCGTCAGTGCCTTGCGTGTGGCCCATGAACGGCCACTCACCCCCTTGATCGGCCTCACACCCAACACCAGTACAGCACGCCGTTTAACACTAGTGTGGGGAGTACGCCCGGTTGTATCGCGTGATGCTGCAGATGTCGACGATATGGTGGCCCTTGCCACAAGCGCCGTTAACAGACTTTGTGCTGACACCGCAAACCGCGCCTTCGCCATCGTTGCTGGCATGCCATTTGGCACGCCTGGCGCTACCAACATGCTACGTTTAGTCACGCCAATGATGGCGGCACATCCTCTGGGGGAGTACGAAGTGATGTTGCGCAAGGACTACTGGGCCATCCGAGACAACGCGGTATGAAGCTTCGCTGGCCCTTGCGGCTTCAGTTCGGTTGACGGTGAATTCCATGCCGTCCTTACAACCGCATTCAAAAGCAGGCGCTGGGTGGAGCGCTGCTTTGCGTGGCTTTTGGAGCTCGTACGGAGATCTAAAAGGCGCGATTGGTTTGTTGCGCGCTACGGTGATTTGGATGGCCGTCAAATGCGCATTGCTGGCTAAGTCGATACGCGCCACGGCCGACTATGCCAAACAACAAAAAGCCTTGTCGCAAGCAGTGGCTGAGCACCAGTGCCATGTATCGGCACTCATTGATGGAGTGTTGCATCAAAGCGGCCTGATTGCCCGCCTAAGCAGCGAACACCTGCAAACCAGCAAAGCCACTTCCTTGCGGCTCACTACTGCGTCTGGCGCCATGCGTGAGTTACGAGATGAGATCGACAGTGCGGCAACGGAGATACACAACCTACAACATCAAACTGAAAAAATTGAAGAGGTAATGCGTTTGATTTCTAGTGTTGCACGGCAGACCAGCTTGTTGTCGGTCAATGCCTCCATCGAAGCGGCCCGCGCGGGCGACGTCGGGCGTGGTTTTGCAGTGGTGGCCGGCGAGGTGAAGAAGCTCGCCGAGCAAGTCAATCAATCCGTGCAGTCTATTGACGGCACGGTAAGTCAAGTGCTTGCAGCCATGGCCAGTGCGAACAAAAAAATGAGCAACATGCTACAAGGCGTTCATGAGGCCGATCGTGACATCACGCAAGAGGCCAGCAATGTTGCGCAACAGGTGGTGCACGTTGAATCCATCCAACTTGCGGCCATAGCCATCAGCCAATCGGTGCAAGAGGTGGCTCAAGCCGCGCTGGAGTCTGGTGCCCTCGTGAATCGAATCGGCTTGTTGAGCCAGAAAATTGATGCGGACAGCGAGGCTGCAGCGCTGGAGGTAGCGCTGTTGTCGGATCGGGCTGAGTCCTTGCAGTCCATGGCGGTCAGTGTGGCCATCGGAGACAAACTGGATGCCGTCATTCGGAGGGCCACTCGCTATCACCAGCAAGTGGTAGAGAAGCTAGAGCAGCTACTGGCCCGTGGCGTGGATATATTTGATTTGCAGTACCAAGACGTGCCACACACCGATCCACCCAAATTCAGAACCAGTTACGACATCGAATTTGCGCGCGTCATGACACCGTTCTACGACCACATCGTGGCCGATATTGGAATTCTCTTTTACTGTAATGCTTTGGATGTGAATGGCTATGTCCCTGCACACAATGGCATTTACTCGCAGCCGGTCACAGGCGACTACGAACACGATCTCAAGCACAGCCGCGACAAACGCAAGATGGTGGATGCAGCTTCACAGAAGGCTGTAAAAAACCATACCGATCGTTACTTGCTTGTGACTTACCTGCGCGATAACGGAGATGTGGTGTCAGATCTTTCCTTTCCCCTATATGTTGGCGGAAAACACTGGGGCGCGATGCGATTCGGGATGGACGCCAACCGACTTTGAGAACTGAATTTGTGGCCGGCTGTAAGTAACAGTCGGCCTTTCGATAAACCGTATTTGTTCTTCGTGACCCTTAGTCGAGATTCAACACATGACGAGATTTTCATCGCACATGAACCGTCGCCGCGTCCTCGGTACCGTCAGCGGCTTGGTGTTGGGACCCTGGAACACCAGCGGACTTTGTGCAGGCAAAGAACTGGTTGTGGGTCAAGTGGCGTCCTTGTCAGGCAGCAATGGAGCCGATTTGGGGCAAGGCCTTAAGGCCGGTGTTGAGGCATGTTTTCTCGCAGTGAATTCGGTTGGCGGTATTCGAGGTCAGACCTTACGCTTGGTTAGCAAAGATGACCGATACCTCCCCGAAGAAACCGAGAGACTCACCCGAGAATTGATCGCTCAAGACCGACCTGTTGCCTTAATCGCTTATCGCGGTACTGCTAACACTATGGCCCTGATTAAATCTGAAGTGCTGGTTAAGCAAGGTATCACCTTAGTGGGAACATTAACCGGAGCCAGAGAAGTTCAAGGTGCGGCTGGAATCCTCAATCTACGCACCTCCTATGAGCGTGAACTCTCAGAGTTGGTGGGGCAGGCGCAGCGCATGTCCTTGGACAGCGTTGCCGTGCTGTATGTGGACGATGCATTTGGCCGAACCGGCTTGGCAGCTGTTGAACAGGCAGCCACATCCAATGGCACCAAACTTCTTGCAAAGGTTCCCTATGACAAAAGTCCGAACAGCGTTGATATGTCACTGAACGAGGCGGCCAAACAACTCGCTGCGGTCAGTCCAAAAGCGCTGATCATGGTGGCCGTTGGCGACCCTGTCTATGCATTCATCAAAGCCTTTCGCCCACTGAATACCGCCAGCCGATTATTCTGTATGTCAGTGGTTGATCCTTCTGAGGTTGTGAAGCGCTGTGGCGTTGAAGTGGCCGCAGGTATCGGGTTCTCTCAGGTCTACCCCTCTCCCTATTCGGAGAAAACTGACCTGGTCCGTGACTATCGCCGCGCATTGGCGAAACTAACCAACGCACCCGACCCCAACTACTTCAGTATGGAAGGTTACGTCTATGCACGAGTTTTGGTCGAAGCCTTGAAACGTGCGCCAGACTCACCGAGTGATGCGCAGGTCAGCGCAGCGTTGATCAACCTGCCCGCCATGGATTTTGGGGGGCTCCGGATGCAAATTGACCCACGCACTCGCAATGGCATGCGCTACACCGATTTGACGGTGCTTACTAGGAAAGGCAAGTTGGTGGGCTAAGTTCCACAATGATGCTTGCACACCATGGAGATATATCAACTGCGCACCTTCCTGGCGGTCGCTCGCTTGGGTCACCTCACGCGTGCCGCAGAGCAGCTACATCTCACGCAGCCCGCAGTATCCAAACAAATCAAAGCGCTCGAGCAAGAAGTTGGCGTGCTGCTGTTTGAACGTCAGCCCACCGGTATGGTGCTCACCAGCGAAGGACGTGCACTTTTCCCTTTGGCAGAGCGCACGCTGTTTGACGCCATGGAGCTGCTCAATCATGCCCGCGTCTTGCGCGGCGAAGTGGCAGGTGATGTGGTGATTGGAACTGTGATCGACCCCGACACCCTACGACTGGGCTCTTTCTTGGGCGCACTGCTAGCTTATTTTCCCAAGGTGCAAGCCCGTCTCCAGCATGGCATTTCTGGTTGGGTGCTGGAACGCGTGCGTGCGGGGGACATTGACGGTGGGTTCTACATCGGCCAGGTGCTCGACCCCGACGTGAGTAGCTTTTCGATGCGCACCCTGCAGTATGTGGTGGTTGCTCCACCTGAATGGAGCGAACGCATGCAGCAGGCCGATTGGGCCGCAGTGGCCGCTATGCCGTGGATTGGTACGCCCGCTCACAGCTCACAACATCGTTTGGTCCGCACCATGTTTGCCGAACGCGGCCTGAGCGTTACGCCAGTGATTGAGGCCGACCAGGAAGCATCGATGGTGAGTCTGGTGCGAACCGGTGTGGGTTTGGCCACAATGCGCCAAGACTTGGCGATCGAGGCCCAACTGCGTGGAGAAGTGTTTATTTGGCCGGATACGGTACAGGACTGCCCGCTGTCCTTCATTTTTAAGAATACTCGCCGGGACGATGTGCTGGTCGCAGCTTGCCGCAAAGCGCTGGCCGAGGTGTGGCCTAGTGAAGGGCACTCGGTGTGATGTTTCAAAAGTTGTTCACCCAGAAGAGTCTGGGAGACTGGGGTTGCCGCGCTTCCGAACTCACTGTGGCAACAACCAGATGAACAGTTATGGGAATGCCAGATTGACCTTTGAAGGGCGCAAATCACAGATCCAACGTATCGCTGGGGTTGGGCTGATACCAGCGGCAAAGGCAGGCGGCATCGGCGCTCGCACCGCACGCAAGTGGCATCTCCGTTTTGAGCAATTGGCGGTCCAGTGCTTGATGGACCACAGCTCGCGTCCTGTTCGCATCCGCAGCACCATCAATGAAGCTTTGGGCAAACGCGTCTACCAACTGTGCCGTGTCCGTATGCCCATGCGAGGCATAGCCGCCGTGGCGGGGCGTAGTGTGGCCACCTTCAGCCGCATTCTGCGGCGCCTGTGTTTCTCCAGTTTGAGTGCGCTTGATCCTGCATATCTCGTACTGCGCTACTGGCGGGCTGTTTCTGGTGAACTACGGCACACGGACACCAAGAGGCTCTGGCTCATCGTGCGAGTTGGCCGCCGGATCACAGGCGATCGGCGGGACTCCTTCGCTAGAGCGGGTTGGGAGTTCGCCCCTGCGGCCATTGACGATCAGTCCCGAGCCGGCTATCTGCACAGCGACGAGCGCAGAGGCTCGGCGGTCAAGTTCTTGAAGTCTACTGGGGCGCATTGCGTGGGCTTGGGCGTGAGGATCGAGCGCTTGTTTTACGGTAATGGCTCAGCCCACCGTTTTAGATCGTTCAATCAAACCTGTCTGGCTCTGGGGAGCAGGCACACGCTTACCCAACCTCGCAAGCGGCTACCCAACGGCAAGGTTGAACGCCTCGTCCGGACCTATTTGCGGGAATGCGCCTACGGTCTCAACTGGGCCAATAGCGCTGAGCGATCCCATCGGCTGTCTGCGGCCCTGACCTACTTTAGTGTCCGAACACGCATTTGGCATTGGGCTACAAGCCTCCGGCTTCTCGGCTTCGCGGGAACAACCTATTGCAACCCAGCACCTAGTGATCTCGCGTCGGCGTCCCCTCGAATGGACTTATCGATCATCGCTGCTTCCTTTTTGGCGCCAGTCCCGCCAAGCCTCCTAGTCTATCGCTACCGGCCCAGCCACACAGACTACCTTGAATGGATCGCTCCTCCGGTGGCCCCTTTGATATGGTCTGCGCTGAATCAACATCTAGGGTTTACCCGTCCAGTGTTTTGATTGATGTGCTGCATCAAAAAGTGTGATTTGTCAGATACGTACGACGAACTTAATCTCTTGCTGCCTTCAACAACAATAGGAGACTTTTCATGCGCGCGCTATCTATCAAGCTTGCTGCAGCAACAATTGCTTTTGCAGCGGTGACAGTTTGCCAAGCCGGGACAGTGACAGTAATCACTTCCTTTCCAAAGGAAGTGACTGACGCATACAAGAAGGCGTTCGAAGCGAAGAATCCTTCAATTAAACTTGAAATTCTCAATAAAAGCGGTACCACGGCCATTCCATATATCAGGGAGACTGCGGTCGGCCAACGTCCTGATGTTTTTTGGTCGTCTGATGTTGTGGCTTTTGAAGTGCTTGCTCGCGAAAAACTTCTGCAAAAAGTGCCAGAAGTTAGAAATCCACTTGTACCAGAGAAAATTGGTTCGTATCCTATTAACGATCCGGAGGGTATGTATTTCGGGCAGGCCTTGTCAGGTTATGGAATCATGACCAACAAGCGTTACATGGACGCGAACAAATTACCTGCGCCTAAGGAGTGGGCCGATTTAACCAACGGGGTGTACTTCGGACATGTGGCATTGTCATCTCCTTCTCGATCGGGTACGACACATCTTACCGTTGAGACGATTCTGCAAGGAGAGGGTTGGGAGAAAGGGTGGACCCAACTCCTGCAAATCGGGGGTAACTGTGCCGCGATAACGGATCGAAGCTTCGGAGTGCCCGACGGCGTGAACAACGGCCAGTTTGGGATTGGGTTGGTTATCGATTTTTTTGGATTGGCAGGACGCTATGCAGGCTTCCCGGTCAATTTTGTCTATCCGACCATCACGGCTGTGGTGCCTGCGAGTATCGCTATGGTTGCCGGGGGTAAAAACAGTGTTGAGGCAAGTAATTTCATGTCATTCACTCTGTCCATGGAGGGGCAGCAGCTTCTGTTTAATCCAAAAATAAGCCGCTTGCCGGTACTGCCCTATTCAGTTGCCGAACTCAAAGTTCCATCGGATTATCCAAATATTTATGAGGTTGCGCGTAAGGCGAAAGTCAAATTCGACTCAGCACTTTCTGAGTCTCGATACCCATTGGTTGTGAGCCTGTTCGATCAAACAGTGACTTTTAGACTGAAGGAGCTTCAGGCGGCTACGAAGGCAATTCACGAAGCTGAGAAGAAATTCAGAGTAAAACCAAACGCTCGGGCACAGGAGTTGTTGACTCAGGCACGTAATCTTGCGTTTACACCGCTCGTAGACGAGAAGACTGCTAACAACAAAGAATATCTTGAGCTCTTTAATAAAAACAAGAAAGAGGTCGCCATTGCTAAACAGCTCACTGGATTAGAGGAGATGTGGAGCACCAAAGCCAAGTCAAATTATGCCCGCGCAGAAACTCTTGCTAACGAGGCTTCGGCGCTCATCAAATAAGGACGAAAAATGAGCGCATCAAATGCAGCGTCATCGACGCTCGCGAAACCTCTACGTGCCATCCGGCTTCCCGGGGGAGTGGGGGCATGGCTTGCTGGGTTAGCCATTGCGATTTTCCTTGGTTTCTTCTTGTTGGCTCCGGTAATCTCGGTAATTTATACCGCCTTCGTAAATCAACATGGAGGATTGACAATAGGTCACTTCGTTAACTTTTTTGGACAAACGCTTTTTAGGGAATCCTTCGTCAACAGCATGTATGTTGCGCTGATGTCGGTCGTCTTCTCGTCTCTAATTGCCATTCCCCTCGCTTACCTCACAGTGCGATTCGCTTTTCGAGGATCTCTGGTCATACAGACACTTGGAGTCCTCCCTCTCATCATGCCTCCGTTTGTCGGGGCTGTCGCTCTGCAGCTCATTTTCGGTAAGAACGGGTCGATGAATCTTTTGCTCGGTGAGTGGTTTGGTATCAACATTCCAGTAATGGACGGTTTGAATGGGGTCATCTTTGTAGAGAGCCTTCATTACTTTCCCTTTATTCTGCTGAACTTAGTGGCGTCTTTGCGCAATATCGACGGGGCCATGGAGGAGTCTGCTCTAAGTCTTGGTTGTACTGGAATTAGGCTCTTTCGGCGGGTAATTTTCCCCTTGGCTATGCCTGGATTCTTGGCTGGCGCATCACTGGTGTTTGTAAAGGTCTTTGACGACCTAGGTACGCCTCTAGTGATGGGGACGACAAATATGCTGGCACCCCAAGCCTACTTGCGAATCACATCTGTTGGCGTGGATGATCCGCTTGGCTATGTCATCAGCGTGATCATGATCGTTTTCTCCGTGCTCGCCATGTGGATGGCTGCACGGGTAATGAAAGGTCGTGACTACTCCACTTTGCAAAAAGGCGGAAGCAGCATTCAAAAGCGTAAGCTGACTGTTTGGCAGAGCGTGGTGGCGTATTTCTGGATCGGTGCGATTCTGTTGGTAGTGCTCTCTCCCCATCTCGGAATTCTGCTTATGAGTTTGTCCAAAGTATGGAGCTTCTCAGTGCTGCCTGATGCCTATACGCTGGAGCATTACGCCACTGTATTTGGCGACTCCAGCCAGATGATCAGCAACACGCTTCTGTATTGCGGACTGGCCGCAACCCTCGATGTCGTGTTTGGAACGGCCATTGCTTACTTGATCTTGCGCACCAGACTGCCCGCCCGACAGTGGCTTGATTGGACGTCGTCTATCGCGCTTGCGATTCCCGGTCTGGTACTGGCTATTGGCTATTTGCGTATTTTCAGGGGGGTTGATGTTCCTTTTACGGAAACTCCTGTCACCTCCACCTGGGTCCTGATCATGATTGCCTATGCGGTGCGCAGACTTCCCTATGCACTGCGGTCATGCTTTGCAGCTCTGCAACAGGTGCATATATCTCTCGAGGAATCAGCTCACAGTCTTGGTGCAAGCCGATTGAGAACAATTCGTCGCATTGTCGTTCCACTGATGGCAGGGGGGATTTTGGCCGGATTTGTCACGAGTTTCATTACTGCCGCGGTAGAGCTGTCAGCCACGATCATGCTCACAACCACCGAAGTTAATGCACCCATGAGCTACGGCATTTATTTGTATATGCAAAGCATCGCGGGTCGAGGTCCTGGTGCTGCTTTAGGGGTGATTGCCGTAATTGTGGTCGCAATAGGAACGTTTCTCTCCCATTGGGTGGCGGAACGCTCCAGCTCAAATAAAACTGCTCGATACGAAGAGTAAAGGAACATATGTTTAAACCTCTCAAAAAGGTGGGCGTGGTCGCACACCAACTTTCGCTTTCTTATGGTACGACAGAGGTACTGAAAGACATAACACTGAGTGTGGCTCCAGGCGAGTTTTTTGCTCTGTTGGGACCCAGTGGTTCGGGAAAATCTACGCTTTTGCGTCTTATCGCCGGTTTCAATCCTCATCAAAAAGGAAGTCTGCTGATTGATGGGAAAGATGTGTCCGGTACACCACCCCACATGCGCAACATTGGGATGGTGTTTCAGAACTATGCGCTTTGGCCACACATGACGGTCTGGGACAACGTTGCTTTTGGTTTGGTGGAGAGAAAAGTCGACAAGCAGACGCTCACTGCCAAAGTGGAGGCTGCACTGGATCTTGTAGGCCTTAAGCAATACGCGAAAAGGCGGCCCTCCATGCTATCCGGTGGTCAACAGCAGCGTGTTGCCCTGGCGCGAACAATAGTCATTGAACCTCAAGTGCTGCTGCTGGATGAGCCGCTTTCAAATCTGGATAAGAACCTTCGGGTCCAGATGCGGGAGGAGCTCAAAAACCTTCAGAGAACGCTAGGCCTTACCACGATCTTTGTTACGCATGATCAAGAGGAGGCCATGACTACTGCGGATAGGATGGCAGTGTTGGATAAAGGCATCCTCCAGCAAGTTGGCTCTGCGACGAATCTATTTGATTATCCAGATAACAAGTTCGTAGCTGGCTTTGTAGGTACAGCCAATTTGATCGACGGAAACATTACTGCGGTGAACGGTGAGTCCGTTCGGTTTGTTGGTAATGGCTTAGCACCGCTCACTTTCCCGAAGCCTTATGAGTCCAGCCCCAAAGCTGGTCACGCGGCTATGTCGGTACGCCCTCATCAGGTTGCAATTCAAGTAAGGGGGGAGCTGATTGATAACTCGCGAGTGTGGCTGGATGGGCAGGTAGAAAGCTCCGAGTTTTTAGGTGAATTTGCTCGATACCGTGTGCGAGTGGGAGAGGCTGAGATAGTGGCTGATCAACCGCACTATTCTGGGCTGCAAATGTTCAAGGCGGGAGAACAAGTTCGGCTCGGCATTGAGCCTAGTCAGGTTCGCTTTCTTAGTAGTTAGAATTGATCACTGAAAATGTCATGACGTCTGAATGACGAGCTAAAACGCGCTCTGATTGGCGCCATGACATCAAATTTGAGCTGTTAAGTTTCTTCTGAGATAAGAGAGCGATGAAATATGACTGCCACGTTGAAATTTCTGATTTTTTTGATGCTTCAAGTATCTATGGACGAAGCTGGGCTATTTTATGTGCTGAAAAATTAAGTAATTACTTGATTTCTCGACAGTTAAGACCTGTTTTGATTATATCTAAGCAATTTTGTAATATTGATAGCTATATTTCTAGCATTCTTGCTGAGCTTGAACCGAGTTGTCGGGTGGTAGCTTCTGTTGCTGCTTTTACTGATAAGGCTGAAATTGTGGAGCTCGACAGAGTCGGAGTCCGAGGTGTTTGCGTGAAATTCGAACGAAGTGAGATGCCGGTTTTTTTGGATAGAATTTACGCTATTGATCAGATTATACCGTCAACGTGGCATATGGAAATACTTGCACCTTGGAGCCAAGTTATTAATTTTGGCGCTAGTTTGGCTCGAATTCGCCGTAGCTTCGTTGTTCATTGTTATCTGAAAAATTTTGTGAACCCAGGGGTTGTTGATTTGGATCGACTGAGGTGGTGGAGTGGTATGGGGAACTTGTATGTTAAATTTTTGGGTGAATTTCCGAAACTTTCGGATGGGTCATTCAATAACATTTGCCAAATATTAGGGTTAATAAATATTTCTCGAGATCGTGTCGTTTGGGGAAGTTGTTGGCCTGTGCCTTTGAATGCAAACGAGTTATTAAGTGACAATCGATTTGCTGCGATTTCAGGATATGAACGGGATTTTGAATTAAATGCTCGTGAGCTTTATGAGTTTTAAAAAGGAAAGAGTGAAATGAGTGCCATCGTTGACATCGTCGGTCGCGAGATTCTGGACAGCCGCGGCAACCCCACCGTCGAATGCGACGTGTTGCTCGAATCGGGCGTGATGGCCGCGCGGCGGGCTGTGCCTTTCGGGCGCGTCCACCGGCAGCCGTGAAGCCATTGAAATGCGTGACGGCGACAAGAGCCGCTACCTGGGCAAGGGCGTACTCAAGGCGGTGGAATACATCAACACCGAGATCAGTGAAGCCGTGCTGGGCCTCGATGCGTCGGAACAAGGTTTTCTGGACAAAACCCTGATCGACCTTGACGGCACCGAGAACAAGAGCCGCCTGGGCGCCAACGCCATGCTGGCCGTCTCGATGGCCGTGGCCCGCGCTGCGGCCGAAGAATCTGGCCTGCCCCTGTACCGCTATCTGGGCGGCATGGGCAGCGTGCAGTTGCCTGTGCCCATGATGAACGTCATCAACGGCGGCGCACACGCCAACAACAGCCTGGATCTGCAGGAGTTCATGATCATCCCCGTGGGCGCGCCCACGTTCCGCGAAGCCGTGCGCTGGGGCGCCGAAGTGTTCCACGCGCTCAAGAAGATCATCCACGACAAGGGCATGAGCACCGCCGTGGGCGACGAAGGCGGCTTTGCCCCCAGCGTAGAAAACCACGAAGCAGCCATCCGCCTCATCCTGCAAGCCATTGAAGCTGCGGGCTATTCGGCCGGCGACCAGATCGCCCTGGGCCTGGACTGCGCCGCGAGCGAGTTCTACAAAGACGGCATGTATGTGCTCGAAGGCGAAGGCGGCCTCAAGCTCACCGCCCAGCAGTGGACGGACATGCTGGCAGCATGGGTGGACAAGTACCCCATCATCAGCATCGAAGATGGCATGCACGAAGGCGACTGGGATGGCTGGAAGCACCTGACCGAACGTCTGGGCGACAAGGTGCAGTTGGTGGGTGACGACCTGTTCGTGACCAACACCAAGATCCTGAAGGAAGGCATCGACAAGCGCATTGCCAACTCGATCCTGATCAAGATCAACCAGATCGGCACGTTGACCGAAACCTTTGCTGCCATCGAGATGGCCAAGCGCGCGGGCTACACCGCCGTGATCTCGCACCGCTCTGGCGAAACCGAAGACAGCACCATTGCCGACATTGCTGTGGGCACCAACGCCGGCCAGATCAAGACCGGCTCGCTGTCGCGTTCAGACCGTATCGCCAAGTACAACCAGCTGCTGCGTATAGAGGAAAGACTGGGTGCGATTGCGATCTACTCTGGTCGTTCAGCTTTCCGCATTTTAGGTTAGTGTATGAATGCGCCGGCGGTTGCATGTGAGGATGTCGTTGCATGCATTGTTTAAGGCGCAGAGTATTCCATTTCATGTTCACAAAGCCTCTCAGAAAAGTCAGCGTTGTAGCGCGGGATTTATCGCTTCGATTTGGAAGCACGGATGTGCTTGCCGGTGTAAATTTCACAGTTGACCCGGGAGAGTTTTTTGCGCTCTTAGGGCCGAGCGGCTCTGGTAAAACTTCACTGCTCCGTATAGTTGCAGGGCTCACCGTGCACACTGGTGGAGAACTGTTAATTGATGGCCGTGATGTTTCAAGTATCCCTATACATCAGCGCAATGTTGGATTGGTGTTCCAGAACTACGCCCTTTGGCCTCATCTCAGCGTGTGGGACAACGTAGCCTTTGGACTGATAGAAAAACGACTACCAAATACTTTGATCCGCCAGAAGGTGGACGCCATGCTGGATATGGTCGGTTTAAAGGAATACTCACAGCGTCGTCCAGCTACCTTGTCAGGAGGGGAGCAACAGCGTACGGCGTTAGCGCGTACTTTAGTGGTCGAACCACAGGTGCTTTTGCTGGACGAGCCCTTATCTAACCTTGACAAGCAGCTTCGCTCGCAGATGCGGCAGGAGATTAGAAATCTTCAACGCAGTCTTGGGCTGACGACCATTCTTGTCACCCATGATCAAGAAGAGGCCATGACATCGGCTGATCGGATCGCAGTATTGGATGGTGGCGTTCTTCAGCAAGTCGGCACACCCACTGGTCTTTTTGATTTTCCGAAGAATAAGCTAGTCGCTAGTTTTTTAGGTACAACCAATATGGTGGAAGGGGTGCTTGAAAGGGTGATGAGTGATGTGTTTATATTTGATACCCCAGAATTGGGGAGAATAGTAATACCCCGTCTTCCGCATGCATCTCCAAAGCTTGGAAAAACGGCGATTTCATTTCGACCTCACCAGATTTCAATGAAAGTAAACGACGAGCACGTAGACGCCACCCATATTTGGCTTAGGGGATTGATTGAAGCTGCGGAATTCATGGGCGAGTTTTTCCGGTATCGCGTGAGAGTCGGCGGGTTAGCACTGCTCGTGGATCAAGCACATTATTTAGGACTAGATACTTTCCCTTGTGGCGCGTACGTCCGCATAGGTATTGATCCCATGCAAGTACGTTTTTTGGCTACGTAGCTAACGATGGAAATATACCAACTCCGTGCTTTCACAACGGTTGCGAAGTTAGGCAGTATTACTCGTGCCTCCGAAGCACTGCATGTCACTCAGCCTGCGGTCACCGCTCAACTGAAAGGCCTGGAAGAAGAGCTGGGAATTTCGTTGTTTGATCGTCGGCCGGGCAAGATAGTTCTTACCAAGGCAGGCGAAACACTGCTAGGAGACGTCGATCAACTTTTGGCGTTAGTGGGGAATCTAACGAGCAAGGCTAAGGAGCTAAAGGGTCAGGTAACTGGCACATTAGTAATTGGCACTGTAGGTGATCCTGATTCACTACGCCTAGGTTCCCTCTTGAGCACGCTCGTACAGGCCCTTCCGTTGTTAGAGATAAAGACGCGTCAAGGGCATTCTGAAGAATTGCGTGAACTGGTTACTACTGGTGCAATTCAGAGTTCTTTTTATATTGGCCCCAACTTGCCACGGGATGTTCTGGGTGTTCCTCTGCAGACGCTTTATTACCGTATCGCAGGACCATTTGAGTACAAGGAGCGACTCCTCAACGGTGGATGGCAAGAGATTTCTGAGATGCCATGGATCGGTGCACCTTCACTTCACCATTCCCAGACATTGCTTAAGGAGATGTTTGCACGGCAGGGACTTAGCCCACATGTGGTTGTTGAAGCCGACGATGCATCGTTCTCATTGAGTCTAGTGCGTTCTGGGGTTGGGCTGGCATTAATTAGAGAGGACATTGCTCTTATTGCAAGCGAGCAGAGTGAAGTGGTTATCTGGCCTCATGTTCGGTTGGACGCCCGTCTGTGTTTTATTTACTCCAGGCCGTACGAGCATGACCCCGCAACCATAGCAACGCTTTCACAAATTCGAGCTGTCTGGAGTTTGACGGATCCCCTTTCACCGCACACATGAGGGGGTTGACAGTCATCTCTATGGATGCATTTGAGTAGTCGGTCGAGAGAAAAATGAGTATTGCTTTGGAAAAAAATCGATTTTTAAAAAATCGTCCATAGAAATTATGAATCTTTTTTCGACTGGTTGAAATGTTTTTGCACGTGAACACTGTGGATAATACTTCGCTCTCGTCGAGTTTCATGGGGTATTTTTTCATCGATATTGACGTTTTTGAGGAAACCGATTCGCGAGGTCCTAGGACGTACAGGCGATCTCGATGGGACTAGAAATGATCGAGTTGCGTCATCTGCGTTACTTCATCGCAGTCGCCGAGGAGCTGAACTTTCGCCGCGCTTCTGAACGCGTACATGTTGACCAAACTCCCTTATCCCGGACCATTCGCGACCTAGAAGAGCAACTTGGGGTGCAGCTGTTCGTGCGAGCACCACGTAAGTTGTACCTGACACCGGCCGGTCTTCGCCTTCTGAAAGACGCAGCTAAATTG
The DNA here is from genome assembly GCF_013376875.1 of Acidovorax sp. JMULE5. Classification (GTDB taxonomy): domain Bacteria; phylum Pseudomonadota; class Gammaproteobacteria; order Burkholderiales; family Burkholderiaceae_C; genus Acidovorax; species Acidovorax facilis. The sequence continues at coordinate 4,150,185 of NZ_CP035951.1, forward strand.
TTTATCCGGGTCGAGCGTATCTATCGCGTGGTACGCGAGACTGATGCTCGTTTCCGCACGCCGTTGCGCATCGGTGTCGCCGACGGGATCGCACAGCCCAAACTCTCTCAATGCTTGGTCAACTGGCGTGTGGTGGCTCCAGAGATTCCCCTGGAACTCACAGAGATGCGTGCTCTGGAGCTGGCCGAGGCATTGCAGAGTGAGCAACTGGATGCGGGATTTTCCTTTGGCGTACCGGATGGCCACGCCATCGATCAGCAGCCGGCCTGGAGCTACTCCGCTATAGCGCTGCTGCCGCTCGGGCATGAACTGGCATCGCGGGCAGAGCTTACTCTCGCCGAGCTACTTGCCTTCCCACTGCTGTCATGCCATTCTGGCCGGCAGCCGGGCCTTCTTCAGCAGATGCAGGCTATCGTGCAGCGCCATACAACGAACCCCACATTTGCAGGTGAAGCCGGCACGCTAAGCGGCTACGTGACGCGTATCGCTGCAGGCATGGGGGTGGGGTTAGGAGACACGGGCCACATTGCGACCCTACGCCGCTCGGATGTCGTGGCCGTACCGCTGCGTGAAGACGAGCGCTTCACTACCTTCGTGCTTCACAAGCACCAGCGCTTCGGTTTGCCCGAAGCGCTGCAACGTTTCGTTGCGCACACCAAAACTTTTTTGTGATCGTTACGACTGTTCGCGCCAGCGATGCGCGATACGGCGGCGTCGGCCTTGGACATACCGCGTATTACTCGCGATGATGGTGCCGCGCTGATCAGCCTGCCGGCCTGAGGAGCCTGCACTTCATCTGGTCCGAGTCGGTGATTTCGCCGACGTACTCCCCATCGTGCTCCATCACGCCTTGATGGGTGTGCGGTTTGGCGACTCGATTCCAGACTTGGGCAAGCGGTGCCTTTGCAGCACGCGCGCTGGAATCAGGACGCGAAGGAGGGGTTGCTCATGTCGACTCAGGGTGCGACAGGTATTTTGTTCGGACAGATAGTCGTGGTGCTGGGTGTCACTCTTGGCGGCTTCTGGGCGGGCACGCAATGGACGGCGCATGCACTAGGCCACCAGACCGGGCTTGGCCCACCGTGGTTTCACGTTTCGGGCATGCTGGTCTACGAGCCCTGGAAGCTTTTCGAGTGGTGGTACTTTTTCGACGCCTATGCTCCGCATGTGTTCGAACGCGGCGGGATCATTGCTGCGTCGAGCGGGATACTCGCTACGGGAGCGGCCATCGGAATGGCCGTCTGGCGCTCTCGGTTGACCAAGGGGGTCACGACCTACGGTTCCGCCCGATGGGCAGAGCGTGACGAGATTGCCAAAGCTGGCCTGACGCGGCCTGCCGGCGTCTTTCTTGGAAAGACCGCGCACAAAGACTCCGAGTACCTGCGCCACGAAGGTCCGGAGCACGTCATCGCCTTTGCCCCGACGCGTTCCGGCAAGGGCGTGGGCCTGGTCGTGCCGTCCCTGCTGTCCTGGCCCGGCTCCGCCGTGATCCACGACATCAAGGGCGAGAACTGGAACATCACGGCCGGCTGGCGTGCGCGCTTCTCGCACTGCCTGCTCTTCAACCCCACCGACGTCAGGTCGGCCGCCTACAACCCCCTGCTCGAAGTCCGCCGCGGTGACCATGAAGTCCGCGACGTGCAGAACATCGCCGACATCCTGGTGGATCCCGAGGGCGCACTGGAGCGCCGCAACCATTGGGAGAAGACCAGCCACGCATTGCTGGTTGGAGCCATCCTGCACGTGCTCTATGCGGGCGAAGACAAGACCCTGCGCGGCGTCGCCAACTTCCTGTCCGATCCAGCGTGCCCCTTCGAGGTCACTCTGCACCGCATGATGACCACGCACCATCTGACGGAGAGCGTGCATCCGGTGGTGGCTTCTGCTGCTCGCGAAGTCCTCAACAAGAGCGAGAACGAACGCTCGGGCGTGTTGTCCACCGCCATGAGCTTCCTGGGGTTGTACCGCGACCCCACGGTGGCTGAGGTCACTTCACGCTGCGACTGGCGCATTGCCGACCTCATCTCAGCCGAGCACCCTGTCTCGCTGTATCTGGTGGTGCCACCTTCCGACATCAGCCGCACCAAGCCGCTGATCCGCCTGATCCTCAACCAGGTCGGGCGGCGCCTCACCGAATCGCTGGACGGTTCGGACGGCATCGAGCGCCGGCACAAGCTGCTCTTGATGCTCGACGAGTTTCCTGCATTGGGTCGCCTCGACTTCTTCGAGTCCGCCCTGGCCTTCATGGCCGGCTACGGGTTGCGCGCCTTCCTAATCGCGCAGTCCCTGAACCAGATAGACAAGGCCTATGGACCCAACCACTCGATCCTCGACAACTGCCATGTGCGCATCGCTTTCGCGACCAATGACGAGCGCACGGCGAAGCGGATCTCGGAGGCCCTGGGCACTGCTACTGAGCTGCGCGCTCAGCGCAACTACGCGGGCCATCGGCTCGCGCCCTGGCTGGGCCACCTGATGGTGTCGCGCCAGGAGACGGCTCGGCCACTGCTGACGCCTGGCGAAGTCATGCAGTTGCCGCCCGAGGACGAAGTGGTGATGGTGTCCGGATATCCACCCATCAAGGCGAGGAAGTTGCGCTACTACCTGGATCGCAATTTCACGGGCAGGGTCTTGAAGGCGCCGGTATTGGTCGCAGGGACCTATTTGGACCGGCCTGCAGTGCGAGTAGATGACTGGAGCGGGCTGGCGCCGCTGGTTGCGCCTGGCGCTTCGAGTGTGGACGGGGAGGGCGGGTTTGCCGACGAAGGCGGGCTCCAGCTCAAGCCTGAGCTGGAGATAAGCACGGTAGATGAGGGCGAGCCGGGTACCGATGACCTGATGCTGCTGGACGATGATGACGATATGCCACTGCGGCCTCAAGACGTGGACCGGCAGCTCATACGCACCGCGCAACTGGCGGCGCTGGATCAGGATGACGGGATTGCGCTATGAGCCGCGCCCGCCTGAACATCTTCATCGAGCCGGCGCACGCCAAGCGGCTGGACCAACTGGCCGTGCACAAAGGCGTATCTAAGTCCGCGATCGTGGCTGCGGCACTTTCTTCGTTCCTCTCGCCCGATGGCGGCGACCAGCGCGAAGCGGCGATGGCCAAGCGGCTGGACCGACTCTCCCGGCAGTTTGATCGCCTTGAGCGCGACCAGAACATCCTGATCGAGACGGTAGCGCTCTACGTCCGCTACTTCCTCACGGTTTCGATCCCGGTGCCCGAGGGGCACCAGGAGGTGGCCCGGGCTCAGGGGCGAGCGCGTTTCGCACAGTTTATCGAGCAGTTGGCCCGCCACCTGCAGCGCGGTCGCAGTCTGGTGCGGGAGGTGCACGAGGAGATCGAGCCGGCTGGCAGCAGTCCGGAGTCAGACCCTGAGCCCGGGAGTGCCGATGGCGCGCAAACCTGACCAGGATTCCGGCCGCGAGGGCGCCGGCAATGCCACGGTGTCGCTGGAGCGGCGCATCCGCATGCTGCGCACGGCGTTGGGGCCGGAGATCGCCGCCGCGCTCGAAGACCCGGAGGTGGTCGAAGTCATGCTAAACCCGGACGGCTCGCTGTGGGTGGACCGGCTGGGGTCTGGGCGCGAACCCACGGGTACTTCTTTGCCCGCACCCGTGGCCGAACGCATCATCCGTCTGGTGGCCGCCCATGTGCGCGCCGAGGTGCATTCCGGCCTGCCCATTCTGTCGGCGGAGCTGCCAGAGACTGGAGAACGCTTTCTGGGGGTTTTGCCGCCCGTGGTGCGCGCGCCTTCGTTTGCGATCCGCAAGCGCGCGCTGCGCATCCTGACCCTGGCGGACTATGTGGCCGATGGCGTGATGACCGAGGCCCAGGCCGCCTTTCTGCACTCCGCCGTGCGCGAGCGCCTGAACATCGTGGTGGCGGGCGGCACCAGCACTGGCAAGACCACGCTCGCCAATGCACTCCTGGACGAGATCGCCCAGACCCGGGACCGGGTGCTGATCCTCGAAGACACGGTGGAGCTGCAGTGCCGCTCGGATGACCACGTGGGCATGCGCTCCGAGCCCGGCGTGACCACCATGGCCGACCTGGTGCGCGCCACCCTGCGCCTGCGCCCCGACCGCATCGTCGTCGGCGAGGTGCGCGGCGCCGAGGCGCTGGATTTGCTCAAGGCCTGGGGTACAGGCCACCCGGGTGGCATCGCCACTGTGCATGCGGGCTCCGCCCTGGGTGCGCTCACGCGCCTGGAGCAACTGGTGCAGGAAGTCTCCGTCACCGTGCCGCGCGCGCTGATTGCCGAGGCGGTGAATGTCATCGTCTTCATCGCAGGACGGGGACGTGCACGGCGTGTGCGCGAGATCGCCCGCGTCGTTGGATATGACAGCCAGGGCTACCAACTCGACACCACGCTGGGACCGCTGCCTTGGGTCTCCTCTCCCCCTTCATCACCTTCCTCAACCCCTGGAGAACCGCCATGACGCATTCCCGTATTTCCGTAAAACCTATTTGGCAGGCAGCCGCCGTGGCAGCCCTGCTGCTGGCCATTGCCGTTCCCGCGCAAGCCGCTGGCTCCAACATGCCGTGGGAGGCGCCGCTGCAGTCCATCCTCGAATCCATCCAGGGGCCGGTGGCGCGCATCGTGGCGGTGATCATCATCATTGCCACGGGGCTGACGCTGGCATTTGGTGACACGTCGGGCGGCTTCCGCAAACTGGTGCAGATCGTCTTCGGGCTGTCTATTGCATTCGCGGCATCCAGCTTCTTTCTGTCGTTCTTCTCGTTCGCTGGCGGGGCGGTGCTGGCATGAGCAACAGCACCGTCGCTGACTCTATGCCGGGCTTTGAAGTGCCGCTGCACCGGTCGCTGACCGAGCCCATCCTGATGGGCGGTGCACCCCGCACGGTGGCGATCACCAACGGCACGCTGGCCGCCGCGGTGGGCCTGGGCCTGCAACTCTGGATCCCTGGCCTGGTGCTCTGGATCGCCGGGCATTCGCTCGCAGTCTGGGGCGCGCGCATGGATGCGCAGTTCATGCAGGTGTTCGCGCGGCACGTCAAGCACCGTGTGCTGCTGGATGTCTGAGGCCAGTTGTGGAGAACACCCCATGCTGAACCTCGCTGAGTACAGGCGGCGCCCCGCGTTGCTGTCCGACTGGCTGCCCTGGGCCGGGCTGGTCGCGCCCGGTGTCGTTCTCAACAAGGACGGTGCGTTCCAGCGCACGGCACGGTTTCGGGGACCGGACCTGGACAGTGCGACGCAAGGCGAACTGATCGCCACCTCGGCGCGCCTGAACAATGCGCTGCGGCGCCTGGGCTCGGGCTGGGCGCTGTTTGTGGAGGCCGAGCGCCTGGAGGCGGGTGACTATCCGCAGTCCGTGTTTCCTGAACCGCTGTCCTGGCTGGTGGACGAGGAGCGGCGTTCTGCCTTCGAAGAGAACGCAAGCCACTTCGAAAGCTGCTACCGCCTCACGCTGGTCTACCTGCCACCCGAAGAGGGTAGGGCCCGCGCCGCCAAGCTGCTCTACGAGAACGGCAAGACCGAAGGCGTGGACTGGCGAGAGCGGCTGGAGGCCTTTGTGTCCGAGTCGGTGCGTTTTCTGGACCTGCTGGACGGCGTGATGCCGGAGAACGGCTGGGTGGACGATGCGCAGACGCTGACCTACCTGCACGATTGCGTGTCTACGCGTCGGCATCCGGTGGCGGTGCCGGAGGTACCGATGCACTTGGATGCGCTGCTGGCGGATGAGCCGCTGGTGGGTGGACTGGCGCCGATGCTGGGAGGGATGCATCTGCGCACGCTGTCGGTGCGGGGGTTTCCGACATCGACCTGGCCGGGTGTACTGGACGACCTGAACCGCTTGGGCTTTGCCTATCGGTGGAGTACGCGCTTCCTGTGCCTGGACAAGTCCGAAGCAGAGAAGGAGCTGACCCGCCTTCGCCGCCAGTGGTTCGCCAAGCGCAAGAACATCGTGGCGCTGCTGCGCGAGACCATCTTCCAGCAGGAGAGCCCGCTGGTGGATTCGGACGCGTCGAACAAGGCGGCCGACGCTGACGCGGCGCTGCAGGCCCTGGGCAGCGACCAGGTGGCGTTTGGCTATGTCACTGCGACGGTCACTGTGCTTGATGCCGATGCGACCGCCGCCGACGAGAAGCTGCGCGCGGTGGAGCGGACCATCCAGGGCCGGGGCTTTGTGACCATTCCCGAGACCCTCAATGCCGTCGAAGCCTGGCTGTCTTCGATTCCGGGCAACGCCTACGCCAATGTGCGTCAGCCCATCGTCTCCACCCTGAACCTGGCGCACATGATGCCGGTGTCGGCGGTCTGGGCCGGCCAGGAGCGCAACAAGCACCTGGACGGGCCCCCCCTGATCGTCACGCGCACGGACGGCGCCACGCCGTTCCGGCTGGTCACGCACATCGGGGACGTGGGCCACACCCTGGTGGTCGGCCCCACGGGCATGGGCAAGTCGGTGCTGCTGGCCACCCTGGCGCTGCAGTTCCGGCGCTACCCGAACTCGCGCATCCTCGCCTTCGACATGGGACGCTCGATGCGCGCCACGGTGCTGGGGCTCGGTGGCGAGCACTATGACCTGGGGCTGGACGGCGAGATCGCGTTCCAGCCGCTGGCACGCATCGATCAGGAGGGCTACCGTGCCTGGGCGTCGGAGTGGGTCGAGGGTCGGTTGATCCACGAAGGAATATCCGTGGGCCCCGCCGAGAAGGATGCGGTTTGGTCTGCCCTCAACAGCCTGGCCAGCGCGCCCGTGGAGCAGCGCACGCTCACGGGCTTGTCCGTGCTGCTGCAGTCGAATGCCCTGCGTCAGGCGCTGCAGCCTTATGTGCTGGGCGGTGCCCACGGCAAGCTGCTCGATGCGGATGTGGACCGTCTGGGCTCTTCCTCGGTCCAGTGCTTCGAGATGGAGGAGCTCATGCACAGCAAGGCCGCGACCCTGGCCGTGCTGTCCTACCTGTTCGCGCGCTTTGACGAACGCTTTGATGGCGCGCCGACGCTGCTGATCCTCGACGAGGCCTGGCTGTTCCTGGACGACCCGGTGTTTGCCACGCGCATTCGCCAGTGGCTCAAGACGCTGCGCAAGAAGAACGTGTCGGTCATCTTCGCGACCCAGTCGCTGGCGGATATCCAGGGCTCAAGCATCGCCCCAGCCATCGTGGAGAGCTGCGCGAGCCGCATCTTTCTGCCCAACCCCCAGGCGACCGAGCCGCAGATCCGGGTGATCTACGAAGGGTTCGGCCTCAACGGACGGCAGATCGACATCGTCGCACAGGCCACGCCCAAGCGCGACTACTACTACCAGTCTCGGCTGGGCAACCGGGTGTTTGACCTGGGGCTGGGGCCCGTGGCGCTGGCGTTTGCGGGGGCTTCGTCTCAGGAGCACCAGCGGGACATCGACGAGGTGGCCTCGGCGACCCGCCAGGACTTCGCGGCCGCCTGGCTGCGCCATTGCGGGCTGGAATGGGCCGCGGAGCTCATTGCCTCGTTCCCACCGATCTCTACTCACTGAAGGAGGTATTCATGACTCTCAAGATGGTGTTTCAACCCCGACGTGTTGCACTTGCGGCCATTGCGGCGCTGTCCCTCGGCGCGGCGCTGCCTGCGCAGGCCCAGATGTTTGGGGGCCGCATCGTGTTCGATCCCTCGAACTTCTCCCAGAACATCCTGACGGCGGCGCGGACGCTGGAGCAGATCAACAACCAGATCCGGCAACTGCAGAATGATGCACTGAACCTGGCCAAGCTGGATTCCAGCGCTCTGGGCGAGCTGCGGGCAGCGCTGGGAGCGACTAACCAGCTGATCCGTCAGGCGCAGGGGCTGGCGTTCAACGTGCAGCAGATGGAAGGCGAGTTTCGGCGGCTGTACCCGCAGGCCTACACCGCCTCGATCTCGGGCAACCAGATGGCGCTGGATGCGCGCCAGCGCTGGCAGAACTCGCTGGAGGCGCTGCGCACCGCCACCCAGGTGCAGTCACAGGCGGTGCAGAATTTCGCAAGCGACGAGCGCACGCTCACGGACCTCGTGAACCGCAGCCAATCGGCCGTGGGCGCCCTGCAGGCCATGCAGGCGACGAACCAGCTGCTGGCCCTGCAGTCGCGCCAGTCCATGCAGGCGCAGCAGCTGCAGATCACCCAGGACCGGGCGGTGGCACTGGAGCAGGCGCGACAGGTGGCTGTGCAGGAACGGGCGCGCGAGGTGCGCCGACGCTTCCAGGGTGAGGGAACGCCGTACACGGCGGCGCCGGTCAGCTTCTACGGCCAGTGAGGGGATGACCATGATGTCCAAGTACCTTCTGATCATGTCCGTCGCGCTGCTGGTGGCTGGCTGCGACAAAACTCCTGCCATCGAGACCGTCGAGTCGCTGGTAGTTAACCCCGAACGGCTCAGGGAACTGCGCGCCCAGTGCAAGGCGGACCACGCCAAGGTGGGTGATGCGCAGTGCAACGCGGTGGCCGAGGCCACGCGCCGGCGATTCATGGGTGGCGGGACAGCGCATCTACCGGCTGCCCCCCAGCCCGAGTCATCGGCCGCGAGCGCGGCCTCCAGCGATACCGCCAGGGATTGAGCACCATGAACGACGTGGCGGTCATCGACCGCTTTCTCGATGTGTTCTCCCGCTACATCGATTCGGGGTTCGGTCTGCTCGGTGGCGAGGTGCGGTTTCTGAGCGCCACTTTGATCGTGATCGACGTGACGCTCGCCGGGTTGTTCTGGGCCATGGGTCATGCCTCGGGACAGGGCGACGATGTGATCGCGCGGCTGATCAAGAAGGTGCTGTATGTGGGGGCGTTTGCTTTCATCATCGGCAACTTCAACCGGCTGGCGGGGATCGTGTTTCAGTCGTTTGCGGGGCTGGGATTGACCGCTTCGGGTTCGGGCATGACGCAGGCGCAGTTTCTGCGGCCGGGCCAACTGGCGAAGGTGGGCATTGATGCGGGCCGGCCGATCATGGCGCAGATCAGCGAGTTGACGGGGTTTCCGGAGGTGTTCGCGAACCTGGACGTGATCACCGTGCTGTTCTTGGCGTGGCTGGTCCTGATCGTGAGCTTCTTCGTGCTGGCGGTGCAGCTGTTCGTGACGTTGATCGAGTTCAAGCTGACCACCCTCGCGGGCTTTGTGCTGGTGCCGTTTGCCTTGTGGAACAAGACTAGCTTCCTGGCGGAGAAGGTGCTGGGCAATGTGATCTCGTCGGGAATCAAGGTGCTGGTGCTGGCGGTCATCGTAGGGATTGGCTCGGGGCTGTTTGCGGAGTTCAGGACACCGGCAGGGGCGGAGCCCTCCATCGACCATGCGCTGGTCATCATGTTGGCGGCGCTGGCCATGCTCGGACTGGGGATCTTTGGGCCGGGGATTGCGACCGGGCTGGTCTCGGGAGCACCGCAGCTGGGTGCGGGAGCTGCTGTAGGTACGGCCATTGGGGCGACCGGTCTGGCTGTCGCCGGTGGCGCTGCCGTGGCCGGTGCTGGCTCGGCCGTGGCGGCAGGAGCACGCATGGCACCTGGCGCGACCAAGGCGGCCATTGCTGGCGGTGCCTCGGCTGCGCGCTCTGCCAGTGCCCTGGCCAGCGGTGCGAAGTCGGCCTACCTGGCGGGTGTTGCGGCTTCTGGCGGTAGCGGCGCGCGGGCTGCTGCCGCAGGCATGAGGAACGTTGCCAAGACCGGAGCAACTGCTGCGGGCCAGCGTGTTGCTTCCGGTGCGAAGGCCGTCAAGGCCAGCGTTGCGGGCTTCGTCAGCGAAGCGGTAGCACCAACAGCCACTGCGGCTGCCGACGCCGCATTCGAGGCCAGTACCTCCCCACCCACGACTGAACCCGCCTGGGCCCAGCGCATGCGGCGCAGGCAGCAGGCCGCACACGCGGCCACGACGGCCGCGCACGCGCTGCGCTCGGGCGACCACGGGGGCTGCGGCTCCGGGCCGAGCCTTCGCGATGACTCGAACTCTTGAGGAGAACCTCCATGCGATTCAAACGACCCCGGGTGCGGTACTCGGAGACACCTGAGCCCATCACCCCTTACCAGGCCGCAGGGCAGGTCTGGGACGAGCGCATCGGCAGTGCGCGCGTGCAGGCCAAGAACTGGCGGCTGATGGCCTTTGGTTCCCTGTCGCTGGCCCTGCTGATGGCCGGAGGTCTGGTCTGGCGCTCCGCCCAGTCCATCGTGACACCTTATGTGATCGAGGTGGACCAGGCCGGACAAGTGCGGGCTGTCGGTGAGGCGGCCACGCCCTACAAGCCGGCGGACGCGCAGATTGCGTTTCACCTGGCGCGGTTCATCAGCGGCGTGCGTTCGCTGTCCATCGATCCGATCGTGGTGCGGCAGAGCTGGCTGGAAGCCTATGACTACACCACGGACAAGGGGGCTGCGGTGTTGAACGACTACGCGCGCACCAACGATCCGTTTTCTCGTATTGGGCAGCAGTCGGTGGCGGTGCAGGTCAACAGCGTGGTGCGGGCAAGCGATTCCTCCTTCCAGGTGCGTTGGACCGAGCGGCGCTATGTGAATGGGGAAGCCGCCGGTCTGGACCGCTGGACCGCCGTGCTGTCCATCGTGCTGCAGACCCCGCGCACCGAGGAACGTCTGCGCAAGAACCCCCTGGGCATCTACGTCAACGGACTGTCGTGGACCCGCGAACTGGAAACCTCCGAAGGAGTGAAGAAGCCATGAATGCACGAAGCCGTGTTTGCGTATTGCCGGCGGTTCTGCTGGCCATCCTGGCCATCCTGGCCACAGGCTGCGCGTCGCCGCGCAAGCCGCCAGATATCTCGCTCGATGAGCCCAGGCAGGAGAGGGCGGCGCAGCTGCTGCCCGAGGCGCCCAAGCCTGTGGAGGTTGTGGCTGTGCCGCAGCCGCTGGCATTGCCGGGGCAGTTGAAGCCTGTGGGGCGCGAGGCCGATGCGAAGCCGGTGCCTGAGCCAGCCGATGAGAAGGCCCGAGTGTCCAAGGCCAATGAGGAGGCGCGCATCGCTCCTTCGCGCGAGGGCTATGTCAATGCAATCCAGGTCTGGCCCTATGCCGATGGTGCGCTGTATCAGGTCTATACCAGCCCTGGCCGCGTCACGGTGATTGCATTGCAGGCTGGCGAAGAACTAGTGACGGTTTCGGCCGGGGATACGGTGCGCTGGATCGTGGGAGACACAGCCAGTGGGTCAGGTGCGGACTTGCGGGTGAACATCCTAGTCAAGCCCACGCGGGTGGGCCTGAAGACCAACCTGGTCATCACCACAAACCGCCGGACCTACCTGCTGGAGCTATCTTCGACGCCGCAGGCCTGGATGGCATCGGTGTCCTGGGACTACCCCAAGGACCGGATGCTCGCGCTGCAGAAGCAGGCGCGGGAGGCGCAGGTGGGCGCTCCGGTGGAAACGGGGATGTCGCTGGAGCAGATCCGGTTTAGGTATGCGGTGAGCGGGGATTCGCCACCCTGGAAGCCGCTGCGGGCGTTTGACGATGGGGAGAAGGTCTATATCCAGTTCCCGGGGGGCATCGCTCAAGGTGAGCTGCCACCGTTGTTTGTGATCGGGCCGCAGGGTGATGGGCAATTGGTGAACTACCGGTACCGGGCACCCTACTACGTGGTGGATCGGTTGTTTGGTGCGGCCGAGCTGCGTCTGGGTGGAGACAAGGCCCAGGTGGTAAGGATCGAGCGCACGGATGGCGTGAGTTCGGCGCGGAGGAACTGAGATGGGTACGACCGACATGCCGGAGGCACCGCAAACGTCAGCGCCCAAGGCCGATCCCGAGGCCATGGCGTTGCGGGCTTCGCCGCGGCCGGTGACGCGGCTCAACCGGCGTACTCTGGTGGTGCTGGTGGGCGGGCTCAGTGCTGCGGTGTTGGGGGCCACGCTGTGGTCCCTGAGTCCGAGTCGGCGGGATCGTGGTGCCAATACCGAACTCTTCAACGTAGATCGCATTGCGCGCACCGAGGACCTGGAGCGGCTGCCGAAGGACTACTCGGGGTTGGTCAAGGCAGCGCCGCCGGTGCTGGGACCGCCGCTTCCTGGGGATCTTGGGCCGGCCATCGTGAAGTCGCAGCAGCCGATGGAGATGCGGGCGCCGAGAGTGGATTTGGATCAGGCCGAGGAGGCGGCCAAGTCGTCGGTGTTCTTCCGGAGCAGTGGGCAGGGTGGGGGCACCAAGCAAGCGGTGGCAGATGCTGTAGCTGGAAACCAGGCAGTAGGTACGGGCAACCAGGGGTTTGATCCGATGGCCGGGGCATCGGTGCAAGCAGCGCCGGCAGATCCGACCGCGGTGCAGAACCGGCAGGATGCGAAGGAGGCGTTCCTGGCGAAGGCGGGGGTGGGCGGGACGCGCAACCCAAGTAGCTTGCAGATTCCGACGTCGCCGTACCAGGTGATGGCCGGGACGGTCATTCCGGCGGCGCTGGTGACGGGGATCAATTCGGATTTGCCGGGGCAGGTGATTGCCAATGTGACCGAGGCGGTCTATGACACGACCACGGGCAAGCATTTGCTGATACCGCAGGGCTCGAGATTGATGGGGCGGTATGACAGCCAGGTGGCGTTCGGGCAGCGGAGGGTGTTGCTGGTGTGGACGCGGCTGATCCTGCCGGACACCTCGTCGGTGGCGCTGGATCGGCTGCCGGGGATTGATACTGCGGGGTACGCGGGGCTGGAGGATGGGGTGGATTGGCACTGGGACCGGATCCTGGCTGGGGCGGCGCTGTCCACGCTGCTGGGCGTGGGGGCGGAGCTGGCGGCGCCAGAGAGCCGGACCGATGGCAACCGCGTTGTGATTGCGGCCCGGGAGGGGGCGCAGGATGCGGTGAACCAGGTGGGGCAGGAGATCACCAAGCGGAACATGAGCATTCAGCCCACGCTGACGATCCGGCCTGGGTTCCCGGTGCGGGTGATGGTGAGCAAGGATCTGGTGTTGCGGCCGTACCAGCCGTTGATTTTCAATCGGGGAGAGGCGCGATGAGCAAGGGGCCGAACCGATTGAGCCTGGGGGCGCTGCCGCGGTCTGATGCGGTGAAGCTGACGATCACACTGTCGGCAGAGCTGAAGGCGCAGTTGGATGCCTATGCGGAGGTGCATGGGCGGGTGTACCAGGCGCCGGTGGATGCGGTTGCATTGATCCCGCACATACTCGGGACTTTCATCTTGCGAGATCGAGGATTTAAGGCTTTCAAGTCCAAAAGGGAAAAATGGGCTCATCCCGATCCAGCTGTAGCCGACACTGCAGCGCGCTAGCAGTTGAACTCCAGTGAGCTTGAGGTTGTCGTCAAGATCACCGTCGTGCGAAGCACTCGGCCCAACACCACTGGCAAGATACCTATTGGCTCCATAAGCCTTCCAACCCCTCCGATGGAAGTTATAATTTAACTTCCATGGAGGGCGGTATGGACGATCAGGGTTACTTTCACAGCTTTCCAGCCGTTCAGGGGTTTCAGGGCAAGCGTCCTTTCTTCATTGCGATGTGTCCGCTTCGTATGATTCCGAAGCTTTTCATGTTCGATGAAGAAGAGGTACCCGCAGAGTTGCGGGCTCAGCGATCACTCAACAGAAATCGTGTGCCGGCGATCGCTCAGTACTTGTTGGCGAACCCTGACACATACATTCTGTCTGCCTTGACAGCGTCAGTGGATGGGCAAGTACGGTTCGTACCGCTTGATGCCGGGCGAAACCTCTCTGTTGGGGTCATGGAGATTCCGATGGACGCGCGGATTTTGATCAACGATGGGCAGCACCGTCGCGCTGCGATCGAAGAGGCGCTCAAAGAAAGCCCCGCACTTGGGCAAGACAACGTTCCAGTTCTGTTTTTTGGTGATGAAGGGTTGGTCCGCAGCCAACAGATGTTTGCAGACCTGAACAAGTACGCTGTTCGCCCAAGCTATTCGTTGTCCACGCTATACGACCATCGCGACCCGAGTTCGGAGCTTGCTCGGTACCTTGCGTCTGAGTGTCGGGCATTTCGAGGCTTGACAGAGATGGAGAAGTCGACAATCTCAAATAGGTCGGTAAAACTTTTTACGTTGAGCAGCATCAAGCATGCAAGCCGGGCCTTACTTAGGAAGCATCCGAAAGATGAGTGCAGTTCGGTCGAGAGGATGCTTGCCAAGGAATATTGGGATGTGGTTAGTGACCAAATTCCCGATTGGCAGAGGGCTAGAACCAAGGACGTGGCAACTGCTGAACTTCGGCAGGAATACGTCCATGCCCATGGGGTCGCGTTGCAGGCGCTGGCTCTCGCTGGTGCAGAGCTGTTGTCCCAACGTTCGAAACAGTGGAAGTCTGATCTGCGCCATCTCCGCAACATCGACTGGTCGCGGTCTAACGTGGCAGTTTGGGAGGGGCGGGCCATGGTGCACGGAAGAATCAGCAAAGCTGCGACCAACGTCCACCTCGCCGCCAACTACGTTAAATCCCATCTGGGTTTGCCGCTTTCGTCGGCTGATTTGGAGCTTGAAGCCCTCTTGCCTGCCAAGCAGCGGCTCACTTCTAAAGGTAAATGATGGAATGCGTCATAGCGAGTAAGGAAGACATCCTTACCATTTACAAGGCCGACAACCGTCCTTGGGTCATTGGCTTCAGCGGCGGGAAGGATTCGACTGCGATTTGCCGGCTTGTATTCGAAGCTCTGCTTGAACTTCCCCTTCCCGAGAGAACTAAACCAATCTTTATTGTGTCTTCCGACACAATGGTTGAGACCCCCCTTGTTGTCAACTTGATTCACGAGGCGCTGGGCAAGATGCGGCTTGCAGCGGCCGAACTGGCACTTCCGATCGAGGTTGCAGCGCCTGTGAATCCACGGATAGACGAAACGTTCTGGGTCAACCTGATTGGCAAGGGATACCCAGCTCCGACTCGGCAATTCCGCTGGTGCACAGAGCGTATGAAGATCGACCCGACGAGCGAATTTATCCGTCAGAAGGTCGCGGCCTTTGGAGAGGTCGTTGTGGTTCTTGGTTCGCGCATCCAAGAGAGCGCATCTCGCGCCCAAGTGATCAGGAAGCATCGGATTGACGGTTCGCGGCTTGGAAAGCACACCAGCTTGCCTCATGCGCTGGTATTCACACCGATCGACCAGTGGAGTGCAGACGACGTATGGGAATACCTGTTCTCTGGTCCGGCCCCATGGGGCGGGGATCACCAAGCCCTGTTCGATGTGTACAAGGGGTCCAACGGAGGAGAGTGTCCGCTTGTACTGGACACGACAACGCCA